>DATDLS010000405.1:0-32333 GCA_036519195.1 Occallatibacter sp. | reverse complement strand
CATCCATTTCAATGATGAGGGCAAGCAATACGCCAACAGTTGGCGCCTGCGAGAGATTGTGAAGAAGTACTCCAACCACATCGCCTTCCCCATTTTTCTTACATACGACAAGAGTGAATGGAACGAAGCGGAGAAGAAGTCGCTGAAGACCCGCGTCACCGAGCAGGTGAATGCCGCGAGCGCGTTGTGGCGCCGGCCCAAAAGCGAGTTGAAGGATGAGGACTACAAGGAACTCTACAAATCCATCGCCGGCGACTGGGCGGACCCGCTCTTCTGGTTCCATACCAAGGCTGAAGGCAGCATGGAATATACCACGCTCTTCTTCGTCCCCTCCAAAGCGCCGCTCGATCTCTATCAGGCCGAGTACAAAGTCGGCGTCAAGCTCTATGTCAAACGCGTCTTTATCATGGACGACTCCAAGGACCTGCTCCCGCAATACCTGCGCTTCGTCCGCGGCATCATCGACAGTGAAGACCTGCCTCTCAACGTAAGCCGCGAGATCCTGCAGCAGAATCGGGTGTTGGCCAGCATCCGCTCAGCGAGCGTAAAGAAGATTCTCACGGAGCTCAAGAACATCGCCAGCAACCAACCTGAGCAGTACTTGAAGTTCATTACCGAATTCAATCGCCCCATCAAGGAAGGTCTTTACAGCGACTACGCCAACCGCGAGACGCTGCTTGAACTGGTCCGATTCAAATCGACCAAGGCCGAAGGCCTGACCAGCTTTGCGGACGTCAAGTCACGCATGAAAGATGGCCAGAAGAGCATCTACTACATCTCCGGCGGCACGGAGACGCTTTTGCGCTCTTCGCCTCTGCTGGAGATTTACAAGAAAAGGGACATTGAAGTCCTCATCCTGGATGACGATGTGGATGAAATTGTCTTTGCCGGCATAGACAAATACGGCGAAACCGATATCAAAGCCGTCAACAAGGCATCAACCAGCGAAGATCTGAAGGACGAAGCCGAACCGGACAAGGCGGAGCCGCTCAAGCCTCTTCTCGAAAAACTTAAGGCCACACTGGGCGATCGCGTGAAAGATGTCCGCGCTTCTGTGCGACTGGCCGACAGCCCTTCGTGCATCATCAGCGATGAGCAAGAGCCTTCGCTGCAGATGCAGCAGATGCTGCGCGCCATGGGGCAGGCAAACATTCCTGTCGCCAAGCCAACGCTCGAGATTAATCCCGATCACGAGATCGTCAAAAAGCTTCTGGCGCGGAAGGACGATGCCGTATCGGAGGACGCCGCATGGCTGCTCCTGGATCAGGCACTGCTCATGGAAGGCGTGCCGCTTCAGGATCCGGCGGTATTTGTTCAGCGCCTCAACCGTATTTTGAATCTCTCCATCCAGCAATGACTCCTTGGCGGCTGGCCAGCATGCGCAGCCGCAACAGGAGACCTCGATCAGTTCGCCAAAAGGCTATCGTCTTCGCTCCCCTCTGGACGGGTTCGCTCGTTTTTCTGACTGCTTTCGATCACCGCCGCTTCTATCCCGCTATTAATCTCGGCGCCAAGAAGAAGCATCAGTCCCGTGATATAAAACCAGGTCAGCAGGATAATTACTGCGCCAAGTGACCCATAAGTCACTGTGAAATTATTAAAGAGATGAATATAGATACGCAGGCCTACTGAGGCGACTAGCCAACCGACAATTCCAATGCTTGCACCCGGTGTGAGCCATTGCCAGTGTCGCTTCTTATTATCAGGGGCCCAATAATAGATCACCGCAAAGGTCAACGTCAGTAATACCGCTGCAATGATCCAGGCGATCGCCCGGGCCAATACTGCCACCGCGATGGCAAGGACGCGATAGCGGATGAGGCGGAATGCCAGCAGGGCCAAAATATGCCCACCCAGAAGCGACGCCAGCAGCCCGGTCACAATCACAGACAACAAGATCGTAAGTCCAATGGCATATATCCTGGCGCGAATATAAGATCGGCTGTTCTGGATCTTATAGACTGCATTCAGCGTGTCCTGTATGGCCGATATGCCCACGGACGCGGACCATATTGCTGCGATGAGGCCAAAGGTCAGCTTGCGCGATGTGGATGCCGCCGCAGTTTGATTAAACGTTTCAAGCACGGTGCCAAAAGCCGCTGACGGGATCAGCAGAGCCAGATAGTGAAGAATTCGATCGTAAAACTGATGCGCCGACCGCGCGGCCAATCCGAGGATTGAGCTGGCGCTCAGCAAGGTTGGAAACAAGGAGAAGAGAAAATAAAAACCCAGTTCAGCTGCATGTCCAAAGAGGTGATCAGCAACCGCGGAAGACCAGGTGCGCCTGACCAACGCGCTGACAGGCACGCCCTGAAGCTTCCACAGGTTTCCGGAAGGCTGCGGGCGGCCAGCAGCTTCCTCAAGCCGGCCGATTCGCCCGGTGATGGGTGAACGGGACCCAGCCGGCGAATGGGCGCCGACAATGAGCAAGGCTTTGACGTTCATCTCGGTTGTCCGCAGAAAACAATCGTACCATTTGAGTAGATGCCTGAATTGCCCCCGAGGGTAGTCCGCAAAAAGACTGAGCCAGCCCTCGATGCCGCCTTTTCCAGTTTCAAGCTCATAAAACCAACCTCATCCCAAACGCATCTCAGGACGAAGTGGAATGGACGACAGACAACTTCCAAGCAGCCTTTGTTTTCAACGCTCTGCTTCACTTCGCACGCGGACAGTATCCGGTGCGTGCCTGCTTACCGTTGCTTCGCTTTCCCTCTATGTCCTGATGGGGATACAGGCATCTGCCCAGGCTCCCACTCCGGCAACCGATCAAGTCCCGGGAGCCAACACTCCCGCGGCGCAAATGCTCTCTTCTTACGAGGGTCAAAACGTGTCCGCAGTCGAAGTTGCCGGCAGGCCTTCGACTGACCCCACTCAGTTTTCTTCCCTTCTCCTGCAGAAAGCTGGCCAACCGTTCTCCCAACAGAGCGTTGAAGAAACTGCCACCGCTCTGAAGGCCGCCATACACTGCGATCTGGTCCGGGTGGAAGTGGAAGCCCAAGCGAATGGGGTTCGTGTCATGTTTGTGCCGGAGCCAGCGATCTATTTCGGGATTTATGAATTTCCTGGCGCCGGACGATTCGCTTACTCCCGGTTGGTGCAGGTAGCCAACTACCCAACGCAGACGCCCTTCAATGGTGGTGATGTCGAGCAAGGTGTGCATGCGCTGGCGAAGTTCTTCCAGCAACAGGGATACTTTCAATCGCAGGTTAAAGAAGATGTGAGCATTGACGCTCAACATGCACTTGCCAATGTATCTTTCCCAGCAACGCTTGGTCCTCGTGCCAAATTCGGAGAGATCGAGATCGCTGGCGGTCTGAGCCCATCAGAAACCGCTGCCCTCAAACATAGCCTCGAGACGCCACTGGCTCGCGTCCGGGGATCGGCGATTCGACCTGGAAAGACGTATCACTCGTCCAACCTCTCAAAGGCAACGCTCAACCTGCAAAAGGAATTGCAGAAGCAGGGCCATCTAGAAGCCCAGGTAAAGCTATCCGGGGCGGAATATCAAGCCGACACCAATCGGGCTGACATTCAGTTCGATATCAATCCGGGTCCGTCGACTAAGGTCACTATCGATGGCGCGCACCTGTGGAGTTGGAATCGCAAAGCCTTGCTTCCTGTTTATCAAGGTGTCGGCGCTGACGAGGAATCCGTCGAGGAAGGGCGTCAGGCGCTGATCTCCTATTTTCAGGCAAAGGGATTTTTTGACGTGAAGGTCGACGCGCAATTCAACAAAGCTGATCTGGGAAACTCGATCATTTACAAGGTTGCAAAAGAGAAGAAGCACAAAGTGACCGAGGTTGCGGTTTCCGGAAACAGTCAGCTGCCGAGCTCCGCCCTCACTCCGCATCTTACGGTAGCAAAGTCACATTTCACCTCCCCCGGCAAATTCAGTGAACGACTGGTTCGAACCAGCGTAAACAACCTGAGCGCGGTGTATCGCTCGGAGGGATTCAGCAGCGTCCGGGTCGAACCTCATGTAGTCAACAACGGGGGAGATATTCAGGTATCATTTCGGGTGATTGAAGGGCCACGTGACTCAGTCCAATCGATCAAGATAGAAGGCGCGGACACTTTGCCTCAGGATAAGTTTGCACCCGGCGGCCTTAAACTAGCCGCGGGCGAGCCTTATTCGCAGGAACATGTTCGGGCGGACCGGGCGAACATTATCGCTCATTATCTCCAGGCAGGATATCTAACTGCAACCTTTCGCGAGACCGCCAATGAAGTCTCAAAAACCGATCCGCATCACATCAACGTTGTGTACCACATTTACGAAGGCCCCAAAGTCAACGCTGCAGAAACGATCACACTGGGTCGCAATCATACCCAGCAGCGCCTCATTGACGAGGATATATCATCAATCAAGCCTGAGCAGCCGCTGACCGAGTCAGGCCTGCTCGTCGCCGGGAGCAAGCTCTACGACCATACAGGCGTCTTTGACTGGGCTGAGGTGGACCCGAAACGCGACATTACGACGCAAACCAGCGAAGACGTGCTGGTGAAGGTTCACGAGACGAATAGAAATGACCTTACCTATGGTTTCGGATTCGAAGTAGTCAATCGCGGCGGCAGCATTCCCAGCGGTACGGTCGCGATCCCTGGTCTTCCCCCGGTGGGACTTCCATCCAATTTCACGACCAGCCAAACGACCTTTTATGGCCCGCGCGGAACAGTCCAGTACACACGCAACAACGTTGGCGGCAAGGGTGACTCACTCTCCTTCACCGGGTTCGCCGGCAGGCTGGATCAACGCGGGGCTGCATACTATATTATTCCTGATTTCCTGTGGACCAAATGGAAAGCGACCACATCCGTCTCTGCCGAGCGCAATGAGGAGAACCCGATCTTCTCCTCGCAGGAAGAGCTGGCCAGTACTCAACTGCAGCGGAACCTGGATCAGGCAAAAAAGGACACATTGTTTCTGCGCTACAGTTTCAGCCAGACTGATTTGACGCGGGTCGAGATTCCAGACCTCGTCCCTGCGCAGGATCGTGATGTGCGCCTTTCAACACTGGCCGCCAATGTAACTCACGATACCCGCGACAACCCGCTCGACGAACATAAAGGCATGCTGGACTCCATCGAGCTCGACTTCAACTCAACGAAGCTCGGCTCAAGCGTCGACTTTACCAAGCTCACAGGTCAGGCCGCTTATTACAAGCAGGGATTTCACAACATTGTGTGGGCCAATAGCATTCGTATTGGACTGGCGCAACCATTCTCAAATAGTTTTGTTCCGCTCAGCGAAGAGTTTTTTACCGGAGGCGGCAACTCCCTGCGTGGTTTTCCGCTCGATGGCGCAGGACCGCAAAGGCCGGTCCAGGTTTGCAGCAGCGGCTCCAGCACGAATTGCACACAGATCAACGTGCCCAGCGGAGGAAATGAATTGCTGCTGATTAATTCCGAAGCCCGCATTCCATTGCCCTTCAAGAAGGGCCTTGGGCTGGTTGTGTTTTACGATGGGGGAAATGTCTTTCCCAGCGTCGGATTCCATGATTTCACCTCGCTCTATAGTAATAATGTTGGGCTTGGCTTGCGATATGCCACTCCGGTTGGCCCCATTCGCGTTGATCTTGGTCGTAACCTGAACCCCATTCCAGGGATCTCCGCCACTCAGTACTTTATTAGCATTGGACAGGCATTTTGACGAAGTATGATTGCGAGGCAGTTCATGAGCAAATCCTTTTTACCGCCCGACTGGCAGAAGCGCATCGAGCAATACAGCCGAACACCTCGACCGCGCTGGGTTCGCATAGCCGCATGGATTTGGTTCGGATTTACTGCTGCGGGTATCCTTGCCACATTTGTCCTGGCGGTGCTCGTAAACAATCCGCAATTTCATGCCTATCTCATCCGGAAAGCCGAAGTAAGCGCCAGTGACTCACTTGGTGTGCGCGTACGACTCGAAAACTTCGCCCTTCACCTCGACCGGCTGAGTGTGGATCTTTACGGTCTGACCATCGACGGCGCCAGCCCATATCCCAACCCGCCCGTGTTGCAGATTGATCATGCAGAAGCGAGCGTTCGAGTCGTCTCCATCCTTCATAAGGCCTGGTACTTTGACAGCTTCCAAATCGACCACCCAGTTGCGCGCATATTCATTGACGACCATGGCATTTCCAATATTCCTACGCTCAAGAGCAGCAACGGCAGCAGCGGTGGTCCGACAATTTTCGACCTTGGCATTCGACATGCGCTGCTCGACCGCGGCCAGGTATTGGTCAACGATCGCCCGAGCACGCTCTCTGCCGACCTGCACGATCTTGATTTTCATGCATCTTTCAATTCGTTTCTTGAAAAATATTCCGGCACTCTGGTCTACTCCAGCGGGAACTTTGCCTACGGAAGCTTGCGGCCCTTAACGCATAATCTGGAAGTTCACTTCAACGCCACGCCAAACACATTCGAACTCACACAGGGACGCCTGACGATGGGTAATTCGCAGGCATTGCTAGCAGCCACCGTGAGGGATTATGCCCACCCGAATGTGCAGGGTCGGTATGATATCTCCGCTGACGGCGCCCAACTCGCACACCTCATAGCTAACCGTTCTGTGCCTTCGGGAGTGATTCGGGCCACAGGCACTGTGGAATATCAACAAGTCGCAAACCAAGCTTTGCTTGAAGACATTCGCATAGATGGTGATCTGGCAAGCAGTCATCTCGAGGTGAAACAGCCTTCACTCCGCGGAGCACTGGACAAATTGACGGCGCATTATTCACTGGCAAACGGGGATGCGGTATTACGTGATCTCAAGGCGAGTCTTCTTGGCGGCGAAATTACCGCCCAAGGAGCCATGAGGAACATTGGCGGCAATTCGCATTCTGACTTTCACGGTGCATTGCGCGGAGTCTCGCTTTCCCAGGCCAGAAGGGCCGCAGGGGCGTCGGCTTCCGCTTCCAACATTGCTCTTGAGGGAGACTTGAATGCCACGGTAGCCGTGAACTGGGGCAAGACTCTGGGCGATCTGGTTGCTCATGCGGATGGAACGGTTCATGGCCAGGCGCATGGTAACGTGAAACCCCAGGTTCCTACATCCGCCGCGAATTCTGCCGACCTACGAAACACCATCAATTCTTCGCCGGCTATTCCACTCGAAAGCGAATTCCATGCGACCTATCACGCAAACAATAGCCAGTTGGCTTTAACTAATAGTTATCTTCGCACCCAACAGACCGATCTCACAATGAATGGCGTCATCAGCACACGTTCCAATCTCAGTCTTCAGTTACACGCCGGGGATCTTCGTGAAATCGAACAAATTGCCGATGCGTTTATTCCGGCGGATCAGGGACGCCCTATGCCCTCTTTTGGCCTGGCCGGCAGCGCCTCGTTTCAAGGCGCCCTGCAGGGGTCGATTAAAGCTCCTCATCTTACCGGCCAATTGAATGCCTCGGATCTTAAATTGAACGGGACGGATTGGAAGAGGCTGCGCACCGATGTTGATCTAAGCCCATCCATGGTCAACCTGCAACACGCGGAGCTTGATCCGGCCTCGCAAGGTCGCATTTCTTTCAGTGCCAGCGCTTCTCTTTTGAACTGGACGCTGACCAAATCCAGTCCAGTATCCGTTACTGCCGAGGTGTCCGACCTCAATGTTGCTGACTTATCAAAGCTGGCCAATCAAACGATCCCCGTTTCCGGGATACTCAACGCCGGGATCAGCCTGCATGGCACGAAACTGAATCCGGTTGGAAACGGGACCATTACGTTGACCAAGATGGTGGCATATGAACAACCGATGAATTCCGTTAAACTGACCTTTTCCGGCGACGGCGACCAAGCACACGGCGACCTTGCGGTTCAGCTTCCGTCCGGAAGCATTCAAGTGAAAGCCAGCGTCCATCCTGGCGAAAGGACCTACAACGCTACGCTGACTGCGAGCGGGATCCACTTGGATAAGCTGCAGGCGCTTAAAGCGCGCGATGTGAATTTAACAGGTGTCGTTTCGTTGGACGCGAAAGGGCAAGGATCCATTGACAATCCGCAATTCGATGCGACCGTAAGAATTCCAACACTTGCGGTTCAATCGCAAAAGATTACTGGCATTACGCTCCAAGCAGCGGTTGCAAACCATTTGGTCAACGCGAACCTTACCTCTTCGGCCGCGAACACCTCTATTCAAGCCAAGGCCAGGATTAACCTGACGGGGGACTATTTGGCCGACGCTTCCCTGGACACCGCATCAATTCCACTGCAGCCGCTTTTGGCGGCCTACGCATCCGGCCAGGCAGAGAACATTAGCGGTCAAGCGGAGGTACACGCCATATTGCATGGTCCGTTGAAGAACAAGAGCCTTCTGGAAGCCCATGTCACGATTCCGGTTTTCAAAGCAGCTTATTCCGACTCCATTCAAATGGCCGCGACCTCTCCGATACGTGTCGACTACAAAAACGGGGTGGTTGATATTCGACCTTCATCGATCAAGGGCACAGACACGGATTTACAATTTCAAGGCTCGATCCCCACCACGGGAAACGGACCGATGTCATTAAAGTTATTGGGGACGGTCAACCTGGAGTTAGCTCAACTGTTTGATCCGGACGTAAGAAGCTCAGGCCAGCTCCGCTTCCGGATCGATTCGAACGGGCCGGCAAACGCCGCTGACCTTGGCGGACAAGTTGAGATTGTGGACGCGAACTTTGCCTCCGCTGACTTGCCCGTCGGGTTGCAGCACGGTAAGGGTGTCCTTACGCTGACCAAGGATCGATTGAACATCAGCAGCTTTACCGGCCAGGTGGGAGGCGGAACGGTAACAGCCCAGGGAGGAATCGCATATCGGCCGGGCATTCAATTTGACCTGGGATTGGCAGCAAATAACATCCGCATTCTCTACCCTGAAGGAATGCGCGAAAATATCGACGCAAATTTGAGACTCTCCGGCACCACAGAGAACGCGCAGTTGGGTGGCTCTGTGAACCTGGCGGATCTTTCCTTTACGCCTGCATTCGACCTGACTAGTTTTATTAATCAGTTTTCCGGCGGAGTGAGTGCGCCGCCTTCGCAAGGGATCAGCCAGAACATGCAGCTGAATATTGCGGTCCACTCGACGAGCGATGTGAACCTGATCAGTAGCACATTAAGCATTGGAGGCTCGGCGAATCTTCAGGTGCGGGGAACGGCAGCCGAACCGGTGATTGTGGGCCGGGTCAATCTGAACAGCGGAGACATTATTTTGAACGGCAATCGTTTCGTGCTGAATGGCGGGACAATTCAATTCGTGAATCCATCCGAGACCGAGCCGGTTGTCAATCTTGCATTGAATACCAGCATCCAGCAATACAGCATCAACCTTCGTTTCCGCGGTCCGGTCGATCGACTGCAGACCGATTACAGCTCTGACCCGGCACTACCTTCGGCCGACATTATCAATCTTCTGGCGTTTGGACAAACATCGGAAGCAAGCGCACAAAATGCCACTCCGGCCAATCAGGCTGCCGAGTCCTTGATTGCGTCGCAGGTATCGAGCCAGCTTACCGGCCGTCTTTCGAAGGTGGCCGGAATCTCACAGCTTTCAATCAGTCCGGTGCTGGCCGGCAGCAGCAGCCAGGGCCCTGCAGGAGCGACGATTACCATTCAACAGCGAGTCACTGGAAATATCTTTGTCAATTATTCTACAAATGTAGCTTCCACGCAAAGCCAGACGATCCAAGGGCAGTATCAGATTTCACCGCGCGTGTCTTTGAGCGCCACTCGGGATCCGAATGGAGGGTTCGGCTTCGACACACTCATCAAGAAGAGCTGGTGATCAAGACGTGCTGATCGAGGCCTTGATAGAAGCCTATTCAACTTTGCTTCGGGGTGGCACAGGGATCGTCTTTCGATAAATCACCGCTGCCCTGCCTGGGCCGTAATAGTCCTGTTCTGTGCCTTGCGCCTGGTAAGCATGTTTCTCGTAGACTCGAATTGCACTGGCATTTTCCGCATCCACGTGCAGCCAGATGAAACTTGCTTCCGCATCGCGTACTGAGCCTTCGAGCCGACCGAGCAGTTCTCCTCCCACACCTCGTCCGCGAACCTCCGGCAGAACTTCGAGCGTCTGAACATAGGCCAGCACACCGACCTCATTTCGCGTCCATTCGACCAGTCCAAAGCCAACCATCTTCTCGCCCTCTTCTGCAATCCAGGTTGCCGAATGGGGCTGACCAATCAGCTGACGCATATAGGTGCGGCTGAATTGATGCGGAGGCGGGAAGCACACCTGTTCTATCGCGTAGAGCGCGGCGAAATCTTCCGGCTGAAACAAGCGGTATTTCAGTGCTCAACTCCGAAGCTTGGCGCTCTATCGAGCGCGCCAGGCGCAAAAAACAAAAAGCCATCCTCACAAAAAGGACGGCTTTTTGGAGATTACATTAACGTGGTTCTCTACACTTTGGCTTCCAAATCGGAAATCACGTCGAAGAAGCGCTGGTCAAGCCGCCGGTTTGTGGCGATCGCTTCCTTGATGGTGATGTCGGTAATGTCCAGCCCCTTCAGCACGGCGATGCGGCCCCATTTTCCTTCGTGAACCATATCGATGGCGTGCAGTCCATAGCGCTGCCCGAGGGCGCGGTCGTATGCGGTCGGAACGCCCCCACGCTGGGTGTGACCCAGGTTGACGGAGCGGGTCTCGAAGCCGGTCTTCTTCTCGATCAGAGCTGCGAGCGCTTCGCCGATACCGGACAGGCGTGCATGTCCAAACGCATCCACTTTGGCCGAGCCGGTCACCTGACCCACTTCGGGCAGATGGCAGCCCTCGGCCACCACGACGACGCCGTAGTGCTTGCCGTGATCGTAGTTGTATTTCAGCAGGGCGCACACGTGATCAATATCGATGTCACGTTCCGGGACCAGGATGACATGGGCGCCGCCGGCAACTCCAGACGCATAGGCAATCCAGCCCGCATCACGGCCCATGACTTCGACAACAATGACGCGGTTATGTGAATCTGCGGTGGTGTGAATGCGATCGATTGCCTCGGTGGCGATCGATACCGCAGTGTCGAAACCAAAGGTCGTGTCGGTCCCGTTGATGTCGTTATCGATGGTCTTGGGGACGCCCACACTGGGCACGCCGTTTTCACTGAGGAACTGGGTCACCGATTGCGTATCGTCGCCCCCAAGGGCGATCAGCGCATCAATCTTGTTGACTTTCAAAACTTCCTGGACCTTCTCAATACCGCCGGGAATCTTCTTCACATTGGTGCGTGAAGAATGCAGAATTGTTCCCCCCTTGAGCTGGATGCCATCAATATTCTCCAGCGTAAGGGGGATGAAATTGTTGTCCAGGACGCCGCGCCAGCCGTTCAAAAAGCCGATGAACTCATCGCCATAGTGGTTGATGCCCTTTTTCACAGCCGCGTAGATCACCGCATTCAGCCCGGGGCAATCGCCGCCGCCGGTCAACAAAGCAACTCGCATTGTTCAGATACTCCTCATGGGTTTTGCGCCTCATGGTCAAAGCCGGTCTCGACCCCCTGTGCCGCCCGGATCAGCGGCATGCCGGTTTTGAGCGCCACACATAGTGTATCGCCTCTTTGACCCCATTGCCGGCGAGACCCTCAGGCTTGGTAAGCCGGAGGTTCAATAGACCTGCGACATCCACTTTCTTTGAAAAGAACCGGGTCGGGATGATTGAATGAGCTATGCCCGGAACCGGAGCTCTCATCCTGCTTGCATTCGCTGCGCTGGTCGTCGCCCTACTGCTCGTCTTGCTGGAACTGACGCGGCTGGGGCTTCTTGTCCGCGCCACCATTCGCGACCGGCCGCGCAGGCGCATGTTCATCGCTTCGGTTTCCTTCGCCATCACGTTCATTGGGGTGCGTCTGATCGTGGCATTGATTCGTGACAACAAAGGCCCCTTCCATTGGGTGCTGGTGGGCGGCCAGCATATCCATCACCTGGTCTGGGGCATTCTCATCCTGTTGCTGGTCGGCTACGGCTGGCTGATGGATGTGGGCAGCGAACACACGCCACTGTCAGTGTTTCTGAGCCGCCTGATGGCAGTCAGCTACGGCGTCGGCGCCGCACTTACGCTGGACGAGTTTGCCTTGTGGCTGAGTCTGGACCCAAACGCCTATTGGTCGCATGAAGGGAGGCTCAGCATCGATGCCGTTATCCTGTTCGGCAGCCTGCTTGCCAGTGGCGCCTGGGGCGCGCCTTTCTTTCGTGGACTGCACAGGCTTTGGGATGACCGCAGCCTGGTTGGCCGGGAGATTCGCCGCAGTATTATTTACCCTGTTCGCCTCGCGCGGTGGCTTCGTCCGCGTAAAGCTCATCGATAAGAGCCGCGTACCGGGCGGAGATGACTCGCCGCTTGAGCTTCATGGAAGGCGTCAATTCACCGCTCTCCTGCGTCCATTCGTCGGCAACAACGCGGAAGCGTTTGACGGTTTCAAAGTTGGCCAAGCCACTATTTGCTTCGCGCACAATATCACCGTAGAGCGCAATCACCCGGCTATCCGCCGCCAGTTGGGCACGCGAGATGGCCGCCACTCCGTGCTGCTTGGCCCAGGCCTCAAGCGCCACAAAATTCGGCGAGAGCAGTGCAGAGATGAATTTGTGCTTGTCACCCACAAGTGCGGCCTGAGCGACCAGCATATTGTTTTTGAGCTTGTTCTCAATCGGCTGCGGAGCCACCAGCTTGCCGCCGGAGGTCTTCAGCAGCTCTTTCTTGCGGTCTGTAATGTAAAGAAATCCATCCGCATCCAAATGTGCAATGTCGCCGGTGCGAAACCAGCCTTCGGCGTCGAAGCACTCCGCATTGGCAGCGGGCTTTTGCCAATAGCCGCCAAACACCGCCGGACCGCGCGTCAACAGCTCTCCATCCTCGGCAAACTTCAGTTCGACGTTGGGGAGCGGTTTGCCCACGGAACCCATGCGCTGGCTCACCGGCGAATTGAGCGCAATAACTGGCGAGGTTTCCGTGAGCCCATACCCCTCCCAAAGCGCAATGCCGACCGAGGAAAACCAGTTTGCCGTATCGATGCCAAGCGGCGCGCCGCCGGAAACAAATACCCGCACCCGCCCGCCAAACGCCTCACTTACTTTTGAATAGACAAGTTTGTGAGCCAGCTTCCACAGGGCCGCGGTGGGCCTTTGGCCCCGGTACACTCGATCGCGATGACCGGCCCCCTGGGCGACCGCCCACGCCAGGATGCGCTTCTTCACCGGCGAGGCGGCCGACTTCTGCTCCACGGCCTGGCGAATCTTTTCATATACGCGCGGGACGCCCACCAGCACCGTCGGCTGAATCTCCTTCATGGCCTGCGGCAACTTGTCGAATTGCGAGCAGTATGCCACCTGCGCCCCGTAGTAATACATGATGTAGTCCAGCGCACGGGCCGTAATGTGCGAAAGGGGTAGAAAAGATATGCAGGAGTCAGCGGGATTGAAGTTGTATTCTACCGCCGCGTAATTCTGGTTGGCGGCAATATTGCCATGCGTCAGCACGACGCCCTTGGGTTCTCCGGTAGTGCCCGAGGTATAAATCAGCGTGGCCACGTCCTCGGGCGCTACCGAACGCACTAGCGCATCAAAAACCGGATCGCGCTCTGGACCGCGCGCATCCGCCCCGGCCATGACTGCGCCAAATGCGATCGCGCCCTCCGGCGGCGCCACGGAGTCCATAATCACTATCCGCTCCAGCTGGGTCTGGCCGCGCACTGCATTCAACTTGTCAAACTGCGCGCGGCTTGAAACCACCGCGATGCGGCAACCGGCATCACGCATCAGGGCCGCGATCTGCTCACCTGTTAACGTGGGGTAAATTGGCACGTCGGCCGCACCGATTGCCAGCGAAGCAAAGTCGGTGACCGCCCACTCCCAGCGGTTTTCACTGATCAGGGCGATGCGGTCGCCCTTGTTCGCACCCCAGCTGAGAAATCTCTCCGCCAGCGCCCTCACGCGCTGGTAAATCTGGTCAGAAGAAATGGGCAGCCATTGGCCCAACTCATTCTCCCAAAGCACCGCGCGTGGATTCGCAGCCGCTGCCACACGGCAAAACAGGTCATTAATGGTCGAAATCGATTTTGCTGTCATGAGAGTGGCCAGAGTGCGCGAGGATACCGCGCGCCGGGGATAGGGGAAAGTGTATCAGCGCGGAACACAATGCCCTTGAGGAAATCGCATGAAAGTGTCTTATTGTTGAACTTGATTTTTTAGCTTGGCCTCATTCCGGTCTGAAGCAACGGGCCGTACGGTCGGAATCGTGACTTGAATCCCCCGGACTACGTTCGTCTGTGCCGCAGTTTCGGCCTCGAAACCGACCACCACCGTTGCCGGGAATGCAGTACTCGGTATTCATCAGCCGTTCATGGATTGCCCTGACTCAGCGCCAAGCATCATGAACATTGTCACGTCATCGAGCGCGATTGCCGAAATTTCGCAACGCGCCGATGTGCGCTTCTTCGCGGCCCATGCCGCCAACCATATTGAGCTCGAGGCTCCGCCACAAGATGATCTCAAATCTCCTGATCAAGGCTTTGTTCCGATTTATCGGGTGGCTCAGAGAATCGCTTCAAATCCCTTGCGGCGCATGACGTTCAACAGGGTCAGTGCCGGTCCCTTCGGTTGTTTAGCTCCCCGTTCCAACTGCGACACATATCCCACAGTGAGATTGAGAAAACGGGCGAAGGCCGCTTGACTGAGATGGGCATTTTCCCGAATGTTCCGAATCTCTGCTCCACTGATGGGATTGGCGGTACTCAGAGGGTCTTTTCCCAGATGGCGAATGGTGATCTTCCGATAGGGAGGATCGTCCATGATGCCAAGGCGATGTTGTGCCTCGGCCATCTCCACAATCTCTGAATTCATGCGGCTCTGCGTTTTGGTCATAGGGTAATCTCCTGCAATTCGCAGTCATCAAGAGCTTTTTGGATCGTCACCACATTTGCGTTCAACCAGCTTGCTCCGATGGCCCGGGAAGCTCCCAACTGAGTCATCTCTCACTATGAACTATAGCACAAAGAATTACACTTAATAAAAGGGGGGTCGTTCATCACTGCCTCGTATTGTTATTTCAGATACATGGCGCGGGGTTTTCCACTGCCGCCAGATGGCACATCGAAGCCTGAGCCTGATTCAGCGAGTGAGGTAGATCAGCACCTCGGGTCTCTCACAGAAGCCGAAGTAGCCTCGCCAGCCCACCATGGGGCGAGCCAGTTGCGCCACGATTGACTTCATGCTGATCCACTTTACCTGTCGCGTAAGTGTCACTCGTAGCGAAAAGAGGGGCCATTGTGGCAGGCAGAAAGGGAACAAGCAGTGTCGTTAGGCAAGGCGCGAGTTCTTGAGGTTGAAGCAAGCACTTGGTGGCGCAGAGAGAACCGGTGCGGAGCCAGAAGCGATCCGGTCTGCGCGCACGCGCCGCTCGAAAGACATCCTCCTCCCGGTGAGTGATCGCTCGATCTGACTATCACCTGTCCGGCATGGCGCCCGATGCACGCGGGGAAAGGATGAGAAAGCGCAGCCACGCCTACAGCCAGCGGGGTGTGCTTGATGGCTCTCGACCATGATCGGTTCCTCGCAGTCGAACCGTTCGAGCCAGCAGCTCAGGTTCCAGGTCAGCATTGCCATCTGCAACCAATTGGCATTCATCATCGAGTGATTGGAGGAATAAGCAATCAGGCAGGCATTGCGGTTGACTTCCTTGATGAGGTTCTCGGATGCCGCGCCCAGTTTCAAGAACCAGCGTGCCAGATCCTGCGGCTTGTCCATGTTGGCAACAAAAACCCGATCGACAGACTGCGACGTATCGAAGAGTTGATATTGTTCCAGCCTGAGCGAGTCCGAGCGAGTCCTCCATCTTGCATAGTTATGCATTGCGTTGTATATTTATACGAGCGCGGCCGCAGTACTGCGGGCCGCGCTTTCGATTTGCCCGGCTTTGCTGGCGGGCGAAGGACCACAGAGAGTGATGAAATTTCAACGCCACAATGCGATACGAGAGCTGGTCGGCCATTCCCTGGTTTCCAACCAGGACGAGTTGCGTCGTAAACTGCGTCGCCGCGGCTTTGAAGTAACGCAGGCTACACTCTCTCGCGACATCCACGAATTGCGTCTTTCCAAGGGTCCAGGCGGATATTCGCTGCCCAACGGTAACGGAGCTGGCGCAGCAGTGGCTGACGATGTTCAGCCATCAATAGAAGATATGATTGAGAGCTTCGGCCTGCGCGTGCGCCAGGCCATGAACCAGGTTATCGTAAACACCAGCATGGGCGGCGCGCAACCGGTGGCTGCAGCGCTTGACCGGGCAGGATGGACGGAAGTGGTTGGGACCATCGCCGGCGACGATACCGTGCTGGTCGTCTGCCTTGACCCCCGCCGCGCCGGCGAAGTGAATGCGCGACTGAGGACGATTTTCGAGTCATGAACAACTCTGTACAAACCGCTGTGGTGGGAGTGACTGGCTACGCCGGGGCAGAATTGGCGCGCTTGCTGCTCCATCACCCGCGCCTTCAGGGCAGGCCGCCGGTATTTGCCGGTCGCGTTGACGCCGCAGACGAAGCTCGCGGCGGAATTCCGCTTTCTGAAATTCATCCTCAGTTGGCGGGCAGTCTCACCGGCAACCTCAAGCAGGAGCAGTTCTCCTGGGAGCTGCTCGCCGGTCGCGGCGTTGAGGTTTTGTTTTTGGCCACTCCGCATGAACAGTCGCGGGAGTGGGTGCCGGAAGCGCTGGCACGCGGCCTGCGCGTCATCGATCTGAGCGGCGCGTGGCGGCTGACCCAAGCCGCCAATCGCGTGATTTATGGCTTTACCGATGAAGGAACCGAGCGGGCCTCAGCCACGCAGGCGCAGGCCGTTTACGGAATGCCGGAACTGCATCGAGCGAAAATTGCCGGCGCACGGCTTGTGGCCAACCCCGGCTGTTACGCAACCTCGGTCATTCTCGCGCTCAAGCCGCTGGTCGAGCCGGGTGTTCTGGATCTGACGCTTGGCATCGTTGCGGATTCGAAGAGCGGCGTGAGCGGCGCCGGTAAAGCTCCCACTGCCAAGACCCATTTTATGTACGCGGCCGACAATCTCTCCGCCTATAGTGTCTTCACCCATCGCCACATCGGGGAACTGCTGGAGCAGATCTCGCTCAATTCCGAGCAGATTGTCTTTACGCCGCATTTGCTGCCAATTCCGCGCGGCATTCTTTCCACAATTTACGTTCGTTTTTTGAACCCGCAGACCCGGGAAAGCATCTCAAAGATCTACCGCAATTTCTTTGCTGAGCGTCCGCTAGTGCGTCTCTCGAGCCAGTCGCTGCCACAGATTCAGAATTCGGTGCGCACCAGTTACGCCGACATCGGCTTTGAACTCGCTCCGGATGGGCATCGCGCGGTGATTGTCAGTTGCCTGGACAACTTATTGAAAGGCGCGTCCTCGCAGGCCGTGCAAAATCTGAACCTAATGCAAGGCTGGCATGAAGCCGAAGGCCTGGAATGAAATGCGCCGCGGAGGGCCGGGAATGAAGTATGTTGTCAAACTAGGTGGTGCGGGCCTGGAGACTCAGTCGCTATTAGAGGGATCGATGCGCGCGATCACCGAGCTGGTGCGCGATGGCAACCAGGTGGCGGTGGTGCATGGCGGCGGCGTGCAATTGACGCGCACGCTCAAAGCGATGGGCAAACAGAGCGAGTTCATCAATGGCCTGCGCATCACCGATGCGGAGACGCGCGACGTGGCCCTGATGGTTCTGGCCGGCAAAGTCAATAAGAGCCTGGTCGCCGCTCTGGGCTCGCTGGGCCAGCCCGCAGTCGGTCTGTCCGGCGGCGATGGCCTGCTGTTTCGCGCGCGCAAGAAACGCACCGCGCCGGACCTGGGCTTTGTGGGCGAAATTGTGGCCAGCGACCCGCGCTGGATTGAAGCCATCTGGCAGCTGAACGGCGTTCCCGTGCTCAGCTCCATGGCTCTCGGTTTCGATGGGGAGTATTACAATATCAATGCAGATGAAATGGCAGCCGCCTGTGCCATCGCCTGCCGCGCCGATGCGTTGGTGTTCCTAACCGACGTGCCCGGCGTCAAGGGAGCAACGGGCGAAGTGCTGCGATGGCTTTCGATCGATCAGATCGCCGAGATGGCCAAGAGCGCCGTCATCTCTGGCGGCATGTTGCCCAAGCTCAGCGCGTGCCGTGAAGCCCTGCTGAACGGCGTGAAGCGCGTACGCATTCTACCCGCTGAAGCCGCCGGTTCCCTTCCCGACCTGTGTAGTTCCCGCGTAGCCTACGGCACGGAAGTGATGGTGGCCTAGAACCTGTGAAATCAGGAGAAAATGAATTGACCAAACTCGATCAAATTCGCGCTGCAGAAGCCAAGCTTCTGCTCTCCACATATGACCGCAATCCGATCCTTTTTGTGAGCGGCCAGGGCATGCACCTGATCGATGAGAAAGGCGATCGCTATCTTGATCTACTCAGCGGCATCGGCGTCAATGCCCTCGGATATGGCCATCCGGTGATTGAAGAAGCCATCGCCAGGCAAAGCCGCGCCCTCCTGCACACGTCGAACCTGTTCTATCACGAAGGCCAGGCCGAGCTGGCCTTGCGCCTCACCGAACAGACCGGCATGGATCGCGTGTTTTTTGCCAACACCGGCACCGAAGCATGGGAAGGCGCACTGAAGCTGGCACGCGCACATGCGGGCCTGCTGCGCAGTGAAGGCAAGCAAATCGGCACCAAATTTCTGGCTCTTGAGCACGGCTTCCATGGGCGCACCTTCGGCTCCGTCTCCACGACCTACAAAGCCAAGTACCGCGAGCCATTTGCTCCTGTGGTACCCGGTGTGGAGTTCGTGCGCTTCAACGATGTTTCTGATCTGCGCGCCAAGTTCTCAAACGAAGTCTGCGCCATTCTCGTTGAAGCCATTCAGGGAGAAGGCGGGATTCGTCCGCTCAACCAGGAGTTCTTCGCCGAAGCCCGCCAACTCGCCTCATCCACTGGCGCTTTGCTCATCGTGGATGAAATCCAGGCCGGGATGGGCCGCACCGGCAAGTGGTGCGCCTATCAGCACTTCGGAATTCAGCCCGACGTGACCACCTTGGCCAAGCCGCTGGCCGGCGGGATTCCTCTAGGCGCCATGCTATGCACGGAACAAGCCGCGCGCGCCATTCATGCGGGCATGCACGGGACCACATTCGGCGGCGGACCGCTGGCCTGCGCGGTCGCCATCGCCGTCATTGACTACATTGAAAGGGAGAACCTTCTCGCTCATGCCACCGAGCTCGGCGATTACTTCCGGCAGCAACTCGAATCGCTGGCCAAGCATCACAGTTCCATTACGGACGTGCGCGGCAAAGGCCTGATGGTCGCCGCGGAGGTTGATTCATCCGAGCTCGGCAAGCTTATCGTGGCTGAAATGCTCAAGCGCCGCATCCTGATCAACTGCACCAGCGATACGGTACTGCGCTTCCTGCCGCCCTACATTCTAGAGCGCGCTCACGTGGACACCGCGATTGCTGCCTTGGACGAAATCTTCACCGAACATGCGGGTACTGTCGCCGCATCCCAGCGCGCGACTCAGAGCGCAGCAGGAGCCAACCATGTCTAACAGAGCTACGATTGAAAGCCCGGAGGCCGCCGTTTCCGTCCAGAAAGATCCCGACGTTCTTGCTGCCGCCGCGCGTCTGTCCGGCGAAGACCTCTGCTCCATCGCCGACCTGAGCAGCGCCGAAGTCCGCGCCATTCTCAAGCTCGGCCACGACGTCAAGCGCAACCCGCGCGAGTATCGCCACGCGCTGGACGCCAAACAGATGGTGCTGATGTTTGAGAAGGCCAGCCTGCGCACACGGCTCGCCTTCGAGACAGGCATTAACACGATGGGCGGCAACGCCATTTTCGTCGATCAGACCAATTCGCCCCTCGGTGAGCGCGAGTCGATCGCCGATGTGGCCCGCAACGTGGAGCGCTGGGTCGACGTGATCGTGCTGCGCACCTACGCACATGACACCATCACCGAAATGGCCGCCAACTCACGCGTTCCCGTCATCAATGCGCTTTCTGACTTTGAGCATCCCTGCCAGGCGCTGGCCGACTTCATGACGCTGGAAGAGCACTTCGGCACAACCACGGGCCTCAACTTCACCTATGTGGGCGACGGCAACAACGTGTGCCACTCGCTGATGCTTACCGGCGCGCAGCTGGGCGCCAATGTCACGGTGGCCACTCCGCGCGGCTACTCGCCGGACATTGAGATTGTCACCCAGGCGCGCGACATCGCTCAAGCAAACAACTGCGAAGTCCGCCTGCTGCAAGACCCGCACGCCGCAGCCGACGGCGCCGATGCGATTTACACCGACGTCTGCGTCAGCATGGGCTTGGAACACGAATCGAGCAAGCGCGCGCCCATCTTCCGTCCCTTCCAGGTGAACGAGGTATTGATGCAAAAAGCATCGCAACGCGCCGTATTCATGCACTGCCTGCCCGCGCGCCGCAATGCCGAAGTCACCGACGCGGTTCTTGACGGCCTGCAGTCGATCGTCTTCGACCAGGCGGAAAATCGCATGCATGCCCAGAAAGCGCTGCTGCTTCTGCTCCTAGGCGGGCTTTCCAACACGGCAAGCTTCAAGAGCGAGCAAGGCATCGCGTAGCGGAATTCCAGTGTACCTAACCATTTGCGATTGGGAAGAACCATTGGCGGCATTACATTGGTCTCGCCCATTCGTTCATGAGCACAGCGCGAAGGACTTATTCATCATGATGCATCAGGCAGCATTTGCTTTCTCCACAAGCACCGACGCCATCGACCTCCGGAAGGAGGCGGCACAGTGAAGATGTGGTCAGGCCGCTTTCGCGAACCTCTCGATGGCGACTTCGAACAGTGGCAGCGTTCCATTGTTTTCGACTGGCGGCTTCTCCCCCAGGAGGTAGCCGCGAGCAAAGCGCACGCTTCGGCGCTGGTGGCCGCCTACATTCTCTCCGAGGAGGAAGGAGCGCGGCTTCGGGATGCGCTCGACGCCATCGCCGCCGATCACCTATCCGAAGCGGGCAAGGCCCTTGTGCGTGATCACGCTACGGCCGAAGACATCCATCACTTCGTCGAGCTCAAGCTGGTGGAGCGTGTCGGCTCGCTCGGCCTCAAGCTTCATACCGGCCGCAGTCGCAATGAACAGATTGCCACCGATCTTCGCCTCTATGTGCGCGCACAGATCGCCCTGGTGATCGACTCTCTTGCCACCTGGGCCCATGCTCTTGTCCAGCAGGCGCAGCAAGCCGGCAACTCGGTGATGCCGAGCTACACGCATCTTCAGCGGGCCGAGCCGGTCCTGGTGGCTCACTGGCTTCTGGCTTACGTGGAAATGATTCTCCGCGATGCAGCCCGGCTGCGCGACTGCGCCCTGCGCATCAATGAATGCCCGCTTGGCTCGGGCGCCGTAGCGGGTGCGACACTGGCGCTTGATCGCACAATTGCCGCCCAGGAGTTGGGTTTTGACCGCCCCACTGCAAACTCCATCGACGCCACCAGCGATCGCGACTTCATTCTTGAATACCTGCACGGGCTCACCTTTGTGGGCCTGCACCTGAGTCGGTTTGCCGAAGAGATCACCCTGTTTGCGACTGCGGAATACGGATTCGTGGTGCTGCCCGAAGCCTTTTCAACCGGCTCGAGCGCCATGCCGCAAAAGAAGAATCCCGACCTTACAGAATTGATCCGCGCCAAAGTCGGACGCATTCACGGCGCTGCGCAAGCGGTCACGCTGCAACTCAAGGGCCTGCCGCTTGCCTACAATAAGGATATGCAGGAAACGCAGGAGCCGGCATTTTCGGTTGAGTTTGTGCCGTCCATGCTGAGGCTGGTGGCGCGCTTCACTCGGGCAATTCAATTCAATCGCGAGCGCATGGCTGAAGCTGCGCAAAGCGGGTATCTCAACGCCATGGCGGCCGCAACTTACCTGGTGCACAAAGGCGTTCCCTTCCGCACCGCCCACGAAAAAATTGGGAACGCTGTTCGCTTTGCCCTCGAGGAACGCGTCGAACTGCGCGATCTTACCATCAATGAATTGCGCGCATTTGGTCCCGAGTTCGACGAAGACTTTTTCTCCGCCATCACGCTGAACGCCACGCTTGACTGTCACGACGTGATTGGCGGCACGGCGCGCGAACGGGTCCGTCAGGCACTCGCGGAAGCGTCAGAGCGCATCGCCGTGCTGAGCAAAGTCAATCCTGGGGAGGCCGTCCATGCTAGTGCGTAAGGCGCTGCTCCAGGACGCATCCAACGTCTACGACCTGGTCAATTCCCATTCCGGAGACGGCACGTTGCTCAAACGGGCCTTCGCGGAAATCTGCGAGAACATCCGCGACTTCACCGTTGCCGAATCCGATAGCGGCATCTTCCTGGGCTGCGGCGCACTGCATCTTTACGGTCCCCATCTGTCCGAGGTGCGCTCCATCGTGGTAAAGCCGGAAGCCAAGGGCCAGGGCGCCGGCGGCCGTATCCTCGGTGCGCTCATTGAGGAAGCTGAACTGCACGGCATCCAATCGGTCTGCCTGTTCACGCGCATTCCAGATTTCTTTTTCAAATATGGTTTCCGCGGCGTCGAAGACAAGGCGGAGTTGCCGGACAAGATTTTCAAAGACTGCCAGAATTGCCCTCGTCTGCACCGGTGCGACGAGGTGGCAATGGTGCGCGGCCGTATCCCTCGCATGTCGATCCTCGGGCCGCGAGAAGAAGCCCAGCAGTTAGTCCGACTCTCAGGCTAGCTTTAACCTTGAAGCTGGATCAGTTCCTCTCCGGCAAAGTTCGATCGCGCCGAAGTTGGGAAATTCATTTCCGGAGTCTCCGCCCCAACGGCTGGCTGACCATAACTCCGACGGCCAGCCAAGTGCCCACACGGCCGCGAATTTGGCCGGCAACAATTCGCAAACGAGTCCCGCCTGTCGCCGCGGCCTTGACGGACAAGCGGCGCGTTTTTGTCCATTTGGCTCTAAGGGTAGATTTCACTGCATGCGGTCTCGACGCACAGCGGAAACGGAAACTGATACGCTCCTCTTCACCATGAACCCCCGACAACTGCATTCTCGAACCATTCTCGGCCTCGACATCGGGGGCACCAAGACCGCGTGCGTGGAAGGAACGCGCGACGGCGAAATCGTGCAGCGTGTCGAGATGCCCACGCAGGCTCAAATGCCGTTTGCCGACGTCTTTCCCGAGATCGTGCGGCATGTTGAAACTTTGCTGGTCAACGCCGGTCAAGCGGGCCGCGAGCCGGTGGCGCTCAGCGTATCGATTGGCGGCCCGCTGCGCATTCAGGAGGGTTTCCTCATTAATCCGCCGCATCTTCCCGGCTGGCACAACGTTGCCTTGAAGGCCCGACTCCGCGAAGTCTTTCCCCACATCCCGGTGTTCGTTGAGCACGATGGAAATGCCGGCGCGCTGGCGGAGTATTGCTTCGGCGTGGGCAAGGGCCGCACCGATCTTCAACATCTGATCTTTCTCACCTTTGGAACCGGCATCGGCGCCGGGTTGATCGTGAACGGAAGCATTTTGCGCGGCGCCACGGATACCGCCGGCGAAGTTGGCCACTGGCGGCTGGCCGACGACGGCCCGCTGGGATTCGGCAAGCGGGGCTCATGGGAGTCATTCGCCTCTGGCGCTGGCCTTGTCGAACTGGCTGCCGAGATGTTTCCCGAGCGCTGGAGCGCTGAGTCCCCAATCTCTGCGCTGGTCGAAGCAATGCTTGAGGATGACCGCGAAGCTCTAGGCGTGGCAGAAGCGGCCGGCCGCTGGATGGGGCGCGGACTGGCGCTGCTGATCGACGCACTGAATCCTCAGGTGATTGTATTCGGATCGCTGGGTGTAGCGCTCGGCGAACGCATCTTTGCTCCGGCGCGCAAAATCATCGCCGCTGAGGCACTTCCGCAGGCAGTCGCAGCATGCGAGCTTCTACCCTCTGCGCTGGGAAAACAGATCGGCGATATCGCTTCGCTGATGGCAGCGCTCAATGATCGAACGATGCAGGTTGAGCTTGCCCGCGGTCCAGTCTGTTGAAGCTCTCTAAACGCGTGCGGTATTTCTCGGTGCAACGAGCCGCATAGTAGATTGGATCTGATGGGACCTATGAAACTTCACCTTGGCAGGAACCTGCTCAGAGGCACACTACTTTTTCTCTTGGTTGCCGGCGTATCCATCGAGGCGCAGCAACTGGACGAAGCGGCTGTCATTCGCGGCGTGGATGCGACCGTCCAGGCCCGGCAGGACCGGATCGCGTCCTATACCGCGACGGAACGGTACCGGGTTTTCCGCAATAACGACGAGAACCATCCCGCTGCGGAAATGACCGTGAAGACCGACTATCGGCGAGATACGGGCAAAAACTACACGATCCTCGCGCAGGACGGGTCGGAGGTGCTGCGCAGAGTTGTCCTCGATTCCATTCTCGAAAACGAAAAACGCCTCAATCAGCCGGGCGTTCGTGAGGGCTCGTGGTTAACTTCAGCCAATTACGAAATGAAGCTGAAGCCGGGAGGCCCGCAGCCCGTCAACGGACGAGACTGCTACGTGCTTTCCGTTAAGCCCCGCCACAAGGCACCCAACCTGATTGTGGGCACTCTGTGGGTGGATACGAGGGATGAGTCGATCGTTCAGATCGAGGGGACCGCATCCAAAGGTCCTTCTGTTTTCACTGGTCCTGCGCAGGTCATGCGGCGGTATGACACCGTCGATGGATTTGCCGAAGCCACCCACGCCCGCGCCACGTCAAGCAGCTTCCTTTTCGGCCCCACGGTGGTCAGCATCGACTACAGCGACTATCACATTCAGATCCGGTCGAAATGATCGTGCTCTGCGCAATCATACTCTGGGCGTTGCGGTTGCTCAATCACCACCTCCGATCAGTGTAAGTAGCCGGCGAGCTTAAATGAGTAAGCGTACTCGCCCATTAACTGCGCGGGCAGCATAATTTGCGTGTTCCCTGACTCAGTCTTAGCGACCAGCGCGTTGGAGACGCCAAGTTCGGTAACGGTCACGCCAGGTTTCACGGCGACATCGGGAACGGTGAGCGTTGCGGCCTTCGGCTTGCCGAGCACAGTCACGAACAGATCACTTCCCTTGCGCGTGAAACGCAGATCGTCGCCCTCGGCGCTTTTCGCTGCCGCATGGGTCCAGGGGTTGGTGTCGTAGATTGCCTCGCCGTTCTGCCTGAGCCAGGCTCCCAGCGCCTTGAGACGCTCCATCTGGACCGGAGGAATGGTTCCATCCGCTTCCGGGCCAACGTCCAGCAGCAGGTTGCCGTTCTTGCTTACGATGTCGACAAGCAAAGAAACCAATTCTTCCGGCGCTATGGTTTCCTTTTCGCCTTCGGCGCGGTTGAAGCCGAAAGAACGGCCCAGTCCGCGGCACTCTTCCCACTTCTTTTCACTGATCTTTTCCAGCTTCTCGTACTCCGGCGACGTAAAGTCCGAGTGTTTGACGCCGAAACGATCATCAATCACTCCGTCCGGCACGGCGTTGTAGTAGTCGGCTTCTACTTCGAGGGCTTTGCCGGTTTTGGGCCAGTCAATGTCGTTCCACAAAACCGATGGATGATATTTCGCGATCAGTTCGTGAATCTGCGCATTCGCGTATCTTCCGTACGCCTCGCTCTCCGGCTTTACCGAGTCGTAATCCGCTTTCACTTCAATCGGGCCGCTGTTGAACGTCCAATCGTAGCCACCAGAGTAGTACAAGCCCATACGCATGCCCTGCCTGGTGACGGCGGAGGTCAGATCGCCTACGATATCGCGCTCCGCGTGGCGCTCATTCACGGGCAGCGTGGGACTCGGGTTCGGGGTAGTGCTCGGCCACAGCGTGAAGCCCTCATGATGCTTGCTGGTCAGCACCACATACTTTGCGCCAGCCTCGCGAAAGGTCGTCGCCCATGCATTCGGATTCCACTTTTGGCTCTCTTTATTGAACGTCTCGGCGAACTGGTAGTAGTCGTGATGCGGACCGTAATGCTCGCGATCGTACGCCTCGGTCGGCGAACCTGGGACGCGTACCGTGTTCAGATACCACTCCGCATAGGGGTCGTACTTGATGTAATCGTCGGAAGAAAAATCATGATCGGGATGATTCAGCGGCGCCCAACCAGGCACCGAGTAGAGCCCCCAGTGAATGAAGATGCCGAGCTTGGCGCCTGCGTACCAGTCCGGCAGCGGATGCTTGTCCAGCGACACGATGGTCGGCTCATACCGGGCCGGCGCCTGCGCCGCGCAAAAACTGCAATTCACGGTTACCGCACTCAAGAACAACCCGAGAAACAAGTTTCTGCCCACCATTTCCACTCCCTTTTGAACGATGTTTTGAGGCTGACCTTGGGCGATATCCCGGAGATCGCACCCGGGGAATCGGCCGGAGCCGAAGGCCGCGGACTCCTGCGCGCCCCATCGACCTGGCCAAATTCGACGATGCTCCGGCCGGGCATGGTTTTGCTTTTGAAAGCATACCTCAGTCACGATTGCCTTCTCGACCGGGGAAGCGGGCTGGACTTTCGAGCGGCGAGTCAGAGACCTTCCACCAGCGCAGCCCATTCGTCCTCGAACTGCTCGCGGTGAAACTGTCTTCCAGAGCGCTTATACCAATACTCCGCATTCCATGCTTGGCCCTCTTTGCGGTGCAGATAGGCATGCACCGCCATGCCTGCCTGCGTCTCCAACTCATGCACCAGGGCATGGGCCTGAGCCCAGTCGCCCTTAGCGTCCCACCACAAGGCAGCCAGCGGCGCCGGCAAACCCCGGGGCGGGTCATCGTTGCTTAAGGTTAGGCGAAACTCAACCGCATTCATAGAAATCTTGTACCACTGTTTCCGATCCAAGCATCTGCCTGGCGGAATCTTTCCTGGCGGCGTTTGCGATCCAGACTAAATTGGTCGTATACTGAATTGCGACCAATCCGGTCGTAGTTTGAATTTGGAACTCCGCCAAATCATGCTTTTGAGCGGAGCCGGGGAGTTCGTCGGGTGAACGTGCTGAGCGAGTTAAAGGTCGGGGAAACGGCTGTTCTGTTGGCGCTCGAACTGCCGGAATCGGTACAGAATCACCTGATGCACATGGGCTTTGTCCCCGATGCGCGGGTCACAGTGTTGCGGCGCGCCCCGGCCGGGGACCCTACCGTCTACGGGATTGATGGCATGGAGATTGCCCTTCGCCACGAGACGGCTGGATCGATCCGCATACGCGGCCTGGAGTTCAAGAGCCCGCCAGATTTGGCGCTCGTCCCCTCGAAATCGGCGGGGAAATCCGTGAATGGTCACCATCTGGTTGAGGTCTCCCCAAGATGAGCAGTTGCTGCGAGCCTCCGGCGCTTGTACCTTCCCCCGTTCCGCCGGGCCCTGGAGCGTTCAGGACTGTTGTGCTCATCGGGCCGCCCAACTCGGGCAAATCCACGCTTTTCAATCGCCTGACCGGTTTACGCCAGAAAGTGGCCAACTATCCCGGCGTCACCGTCGAGCAGCGCATGGGCCTGATGGCCGGCGTGGGCCGCGAAGATCTGACGCTGATCGATCTGCCCGGCATTTATTCGCTGACTCCGTATTCTGAAGACGCTCGCGTTTCGGTCGATGTGCTCCGCGGCAAGATGCCGGGGACGCCCAAGCCCGACGCTGTGATCCTGGTGCTCGATTCCCTGCATCTGACGCGGCAGCTCATGCTGGCCGCGCCGGTGCTTGCGGTCGGATTGCCCACGCTGGTGTTGCTGAATATGAGCGACCTGATGAAGCAGCGCGGCGGCAAAGTGGATCCGCTCGAGTTGGCGCGTGAACTTGCCGCCCCCGTAGCGCTGATCAGCGCGTCTCGGGGAACCGGGCTGGACGCCGTTTCACTCTTTCTGAACCAGCCCGGCAATGGAACGGCTGCCAAGCCGCTCACGCTCCCCGTGCTGGGCAACGCCGCCAGCGCGCACACCTGGGCCGCGCAGGTCAGCCGCCGTACCGGCTATCGCGCGCCGCTTTCGGTCGAGGGGACGCGCAAGATCGACAACATCCTGCTGCATCCGGTCTGGGGACCGCTGCTGTTCCTGGCGGTGGTCACGGGCGTCTTCGAGGTCGTGTTCACGATCGGCCAGCCCCTGTCTGATGGCCTGGGGGACGTCCTCGCACGGCTCGGTGAATTTGCACGCCCCTTGCTTCCGGTTGGCTGGCTGCAGTCGCTGCTGCTCGACGGAGCATGGAAAGGCGTCTCGTCGGTGCTGGTCTTCCTGCCCCAGATTCTTCTTCTGTTTCTTTTCATTGGCGTGCTTGAAGACTCCGGCTATCTGGCCCGCGCGGCGCTGATCGCCGACCGCGTGATGCGCACGATTGGACTGAATGGCAAAGCCTTCATCCCGCTGCTGTCCGCCTACGCCTGCGCTGTTCCGGCAATCATGGCAACGCGCACCATTGAGAACCGCCGCGACCGGCTGGCCACCATTCTAGTGACGCCGTTCATGACCTGCTCGGCGCGGCTGCCGGTTTACATGCTCCTGATCGCAGCATTCATTCCGAATATCCTTTATCTCCACGGATTTCTTGGACTACGCACCATCGTCATGCTCAGCCTCTATGTTGCGGGCTTTGTGGGAGCTATGGCGACCGCATGGCTGCTGAAGAGCTCCATCCTCAAGTCGAGCGAAACTCCGTTCATCCTTGAGCTGCCGCAATACCGCATGCCGACACTACGCTCGTTATCGCTGCGCCTTGTGGACCGCGCCAGAGTCTTTTTACGCCAGGCCGGAACGATCATTCTTTGCGTGACGCTGGCCCTGTGGGTGCTTGCTCATCTGCCGATTATGCACATTCAAGGCGGCTCGTATGCGGCTCCGGAGCTTGCCGAGAGCGTGATTGGCCGCCTGGGCCACTTCATCGAGCCGGCGATCGCTCCGCTCGGCTTTAACTGGAAGATTGGTATTGGACTGCTGTCGAGCGTGTTGGCCCGCGAGGTGATGGTCAGCACCATGGGCACCCTTTACGGCGCGGACCCGGCGACTCAGAGCATGCACCTGCAGACTGCCCTGCATCACGATATGACACTGGGTGGCGCGCTGGCATTGATGATCTTCTTCGCCTTCGCCATGCAGTGCACCTCCACAATGGCCGTGGTTCGGCGCGAAACTAACAGCTGGAAATGGCCCGCCGTGCAGTTTCTCTACATGCTGGTGCTGGCCTGGGGAGCTGCTTTCCTGGTCAACCACATCGTCATGGCTTTGTTTGGGTAGCGGGCAACGCGTTCCATCCACGGCCACTTCGCATTCCTCCCAATAACTGCGTGCCTGGCGGGTGAAATTCCCCACTCAACGCGAATCCTCTGACGGCTCGTGCGGCGCAGGCTAAGTCCGCAAATCCCCCCGGAATCAGCCGCCATTTCTCCAGTTACAACCGCATTCCGGTTCTGTTCACCGCATATTCTGAACGACGGATAACGACGGATTCGGATCTCGTCGTCGATTCCTCTCATTCTCAATCTCAGTGGGTGCTTTCAGACAATCAATGGCGCTGCGGCGCACGCGGTCACTGCGCCTTTTCCGATGCAACTGCTCCGGACGGCACGGCTGGCGGTGTGCGGATGGGCTGTTTGTGAGAAACTGGAGGAGTCAATGTCTGCGGGCGCTGCCCATGCGCGCTCCTCCACACCCAACCCCAGCTTCAACCGGGCCACCGGCGCCGAAACCCCGCTGCGGCCACACTTTAGGAACCAGATCAATAATGCTCAGTGTCTCGAACGTCACCATGCGCTACGGCTCCAAGCTGCTCTTTGAAGAGGTCAGCGTCAGCTTCGTCCCCGGCCGCCGCTACGGGCTCACCGGCCCCAACGGGTCGGGTAAATCGACCTTTATGAAGGTGCTCACAGGCGAGCTTGATGCGCAGAAAGGCTCCGTGGTGCGGCCGCGCAAGTTCGGCGTGCTGCGCCAGGATCAGTTCGCTTTCGATGCTTATCGCGTCATCGATACGGTGATTATGGGCAACAAGCCGCTGTGGACCGCCTTGGAAGAGCGCGACCGCATCTACGAGAAGCCAGAGATGACCGACGAAGACGGCATGCGCCTGGGCGAATTGGAGGGCATTATCGGCGACGAAGACGGCTACACGGCCGAGGCCGACGCGGCGGTGCTCCTGGACGGACTGGACATTCATGAAGAGATTCATGGGCGCAAGATGGGCGAGATCCAGGGCGGACAGAAGGTCCGCGTGCTGCTGGCCCAGGCTCTGTTCGGCAAGCCGGAGGCCTTGTTACTTGACGAGCCCACCAACTACCTCGATCTGGATTCAATCCACTGGCTGCAGGACTTCCTGCTCAGCTACGACGGAACGCTTATTGCCATTTCGCACGACCGCCATTTCCTTAATTCCGTCACCACCCATACCGCCGACATCGATTACCAGACCATCATCGTCTACACCGGCGGCTACGACGACATGGTGATGGCCAAAACGCAGATCCGATCCACGCTTGAGTCGCAAAACGCACAGCGCGACAAGAAGATCGCACAGCTGAACGACTTCATCGCACGGTTTGCGGCCGGCACGCGCTCCTCGCAGGTCACCAGCCGGCGCAAGGAAGTGGAGCGCCTGCAAACCAACGAACTGGCACGCTCCAACATCCAACGCCCGTTTATCAAGTTTGACCAGGCCCGCCCCAGCGGCAAGCATGTGCTTGAATTCAAGCATGTGACCAAGCTTTATGGCGAGCAGAAGGTGATCGATGGCTTCACGGCCAATGTTCTGCGTGGGGAAAAGATCTGCCTGATGGGCCGCAATGGCGCCGGGAAAACCACGCTGGTCAAGAGCCTGCTTGCGAATTATCCCGGCCTCGCAGACAAGGGCTTCGATCTCGACTCGGACTCTGTGTTCTGGGGTCACGAGGCCCAAATCGGCTATTTCCCGCAGGATGTCAGTTCGCTCATCGAGCACGGCCTCACGGTCTCCGAGTGGCTCCATCGCTGGAACCCGGCAGCGCACGTCGAGGAGATCCGCGGCATTCTGGGCCAGAGGTTATTCAGTGGCGAAGAAGGCGACAAGCAAACCAAGGCTCTTTCCGGCGGCGAGCAGGCGCGGCTTGTTTTCTGCAAGTTGATCCTGACCAAGCCCAACATCCTCATTTTCGATGAGCCGACCAATCACCTGGACCTGGAGGCAATCAACGCGTTGAACATCGCACTGCAGCGCTTTGAAGGCACTGTCCTGCTGGTCACGCACGACCACGACCTGATCGACGAAGTCGCGACCAGGCTATGGAATTTCAAGGACGACGGCATCGAAGATTTCCAGGGACCCTATGCAGAATGGAAGGGAAAGCACAACTGATAGCGGTCAGCGAACACCTGGGATATAGATCGTCGAGTCGACCAAGAGCGGCATCCCTTCCCTGCCTGACGCGCCGAAACGTCGCGAATCTCAATGCCGCTCTCAGAAAAAACCTTCGCTTGAGTGCAATCTGGTTACGCTCTTGCTCGGCGATTGCCAGGTCAATTGCCCGCTCGACTGTTTCTGCCTCCGTCTTCGCCTTCAGCATCCGCTGCGCGCTTGACCTTTGCCCTGTCCGGCCGAAAATGCTTGTGCTCCACCTGACTCATCGTTGATCCCATCCGATGCCCCCTCTCAGTGTTCTGCCGGCAATGCAGACCAATTCCAAAAAGATGAACTTCCGACCGACTTGACGCCCACCCCCGGCCCAGCGTGTAATGAAAATATCTGTTGCGGCGATGGAGTTCGCCTTAACCGCTGTCCGACTCGATGAGGCTGGATAGATGATGACTCCTGACAGGGAATCCTGTTGGGGAGTCATGTCCCGGTGCGATCCCCTGAAGAATTGAACGATTACGCTGGCTGCTCTCGCTTGCCATGAATCTCTATGGTTCCGAGCGAAGCGCCGGAGGGAGATTGCGTTGCACAAATACCTCTTGATTGCCGTCGGAGGCGCACTCGGTTCGGTTGCGCGTTACTGGGTTGGGTCAACCGTTGGCAGCCGCATGGGCTTCAGATTTCCATACGGCACGCTGCTGGTCAATTTGACTGCGTGCCTCATCATCGGCTTTTCCATCACTTTCCTGGGGCGACGCGCTGACCTCAATCCAGCATGGCGCTTCCTCATCCCTTTCGGTTTCATCGGAGCTTACTCGACCTTTTCAACCTACGAGTGGGAGACGCTCAGCGAACTGCGCTCCGGAGCCTTCCTCATTGCCGCGCTCTACGCCGGAGGCAGCGTGATACTGGGCCTGATCGCCGTCTGGGGTGGCGTCGTGCTCGCCGAGGCGCTCTGATCGGAAACCTGCAAGTGAATTGAACCTGCGCGTCAAAACCGGTAGAGAGGTGGTTCAATCCGTGGTTGCGGGCTGCGGGGCTTTGATCGCTCCCCACGCAGTCCGGGGAGTAGCAGGCCATGTTGAGTTCAAAAACGGAGGTGAAGGTTTCCATCGATATG
>DATDLS010000404.1:0-46178 GCA_036519195.1 Occallatibacter sp. | reverse complement strand
GTTGCTCAGCACGCCTGTCGCCGTCGAAATGGTGCCTTTGCCTTCCTTCAGTGAACCTGTCCAAACCGCACTTGCTTTGCTCGCCATTGTCCCTCCTTGGGGGATCCGAATCTCGGATGTTGTTGGATTTCTCGCTCCCGGCTCGTTGGCCGCGTTGGGAAAGCGCGCGCGGTTACCGGGGAGTTGACGCAATCGGCACCTGCGGGGTTTCAATCGCGCAGGCTGCCGCTTTCCCTATGCTAATCTGTCGGGCATGCTGCCGCATCGTCCTCGCGTTTATGACGCCGCATTCGGCGCCGAAATTTCACATTCCGGTGCAAGCGTCAGTGTGTCCAGTTCCGACCCGGCCAAAGCCGTGCATCACAGCCAGCTTTGCCCTAACTGCACCTTTCGGCTCAGCAGCCACCACTGCAAGCTGGTGTGCACGCAGTGCGGGTACTACCTGAGCTGTGCCGACTACTACTGAGCCCGCGCTTGAAAGGGTGGGCCGGGACTACTTGCTTTCGTTGCCCGTAAGGCGGAAGGTGATGGTGCCCCAGAAGAGGCGCGCGCGCATCTGTACGGGCAGATGGCGCTCGTCGTCGGTGTACCAGATCCAGATGTTACCGCGATTCTTGACGACGCCGGCATCGGCCGTCGGCTGCACGCGGATGGTCTTGAAGGTGCCGAGGGTGGTCTTGATTTCCTCGCGGCCTTCCACTTTCATGGTCACCGGGACGGTGTGCAGCGCGTCCACAACGGGAATGACAAAGCTCTTGCCAACTTCCATCGGCTGCGAGGAGGCGTAGTAGACGCCGGTCAGCAGATCCGTAAGGCAGCCCGGGATGGGGGTCTCAACGTGCTTGGTCTGGCCGGTGATCTGGTTTTTCTCGTCGAGGATGGACTTGCCTTGCCCGTAATCCATTCGCAGGGTGGAGTTGATCTGGCGGCGGCCTTCGACCGTCTGCTTGTCGAACTCGTTGGTGCAGCCTTTGTCGCGGTCAAATGTGGATTGGAAACGGTCGCCTACGTGAAACAGCAGATTGATGGCGCCAATGGTGTCCGCATTGGCGGTGATGCGTTCGCTGTTGCCGGTCGCCTCAAAGTGCAGGACCGCAGTGCCAGCGGTGAAAACCCGCCAGTCGACTGTGTAGATGAGCGTCTGCTTCTGGGGAAAGCTGAAACCTGCCCGGGGAGGCATCAGGATGCCCGCCTGCTGGGCTCCGGAACCCGCGGCCAGGGCAAAAACAGAGCATGCAATTGCTGCGGTTAAACAGGTATTCAGGTTCAGCGGAGAACTCCTTAACAGATTGAATGGATTGAGGAAGCACTGACTCGTAACTTTGCGGGAAGCCGTTACCGCAGGGCATGCATAAGAGCGTTGAACACCGGCCGCAGAACCAACAGGCTGAGGTAAAGGAGTGTCGCCCCAATACCTGCATTGTACTCGCGATGCTGGCGATAGAGCGCCATTGAGAAGGCACCCGAGCCTGTCTCGGCCTCTATTGGACGCGCTGCGGTCCATCTGGGAATCAGCCGCGGAACGCGCCGGCAATAGGCCTCGAAATCCGGAAATGTGGCCCGCAGATATCGCTCTTCGGACGCAATGACCGGCACGTAGATCACCACAAACCCGACCGCCAGCACCACCGCCACCAGCCAGCTCAGCAGAGCAACGGCAAAGCCGGCGGCCATCAGCATGGAGCCAAGGTAGAGCGGGTTGCGCGTATAGGCGTACGGGCCGGTCTGGGTCAGCTCGCGGTTTTTCTTCACGTAGCCGGCCGCGTATCCGCGCAGCCACAGCCCGGGCAGCACCAGTGCCAGGCTTCCGGCCACGGCGGCGGGTTGAGGCGCGCGCCGCCAGAGTTCAACCAGGTAGAGCCCCGCGGTGAGGAATCCCAGCGGTACGCGGATCCGCCTGGCGACGCGCTGCCAGCGCGCAATCCAATCCAGTTGCGGCGCAACGGGGGGGATGGATTCGTGCCGGGTCATTCCGCATTCTCCCCGGTGAGCAGCTCATCGGTGGCTCGCAGCACATCTTCTGGCGCAATCGTCATCAGGCCGGCCTCCGGAGATTCGTGGCGCGTGTGATCTCGCCGGCTCTCCGGGCTGCGCAGCACGCGGAAGCGGGTACCGTAGGGCCCGTTGCGGCGCGGGTCGGTCGGTCCGTAGATCCCCACGACGGGCCGACTCAGCGCGCACGCCAGATGCAACGGTCCCGTATCGCCCGCAATGGCCAGACGGACCCTTCGTGTCAGCGCGATCAGCTGCTCCAGCGTACAGCTGAGCGCTGTCGCTCCGCCAGACGATTCGACGATCCTCTCCGCCAATCCCTCTTCGCCTGGGCCGGCATTGACCATCACGCGCAACCCGCGCTCCATCAATCCTCGCGCGACGGTGGCGTAACGCTCGGCAGGCCAGCGCTTGGCCCCCCAACCGGCGCCGGGGTTCATGAGCACCGCTCGCGCGGCCCCGGCCGCGGGCAGAATGTTATCCACCCAGGCCTCCGCGGCTGCGTCTACCGGCAGCCACGGGGCCACCGGTTTCAGGTCATCCCCCGCGACCGCAGCGGCCAGTTCCACATCCTGCTCGATGACATGCTCTCCCGCGGTTTTCACGCGCTCGGTAAACAGCCAGCGCGCCGGGCTCTCACGGGGGTTCATTTCGCCCACCAACCGCCGGCATCCGGACATCTTTCCCAGCACTGCCGAGCGCAATGCCCCCTGCAGATCGACCACCGTGTCGTAGTCGCCGTCCCGGAGTGTTCGACGCAAGTTTTTGATTTCATGGATGGTCTGGCTGCTGAAAGGCCTGTCCCGCCAGTCCCTGGTCGCCGCCGCATGGAGCCGATCGACAACCGGCCGAGCGAGGTTTACGGGGCGCGAGGGGCGCGCCTCCGTCCAGGAATTCAGGGAAGGGGAATTCTGGGCTGAATTCTGGGCTAAATCAACGAGTGCTCCGGCAGAAGGGGGATGCTCGGCGCGCGACCCTTCGGCTGCCAGCAGCGCTTTCCAGCGTGGTTCCACCACCCAGTCAATGATCCATCCTGGATGCATCTGCCGCAGTGCCGTCACTGCCGGCAGCGCGTGCAGAATGTCGCCCATGGCTCCCAGCCGAACCACGAGCAGACGAAACTTGGTCTGTGTGTGCAAACTCCAATTTTCTCATAGAGGCGGCCGGCCTGAACGCCCACCCGCGGCGGCCAGGCACGTGCGCCGGTACTAGGTCTGGAGCCCCAGCCGGCTGATCAGCCATCCGGCCGCATCGTCTTCGAACTCAACCGTCAGGCCAGCCGTTTCCAGGGCAAGCGAGTGCCCGAACCCGGAAGCGAGCTTGCCCAGCCGCACCTGGTCCTTTTCTGTCGTGATCAGCGCCACGGTTCCCGCCCTGCGGGCCGACCGTGCCAGCTGTTCCACGTCTCTCGGCGTGTAGGGATGATGGTCCGGAAATGTCCTGCGCACGACCAAATCGAGACCGCCGGCAAGCAGGCCGTCGAAAAACTGTTCCGGCCGCGCGATCCCGCAGAAGGCCGCCACCGGCCCGTCGATCGCAGGAATCTTCATCCGCCGCCGTACTCGCCAGAGGGGTCTCTTCCAGCCCCACGCTTTCAGTTCCTCCGCCAGTTCCCCATCCTCGGCCGGAATTGCTATCACATCCGCACGGAGCGCAGCCTCACGCGGCTCGCGCAGATTGCCGGCGGGCAGCAGGCTGTCTGTCCAGTCGCGCCGGTCGAGGAGAACGATGTCCGCATCGCGATGCAGCTGGCGGTGCTGGAATCCATCATCGAGCAGGTGAATTCCAGGCTTATGCGGCTCGCCGAGAACCGTGATTGCGACCAGGTCGCCCTCGGCCAGCAGCCCAGCCTGATAGCGATCGGGCGCGACGTACACTGCGATGTCGGCCTTGGAGGTGATCAGCAGTGGCTCATCGCCAAACTCCGCAGCGGCGCCCTGGGGCGGAACGCGGGCAGCCGTACCGGTCTTGCGTCCGTAGCCCCGCGACAGCACATCCACATGCACGCCTCTGGCAGTCAGTGCCTTAGCCAGCGCAATGGTCAGCGGCGTTTTGCCTGAGCCGCCCGTGGAAAGATTGCCGATGCTCACCACCGGCAGTCGCAGCCGCCTTACCGGCGCTGCGTTGGCGCCCAGCCGCTGCGCGCGCAGCCAAAGCCCCAGCCGGTACACCGGAACCAGCGGCAACAGCAGCTTGCGTGGGGAAAATCCTCCGCTCATAGAGCGCGCTCGGCTGCCGGTTCAGGGCAAAGCAGCGCCGTCAGAGCTGCCACCGAACGCTCCGTGGCGCCTGCCTGTTGCGCGAAGACCTGACGGGCCCGCTCGCCCAGGTTGAGGGCTGCCTCTCGATCCGTCAAAAGATCAATGAGAACCTGAGCAAAGTTGTTCGGCTGCGCGATGCGGATTGCGTTGTGGGCCCGGAGGTCGTCGACAATGGCGCGAAAGTTCTGGTAATAGGGTCCCATCACGATGGGCACGCCGAATTGCGCCGGCTCCAATGGATTGTGGCCGCCGGCCGGTACCAGACTGCCGCCCACAAATGCCACCGACGCGAGCGAGTAGACGGATGCCAGTTCGCCAATGGTGTCCAGTAAAACCAGCTCGGCGTGCCTGAGGGGTTGCTGAGTGTCTTTGGGCTCGCCACGCCACGCCGACCTTTTCACCCAGCGAACACCCGATTGATCAAGCATGGCCGCAACGGCCTCGAATCGTTCCGGATGACGCGGGGCAAGCACCAGTACAAGCCCCGGCCCGAGACCAGAACCGGCCGCCAGCAATTGCGGCCATGCTGCCAGCAGAGCCGCCTCTTCGCCTTCGAGCGTGCTGCCTGCGACCACCAGCCGGTTGTCCGACCGTAAGGCCTTCAGCGTGCGCGTCGCCTCGGTATCCTCGGCCGCGCGCAGGTCGAACTTCAGATTTCCCGCCACCGAAACCCGCTGCGGGTCGCAACCGATTGCAACCAAGCGGGCCGCATCCATCTCGGTCTGAGCCAGGACCGAAGCCAGTCTGCCTAGAAATGGCCGCCACAGCACCCTCAAACGCCGGTAGCGGGGCCAAGAACGATCCGACACCCGCGCATTCACTACCGCGACCGGTATCTTGCGCCGAAAACAGCCGCTCAGCAGGTTCGGCCAGAACTCGGTCTCGGCCAGCACAAGCATGCGCGGCTGAAGCGCGCTCAAATAAGAGCGCACGGCCCAGGGCAGATCCAGCGGACAATAGAAGACGCGATCCGCGCCGAAGCGCTCCCTCGCCAACCGCTGTCCGGTGCGGGTTGTCGTCGAGACTGCGACAACGGAATCGGGCAGCGCAACGCGGAGAGACTGGACCAGACCGCTCACAGCCAGCACCTCGCCGACCGAGACGGCATGGATCCAGATCAGCGGTCGTCCGTCCCGGCCTTTCAGACTCCGTACCCGGCCGAGCCGCTCCCCCAATCCCTCGCGATACTTTTCCGTGGTGGCCATTCGCCACAGCCACCATGGCGCGCCCAGTAGAAGGGCCGCCAGCAACGCCAGGTTATAGAGAATGAGAATCATGCGTGACGGAATCGACCGTACCCCGGTCTAACCCTCAAATGATACAGTCGAGCACCATGAGGATCTCGCGGGCCATTCCGCTCTTCCTGCTCTGGCTGGCGCTCGCCGCTGCGGCCAGCGAGCGCACCCCTCCTCCGGTACAGCCGGCCACCAGTTTTGCCGCCGTCGAGGTGCACGAGGAAGAAAAAGTCGCGATCGCCGCCGAGCCCTACGACAGCAAGGAAAAAGAATCGCTCTTCAAGGTGGACTACCTCAGCCACGGCGTCATGCCCATCCGCCTCATTGTCAGCAACAACGGCGACCGGCCGATCAGCCTGCGCGACGCTCGCATCCTCTTCATGACTGCGGCCGGCGACAAGATTCAGGCCGCCGAGCCGGAAGATGTCGAGCGCTTGATGACGCAGAAAGAGCGCCAGGGATCGAAGATTCCCATGCCCGGACCCATCCCGGCGATCAAGCTCAAGCCGAAGGCCAGCAACAAGGCGATCGAGTCGGACTTTGACACCTTCGAGTATCAGGCGCTGGTGGTGGAGCCGCATACCACCCGGGCCGGGTTCCTTTTCTACGACGTCTCCCAGCTGGATCATCCGCTGAAAGGCGCCAAGTTGCATCTGCACAAGTTGCGCGACGCCGACGGCAAAGAGCTTTTCTACTTTGAGATTCCCTTTGATAACTACCTGAAATCCCGCTCCAGCCAGATGAATTAGACACGATGGTCTATTCGTAGTAAGTAGCTGTCGTGGTGTCGGTCTCCCAGATGGTGCAATCCTTCACCCGCACACGGCCCTTGCTCATCTCAGCAAGTTGACAGCTGGTCTCGTCGTAGAAGTATTTGGCCAGGTTCTCGGCCGAAGGATTCAGCACTGTGAACGGTTCCAGGTCATTCAACATCTGATGGTCCAGCCGGTCAATCACCGGCCGCATTACATGCTTCAGCAGCTTGAAGTCGAGCAGCAGCCCAGCCTCGTCCAGCACGATCCCGGCCAGGGTCACGCGCACCTTGTAGTTGTGCCCGTGCGGGTTTTCGCACTTGCCCTTATAGTTGCGAAGATAGTGGCCGGAAGAGAATCCAGCCTCCACGGTAACTTCATACATCGGCGTCTGCTCAATCGGCGGGAAAGAGTCCCAGTCTCTATTCTAGAGCCTCTGATGAGTGCGCGCGGGCGACGCCGGGAGCCAATTTTCCGAGTTCCGGGAGTGAGGACTGACGCATCCCGGCCCCCCCCCACAGACAGGTTTTTGTTCGCGGGGTGGGTCCCAGGTATCTGCCGGGGAGGAGCGACGAGGAAATCGGGCCCAAATTCGAGAGCCGGAGTGGCCACAGCGCGAAGGATTGCGGCGAAGAATCGGGCCATTGAGCGTTGTCGGCCCCGAGCTTGAAACCGCCCAAGCCATCCGCCTCCCTCTCGCCTGGCCCGATTTTCACTCTCAACGCCGAGGTCCTCAGCATGCCAAGCTGGCGCGCCGGAGTCGAAGGCCGCATGCTGGAAAGTCAACAACAGGCTCCAGCTTCCTACCGTCCGGAAAGCGGCTTCGGCTGGGCCCCGCCTTGGGAGTCCCATGGGCACCGCGTCGGTGTCCTTGCGTTCAGGGCGGGTCCGGCAGTATCCCGCGTGCCGTCGAATCATCAAGAACGACCCCTAGCCGTTGCGCTCTCCGCGCCGCTTGCGGCGCGCCGCCAGTCGAGCCTCTTCGCTGCGCCGATCAACTTGCTCGAACAGGTGGCTCATCACGCCAACCAGCGCCGCCGCCAGCCCGAACAGCAGCAGAAACATGGCCACCGTGCGCCAAAGCGACCCGTTGGCCGGCAGCCCCGGCTGAAAGCTCGAGGGCACCAGCGACATGCCCGCCGATAGCACCGCGAACAGCAGCAGGGCGGCAGCCAGAATGTAAAAGTTGCGCGACATCGTTAAGAGCGCGGCCAGAGCACGCTTGTCCTGTTGCGATTCTACGCGGCAGCAAGCGCCCTAAATCAAAACATCCTCGCTCTTGTTCTCGACAACGCCGGTGCGGGCGAACTGGGCCTCCATATCCGCGGCCGATCCGTCCAGGTCGATGGCCCGGCAAGCATCTTTGATTACCACCGCCTCAAAACCAAGTCGTCGCGCATCGAGCGCCGAGTAGCCCACGCAGAAGTCATAGGCCAGGCCGGCCAGAAACACACGTGTGAATCCGCGCTCGCGCAGGTACCCACCCAGGCCGGTCGTCGTGGTGCGATCGTTCTCGAAGAACGCTGAATAGGAATCGATCTCGCGGCGGAAGCCTTTGCGCAGGATGAGCTCGGCCTGCGGCAGATCGAACGCGGGGTGAAACTCTGCTCCCGTCGTCTGCTGCACGCAATGATCCGGCCACAGCGTCTGCGTGCCGTAGCTGAGCTGAATCTGCTCGAATGGCTCTTTGCCGGGATTGGCGGAGGCGAACGAGGAGTGATGCGGCGTATGCCAATCCTGCGTGAGAATGATGTGTTCAAACCGCGCCGCGATGCGCTGGATCGGCGCGATCACCCGATCGCCGTCTGGCACTGCCAGCGCCCCGCCCGGGCAAAAATCATTCTGCACGTCGATGACGATCAAAACATGTTCCGACTTGATCTCCACTGTTTACTCCCAACCGCCGTTGCAAACGGAAGATTTGATCGAGATTCAGGCTTTCTTTTCGCCTGCAAAGAAGCTCTGGACATCGGTAAGCGACTCTGTCACCCGGTACGGCGGCAAACTGGCCAGAAATGTCTGTCCATAGTGCTTCCGCGTCACCCGCGGGTCAAGCAGGACCAGCACACCGCGGTCTTCGAGGGAGCGGATGAGGCGGCCGAAGCCTTGCTTCAGGGTGAGGACGGCGGCGGGGACCTGATAGTCGAAGAAGGGCTTGCCGCCGGCTTCCTCAATGGCCTTCATGCGGGCGGAGACGACCGGGTCGCTGGGAACGGCGAAGGGCAGCCGATCAATGATGACGCAGCTCAGCGCTTCGCCCTGCACGTCCACGCCTTGCCAGAAGCTGGAGGTGCCGAACAGGACGGCGTTGGGCGTATCTCGAAACTGCTCCAGAAGCGCCTTGCGCGGCGCCGTGCCGTGCAGCAGCAGCGGATAATCGAGCACCGGGAGCAGGCGCTCGTAAAGGTCGCGCATCTGGCTGTAGCTGGTGAAGAGGCAGAAGGCGCGGCCTTTGGAAATTTCCAGCACCCGCTCGATGCAGCGTGCCGCGGCTTCGGGGAAATCGGGCTCGCGCGGGTCGGGCATATTGGGCGGCAGATAGAGCAGCGCCTGCTGGTCGTACTTGAAGTGCGAGGGCACCACCAGTTCGCGCCCGTCGCTCAGGCCGAGCCGCTTGCGCATGTGCTCAAAGCCGCCCTGCACGGTAAGAGTGGCCGAAGCAAGCACCACCGTCGGGATGGTTTCAAAAAGCATCTCATGCAGGAGCTCGGAAACATCGATCGGCGTGGCCTGCAAGAAGGTCGTCCTGCTTTGTGAGCGCGGACCGCGCGGCGCGGATTTTTCCGTGCCCCCAAAGGAAGCCCGCCGCTCCATCCAGTACACCGTGTTGCTGGCGTTGGATTCGAGCAGAAATTCAAGCTCGGAGCGCAGCCGTGCCACGCGCTTGCGCAGTGCGGGCGCCTCATCGACGCCCTTCATGTCTTCGATCTCTGCTTCCAGGCGTTTGAGAGTGGTTCGAACCGCCATGTACAAATCGCCCGAGGTCTCCAGGAACTCTTCGCGGCCGACAAACGGCTGGCGTCCGTCCCCGGACGGAAGGCCGGCGAAGAACATGCGCGCCCGCTCGCGCAGCTGCTGGGTGGCCGCAGGCAAGCGCTGGCCCCCCTCCTTGCGGCTCAGCATCGCATCGGTGTCCCGGGCCAGCTCTTCAAAGCGCACGTTGCTGACCGAAAGGCCAAAGTAGTTTGACGCGACTTCTTCCAGCTCATGCGCCTCGTCGAACACCACCGCAGCCGCTTCGGGAAGAATGCCGGCATCGGGCGCGCCGGCACTCATCTGTTTCAAGGAAAGGTCGGCGAAAAACAGGTGATGATTAACGATAATGATGTCGGATTCAAGCGCCTTGCGGCGCATCTCGGTAATAAAGCAGCGCTGGTAATCGGGACAGCTGGAGCCCAGGCAGGCTTCCGTGCGCGCGTCCAGCTTGTTCCACAGTGGGCTCGACTCCGGCATGCCGGAAAGCTCAGCCCGGTCGCCGGTCTCGGTGATCTGCTCCCAGGCGGAGATCTGCCGATACTGGTCGATCTCTTCCAGGCCGGATAGGATCGGCTGGCTGCGCAGCGCCCCCAGTTTGTGGCGGCACAGGTAATTGGCCCGGCCTTTCATATAGCAGACGCGCAGCGGGCCCAGCAGGGATTCGAGGAAGGGCAGGTCGCGGAAGTAGAGCTGGTCCTGGAGCGCTTTGGTGCCGGTGGAGACAATCACCCGGCGCCCGGTGCGCAGGGCGGGAAGCAGGTAGGCCAGCGTCTTGCCGGTACCCGTGCCTGCTTCCACAATCAGATGGCGGCGCTCGGCCAGCGCGCGTTCGACAGCCCTGGCCATCTCCAACTGCCCAGGCCGGTACTCGTAGTGCAGCGTAGAGCCAGCCAGTATACCGCCCGGCGCGAAGAACTCGTGCAGGGTGGGCAAGGCGCGGATTGTGGCTTCGCTGGCGGCCATTGGGGCTCACTCCATCATAGTGAGCCGGACTAGATCGCGAGCCGGATCGGAAGCGGGCAGGCATTGGGCCAGCGATCGCCGCCCCGGACGAGTCAAGGCTCAACCGCTCCGGTCGCCGCCTGACTCTCCGGCCGGCCAACATTGGCTGCGAGGCGCGAATCCCCGGGCCTCGATCTTCTGGCCTCAAGCCAAGAGCAGCTTGGTCCATAGCCCGATGCCCAAGGGGGAGTCCCCCGGGCGCCGCGCGCTGTTGGCAGAGTCGGATGACGCGTATGGTTCACCCCGGCGTTCCGCACTCGCACGGATGGACCCGCTCGGAGGGTCCCGGACCGATGGGAGCGGAACTGAACGCGCCTCTCGTGTTCATTAGCGAACACAGATTCGCAGCTTTGAACGCTCCGGCTCAGAAAGTCGCCCGCGACTGTCCATGCATCTATTTCCTTGTAGAAATTTATATCGAAGTAACTTTGCTCAGCCAAGTGCCTCTCAGCGGTACTACGGAGGTGCCGAGGAGCTCCAATGCAGAATTTTTTCTTCGATCTCCGCTTTGCTCTGCGGCAACTGCGCAAGTCGCCTGGCTTTGCCATCACGGCCGTTCTCATGCTGGCATTCGGCATCGGCGCCACTACCGCCATTTTCTCTCTTGTGGAAGGCGTCCTGCTCCGTCCGCTGCCCTTCCCCGATCCCAACCGCCTGGTTGTCCTGGCTGATCGCCTGGAAGGCGTTGAGCTCAGTGGCGATGGCAGTAGCGAAGCTGGCGTGACCGTGCCCGACATTCGCGCCTACACCCGCGAAACCGACTCCTTCACCGCGCTGGGCGGCTATTCCTTCTCAGGCTACGAGCTTTCCGGCGCCGGCGAAGCCGCCCAGGTCAATGCCGCCCGGCTCACCTCCGGCGTCTTCCCCGCGCTCGGGGTTCAGCCCGAGTTGGGGCGCTTTTTCACGGCCGACGAAGACGAACATAGCCAGCAGGTGGCGGTGCTGAGCTACGCCACCTGGAAGACGCGCTTCAACACCAACCCCCAGGTTCTGGGCACCAAGATTCTGCTCGACCGCAAGCCCTACATCGTTATCGGCGTCATGCCGCGCAGCTTCGAGTTCCCGCTGGTTCCCGGCCAGCTCAACCGTGCCGAGCTATGGGTACCCATGAGCTTTACCGCCCAGGAGCTCACGCCGGTCGCAGCCTCCAGCTGGAGCTATCAGATGGTGGGCCGCCTCAAGCCCGGCATCTCTCCCCAGCAGGCCCAGATCGACGCCGAGCGCGTAGCCCAGGACATCATGCGCAACTACCCGGCCATGATGGCCAGCCTGCACATCAGCGCCATGGTTCACCCGCTCGAGGAAGAGACGGTCGCTCGGACCCGGCCGCTGTTGCGCACCTTGTTGCTGGCTGTTGCCGTCGTTCTGCTCATCGCCTGCGTCAACCTGGCGGGGCTCATGCTGGTGCGCGCCATCCGCCGCCAGCGCGAGATCGCCGTCCGCCTGGCCCTGGGAGCGCGTGCCTTGGCCCTGCTGCGCCAGGCCATGCTCGAGAGCCTGGTGCTCAGTGTTGCCGGCGGACTGCTCGGCCTCGCTGGGGCCGGGGTGGCTCTCGGTGCCGGCAGAAGCCTGCTGCCGGAAAGCCTGCCCCGCATTGAGGAAATCTCGTTGAATTGGGCGGTCGTCGGTTTCGCCCTGCTTCTCGCCGTGCTTACCGGCCTGCTCTGCGGATTCGTTCCGGCCTTCGCCGCGCTGCGCACCAACGTCAATGGAACGCTCAAGGAGGGGGGCCGCAGCGGAGGGGTTGGCGGCGGGCACGCCCGGCTGCGCTCGACGCTGGTGGTTGCCGAAATCGCCATCGCCCTCGTCTTGCTGGCCGCTTCCGGACTGTTGCTGCGCAGTTTTGAGAAGATGCGCTCGGTCGACCTCGGTTTCCGCCCTGACCACGTGGCCATTGCCAGTTATTCGCTGCCCGAAAAGCAATATTCCACCCAGCCCGCAGTCGATGCCTTCAACGACGACCTGCTCGGCCGCCTGCGCCAGATTCCGGCCGTTCAGGCTGCCGGGCTTACCACTTTCCTGCCCGCTTCGGGTAGCAACAGCAATCAGACCTTCGTGGTCGACGGCTATGTTGCTCCGCGGGGCGCAGCCATGAATCTGGCCACACCTGCGGCCGTCAAGGGAGACTACTTCCGCGCGATGAGCATTCCCGTGCTGCGCGGACGAACCTTCACCGAAGCCGATAAGCCCGGTGCGCAGCTGGTAGCGATCGTCAACCAAAAACTAGCCCAGCATTATTGGCCCAGTCGGGATCCTATCGGCAGACGCATCCGCATCGGCACCCCGCAGATGGATACACCCTGGATGACCGTTGTCGGCGAAGTTGCCGACATCAAGCAGGGTTCGCCGGACGACCCTTCCCATGAGCAGTTCTACCGACCCGTTGCCCAGCAGAAAGAAGACGCCGGTTCGCTCGCCTCCCGCGACGACCTGTTCGGCAGCGGCGGCTACATCGTGCTGCGATCCGGACTGGCGCCCGAGCAGATCGAGTCTGCCCTGCGCGCCGCCGTCCGCGCCATCGATCCACAGCTGGCGCTCACCCAGGTCGAGACCATGGAAGAGGCCGTTTCAGAAAGCGAGGCGCCGCGCCGCTTCAACACCGTGCTCATCACCAGCTTTGCTTTGGCCGCCTTGTTTCTGGCCGCACTCGGCATCTACAGCGTCATCGCCTTCTCCGTAGCCTCGCGCGTCGAGGAGATGGCCATCCGCATGGCGCTCGGTTCCGAGCGAGTTGGCATTCTGCGCCTGGTGCTCGCGTCGGGCGTGAAGCTGGCCGCGATCGGCTGCATGCTGGGCCTGGCCGGTGCGGCGGCGGCCTCAACGCTGCTGCGCTCGCTGTTGTTCGGTGTCAGCCCGTTTGACCCGCTGGTGCTCATCGCAGCCGCTCTGGGAATCCTGGTGCTGGCGCTGGCTGCCTCCATGCTCCCCGCCCTCCGTGCGGCTTCCATTGAACCGATGCAGGCACTGCGCGGCCAATAGCAGCTTAAATCTTGGAGCGGTCGCCGTTGTCGGTGGCGGCCTGCCTGGGGAGCAGGAACCAGGCGGCGATGGCGGCGATGGCGACCAGCGCAAGAGCCAGCAGGTCCCCGTGAAGTCCGAGGATCTGGACGGCGACGGCGGTGGCGATGATGAAACAGCCACCCCACAGGCAGAAGCAGGCGAGCCCGCGAATGACGGGCTCAAGAAAACTCAAGTCGACCAGATTGCGGGCGGACTTGCGGAAGTAGCCGGTGGGATCAACGTAAAACTTGCGCGCCATGTAGATGACATAGCCGCCCAGGGCGACGCGCAGAGAGACAAAAACAACCGGATTGTAGAGCAGCTCAGCCGGGTCGGTCATGCCCGTCCTTTACTTCTTTTGACACTTGATGGGGGAGAAATGTTCCCGCGGGGCGCGCATTCGAGGGCCCGGCTTACGATGGTTCCGATTCCCATTGCACCTCGGGCGGGGCAGGGACCGAGGGCGCCAGAAGATTCCCCAGAGCCCGGTAGTGGCCGCCATAGAAGAAGAGCGCGTAGCTGCGCATGAAGACCCCGAGCGGTCCGCCGAAGACTGCGGCGAGTACCGATCCTGTGGCAACGCCGAGCAAAAGGAAGAGCGTGCGAACGCCGAGGAGCACCGCGGCGCGCAGGTCACTGGCGCCGTCGAGCATGGCATTGAAACCGGCCGCGGAGATGTCGAGCACCCCGAAGACAGCCAGGTCTACAATCCAGGCGAACAGGCCGAGAAGCAATCCGGCCACGATCGGCATCGCGAGACGCAGGATGAAGTAGGAGAGAAATGTTTCGCGACGGCCGGCCACATGGACGCGCACCGCCGCCCAGGCTTTGCGGAAGGACATGCCTTCGATTGCCATATGAGGCAGGATGAAGTCGTTCATCACCACCTGCGCGGCGCAGGCGGCCAGGATCAGGGTGAAGGTGATCGCGATCAACGGGAAGAACAAGAAGAGGAAGTGGCCGGGGTCAAGCTTGCCGTCCGGCGTGGGTGTGCCAACGACTGCATACGCGGCAAGTGCGAACAGCCCGAGCGCGGCAACCGAGAGAACGAAGAACACCAGGCCGATAAGGACCGTTGCGGTATAGAAGTTTTCCGCCTCAAGGTCGTAGAGCTTCCAGGCGGCGCGGAGATCGCGGGTCTGATGGATCAGCTGATGCACGAAGGCGAAGCGCAGGCGGATAACGAGAAAGACCACGTAGAGAGCAACGAGGAAGACGGCGAGTGCAGCCAGCAGGGTGACGGGTAGAAATTGGCGGGCCAACAGGAAGGACTTGAGCGCGGAAAGATCAATCTCGAAGGGAAAGGTATCGGGGATGGTAAATCGGAAGGAGACCAGGAAACCTTCGCTGAGCGTGGCGACGGCGGCCAGCTTGAGGAAGGTCTCCCAGCCGAAGGCGCAGAACAGATAATCGTACGTGCGCCTGAGCGCGGGCCATACAGCTTCCGAAGCGGAGTAAAGCTTCATTGGGCTCGTTCCGGAACTGAGATCGGCGTTGGGCTCACGATGCGTTCATTATGAGCCCATTCGAACGGCCGCGGGGCTGGCTGTAGTCCACCAGAGGTCAAAGGCGGCAAGGGCGCGTTCGCAGACGATGCGATGGCGCTCTTTTTTGTCGCGGACTTTTTTGCGCAGCAGCTCTTCGAGCGGCTCGAGCAGGTCGAAGGTGATGTTGGCGGGCTGAAAGTCCTTGGGATCGGCATGTGTGATGTAGTGAACCAGCGAGCCGAGAGCACTGGCGCGGGGCGCGGGCGTGGGCTCCAAGCCGCGCGCCAGCGCTGCGGCGTAGAGGCCGGCGAGCAGTCCGGTGGCAATCGATTCGGTATAGCCCTCGACGCCGGAAAGCTGGCCGGCGAAGAGCAGGGTCGGATGCTTTTTCAAGCGCAGGGTTTCATCCAGCAGCAGAGGGGCCTGGATGTAGGTGTTGCGATGGATCTGACCGTAGCGCAGGAAGCGCGCATTCTCCAGGCCGGGAATGAGGCGAAGCACACGCGCCTGTTCGCCGAACTTGAGGTGATTCTGGAAGCCGACCAGGTTGTAGCTGTCGGCGCGCAGATTCTCCTTGCGCAGCTGCACGACTGCCCAGGGAGTTCTGCCCGTGCGCGGATCGCGTAGGCCGACGGGCTTCATGGGGCCGAAGCGGAGGGTGTCCGGGCCGCGCCGGGCCAGTACTTCGAGCGGCAGGCAGCCTTCAAAGTAGTCCAGCTTCTCCCACTGTTTTGCTTCGGCAGCTTCAGCAGCCAGCAGGGCCTCGAGGAAGCGGTCGTATTCTTCGCGGTCCATGGGGCAATTGATGTAGTCAGCGGTGCCTTTGTCCCACCGGGCGGCGAGGTAGACGCGGTCCATGTTGATGGATTCGGCATCCACGATGGGGGAGATGGAGTCGTAAAAGGCCAGATGGCCGGAGCCGGTGATGCGTTCGATTTCAGCGCTGAGGGCGTCGGAGGTGAGCGGGCCGGTGGCCAGAATGGTGTGCGTGGCACCGTTCTGGTTCCCTTCAAGAGAGGTCACCTCTTCGCGGATGACGCGGATGCGCGGCTCCTCAGCAATGGCTTCGGTGATGCGGCGGGAGAACTCGACGCGGTCGACGGCGAGGGCGTGGCCAGCCGGAACGGCTGACTGATCAGCAAGGCGGAGCAGAGCCGAAGCTGCGCGGCGCATCTCCTGCTTCAGCAGCCAGGGCGCGGTGTTGGGCGACTCGCTTTTGAGCGAGTTGGAGCAGACCAGTTCGCCGAACTCAGTGGTCTGATGGGCGGGCGTAAGGCGCGGATGGCCGTCGACAATGGCCCTCATTTCGAACAGGTCGACTTGGCAGCCGAGACGGGCGGCGGTGAGTGCGGCTTCCGGACCGGCCAGTCCGCCGCCGATGACGCGGATTCTCATGGGGCGGTCTCCGAGTGAACCGATTGCGGGTTGGAGCCGGTGCTTTCCCGGGTCCGAAAATCGAGCTCTGGCGCACCCGGGTTTTTGTGCGAATCCGTCATGGGGATCACAGCTCGACCTTCGCCAGCCGGTTGAGGGCCTCCCCGCTGAGGCGAACGTTGCGCCAGGAATCGAGGAATTCGGCACCCATGGCGCGATAGAATTCGATCGCCGGGCTGTTCCAGTCGAGCACTTCCCATTGCAGGCGCGGACAGCCCTTTTGAACGGCGATGGCGGCGACCTGCTCGAGCAGCGCTTTGCCGATACCCAGCCCGCGGCACTCGGGCTTGACGAAGAGGTCTTCGAGATAGAGCCCCGGGCGGCCCACCCAGGTGGAGTAGTTGAAGAAGTAGAAGGCAAAGCCTGCGGGCTGGTGATTGTGCTCCGCTATGAGGCAGAAATAGAAGGGGTTGGGGCCAAAGCCGTGTTCCAGCAGGTCGGCTTCGGTGGCAGTCACCGCTTCCGGCGCGCGTTCGTACGCCGCCAGGGCGCGAATGAAGGCAAGAATTTGAGGAACATCGGCCGGAGTGGCAGGGCGAACGAGCGGGTCCATGCATCTATTCTAGTCGGGGCTCATTTCGGGTCCGATCGCGCCTTCCACGCGGCGGAACTGGGTTGGCGCAGGGGCGACAGGATGGACTGGGTTGATGGCTCGCCGGGCACGAGCGAGTTGTGCCGCGAGCTGAAATGACGAATCGGAATCAGGTGCGCCGTTGCACATGCTGACTTGCGCTCTTGTGTTGAGGAGTAGATTGGATTTACCTTTGTCCCTGCTGATATGCAAACGTCCGCGCGTGATGTTTCCAGGCGCATGCGGCCTGGCGATGGATGCGGGCGCGGGCAGGACTCGAGCATTTTCGCCCTGCGCATACCAAGGTCGGAAAACGACTGAAGGGATACAAGCATCGAAAGCGCCATGGGCGCTCCACCGCTGCGGGTGTCTCCGGAAATGATTCTATTGAGCACGCGGGCTGCTTCGCTCCTGCGGCTCCCAAGGAGAAGAAAATGAAACGCAACCTTTCACTTTGGATGGGCCTGCTGGCATTTGCCCTGATGCCCGCGCTTGCCCAGACGCCCGCGGCTACGGGGACTACGGGCAAAATCCATGGCCATGTGACCAACCCGACCGGGGCGCCGCAGGGGGTAGGCTCGGTCAGCCTTTCTCCCGACGGCGGACACACCTCGAAATACACCTTCCCGGTGAACGCTTCGGGAGACTATACGGGCGATGCGGCTCCGGGCACCTATACGGTCGTGTTCCGTCAGCCGGACACGCCACCGGACAAGATGGTGGACTCGTTTGACAATGTGAAGGTTGTGGCCGGCCAGGACGTGCTGCAGGACATCGACATGTCACGGCAGGCGTTTGTCGACAAGCTGCCGAAGGAGCAACAAGATCAGCTGGCGGAGTTGAAGAAGCACAACTCCGAAGCGCTGAAAGCGAACGAGGTGATCAAAAACCTGAACGCCGATCTGCGTTTGGTGATGCAGGACATCAAGGATGCCGATAGCGCGCACGCCACGGCGATCTCGACGCTCGGTCCGTCGGCGGCCAAGCCGGATCTGGACGCCAAGGAACAGGAGATCAAGAAGGCGAAATATACCGAGATTGAGACCCTGATGACCAAGGACTCGGCGGCCAAGCCGGATGCGTCCATTTTGTGGGCTCAATTGGGCCAGGCGCAGGCCGGCCTCAAGCAGTACGACGATGCGATCACCACATTCAAGAAGACGCTCGAAGTGGATGCGGCTTCCAAGAAGCCGAGCATTGAAGTGCAGGGGCTGGCCGACAGCGGGCTGGGCGAAATTTATGCGCGCACGGGCAAGATTCAGGAAGCCAAAGACGCCTATGACGAGGCTGCCAAGATCAATCCCACCAAGGCCGGTTTCTACCTCAAGAATGAGGCGGTGATCTTCTTCCAGACCAACCAGCCGGACGCGCAGGTGGCGGCGGCGGACAAGGCGCTGGCGGCGGATCCTAACCAGCCGGTGCTTTATTACCTGAAGGGCAATGGCCTGGTGCAGAAGACGACCATGGACGACAAGACGCACAAGCTGGTGGCGCCGGCGGGATGCCTGGAAGCCTACCAGAAGTATTTGCAATTGGCTCCGGACGGACCCTATGCGACAGAAGTGAAAGGCATTCTGGCCGGGTTTGACCAGAAGATCGACAACAGCTACAAGGCCGGAAAGACCAAGAATTAGACTGGTGTCCGGTGCAAGACAAAGGGCGTTCGCCTGGGGGCGGGCGCCTTTTGTGTCTTGCTCTCCTCATGGCCGGTTTGATGGGGATGGTTGGCCGACCGTCTAGAATCCACTCTATGAGTTCGAATGCGCGCAGCGTGACCGCTTATGGCAGTGAGCTTCCCCGCAGTGAGCTTCTCAGTTATGCGCAGGCGGCCCTGGCGGTGGCCGAGCGCGCGGCCCGGCGGTCGCATGCCGTAGAGCAGGTTCCGCTCGACAAGGCCCGGGGGCGGGTACTGGCGCAGGCGGTTTTGGCCGACAGCGATCTGCCTCCCTTTGCACGGTCGACGCGCGATGGCTTTGCCTGCCGCGCTCATGAGGCTTCAACGCATGAGTTTCTCGAGCTGGCGGGCGCTACCCGGGCAGGGGAAGCGCCGGCGGGTCCGCTGCCAGCAGCAGCTGCCTGGGAGATCATGACCGGCGCGCCACTGCCTGCAGGGGCCGATGCGGTGGTGATGGTCGAGCATGGGGAAAGCTCGGACGGGCGGGTGCGCCTGCTGCCGCCGCGCACCATCGCACCGGGCGAAAACATTGTTCCGCAGGGAGCCGAGGCGCGCGCGGGTGAGACCCTGCTGGCAGCAGGGGCGGCAATTACTTATGCACAGATCGCCCTGGCGGCTTCCTGCGGGTATGCGGAGCTCAAGGTTTTTCGCCGGCCGCGGGTCGCGATCCTGACCACGGGCGACGAGCTGGTGGCGGTTCAGGTTTCCCCGGGCGCAGGGCAGATTCGCAATTCGAATGCGCCCATGCTGGCGGCGCTGGTGGCTGAGGCGGGCGGTGAGGCGTGGGTGCTTGCGACGGCTGCTGATGAGGCCCGGGATCTGGACAGGTTGCTGGCTCAGGCCGCCGCCGCAGACATGGTGCTGATCTCCGGAGGCGTATCGGCAGGGAAGTTTGATCTGGTGGAGCCGGCTCTCGAGCGCATGGGCGCGCGCTTCCACTTCACGGGTGTGCGCATGCAGCCCGGTAAACCCCTGGTCTTTGGCGAGCTGCCGGCGGGCGCGGGCACTCCGGTTCCGATCTTTGGGCTGCCCGGAAATCCCGTCTCTTCTGCGGTAACATTTTTGTTGTTTGCCGCGCCCATGCTGGCGGCGCTGGCGGGAAGACGGGACTCGGGTCCGCGGTTTGCTATGGCCAGGCTGGCGCGGGAGACGGACCGGCGCGGCAAGCCAGGATTGACACGATTTCTCCCCGCCCATTGCGACTTCGGCGCGGGTGCGGGCGAGCTTCCGACGGTCGTTCCTGTCCCCTGGCAGGGCTCAGGTGACCTGGCTGCCTTGGCGCGGTCCAATTGCTTTCTGGTGATCCCCGAAGAGGTGCCGGGTATTGCGGAGGGTGAGATGGTGCGGATTCTGCTTTGCTGACTTTTCGGAGGAGTTCTTGTGGATGAGCTTTCGCATTTCGATGCTTCCGGCAGGGCGGCCATGGTGGATGTGAGCGCCAAGCAAAGCACGCGGCGTACGGCAACGGCGTCGGCATTTGTCGAGCTGTCTGCCACAGTCCTCGCTGCGCTTCCGGCCAATCCGAAGGGCAATCCACTCGAGGTCGCGCGGTTTGCCGGGATTCAGGCGGCCAAGCGAACCTCGGACCTGATTCCGATGTGCCATCCGCTGGCGCTGACGCATGTGAATGTCGAGGCGGAGATTGTCGAGGGCGGCGTGCGCATCGCGGCCACCGTCGCGACCGCTGGCCCAACGGGCGTGGAAATGGAGGCCCTGACGGCTGCCTGCATTGCCGCCCTGACGGTCTACGACATGACCAAGGCACTGGACAAGGGGATTGTGATCCGTGCCGTGCAGCTGGAAAGCAAGTCGGGTGGCAGGAGCGGGGATTTTCAGCGCGACGCTGGCTGAAGCCGGTGCCGCGCCATTGCTTGATCGGCGACGATTCTCCGTCCGTCTCAAGGGGGATTCATCGGCGGTTCTGCTCGGCTTCCGTTCCGTTTCGCTCTCCCCCATCTTGCCGCCGCGGGCTCTGGTGCCCAGCCGATCTCTGGGGGGCTTCCTCAGCCGGGATGAGCGATAAAATACGCCGATCCCATTGGGAGCCCAATGGGATCGGCATTTTCCTGCGATTTGCTGCCGGTCAATTCTGCGCAGGCGGCTTGGCCCCGACCGGGGGATCGGCTTGGGGCGAGCGCGGGCCGTCGTGTTCGTCGGTGGGAACTACGAAGCGCTCGGGGCTGAGATGGCCGCGATGGCAGGTGCCGCAGGTGACCGTCGTGTCCGCGTTGGGAAGCTTGGCGACATAGTTCTTGTTGATGTTTTCCGTCATCTGGTACATCAGGCGCGCGGTGTTTTTCTCTTCCTTCGAATCGTCCGCGAAGTTGATGCGCGGACGGCCGTTGGGGCCCAGATTCTTGGGGTCGGCGGTATGGCATGTGCCGCAATGAACGCCCAGCTGGCCCTGCCAATTTTCCATGATGTCGCGCACCTGCTGAGCGGTGAGGTCCTTGGGCAGTACTTTCAGATTGGTCGGTGCGGGAAAGTTGCGCGCGCCGGACGGAGGACCTCCGGCCTGGGGCTGGGTAGCTTGAGAGGACTGGGCAAAGGTAGAGACCGCGAACAGGACCGCAGTCAGCATGGCCACCGCCGCGGCGGGAAGAGATAGGGAAGAGGTTTTCAAGCCGGAGTTCTCCTGGGTGGATTCGTACTTCTACTGAAGTTCACCATGATACGCATGGCAGATTAAGGTTTGTTGAGTATGTCGGCAGGAGGTTTGGTTGAGTAGAGAATTTGCGCAGCAGATCGAGCGCTGTCTCTACCGTACGGCTGAGATGAAAATTCCTCGAAGACAGTATACGTCGCAGGCCGGATCGCTGAGAGGACTCCAAGGCTTAGCGCATGTTCTTCGGTCCTGAGACGCAGGCGTGGCCGGCGAGCACAAAGCGCATGGGCCAGTCCCTGGCGTGGCTGATGCCGATGCGGACGGTGATGAGCGGGTCGGCTTCGGGAGCGCCGTCGTCGCGGACCTGGAGCGCCGCGGCGGGATCGGTAAGGTCAAGGCCGTTGTGGGTGAGTCGGGTGAGACCCAGTGCTTGGCAGAGGCAGCTGGGGCCGGAGGTGAGCTTGCGCGCCGACGCGCCGGCGGCGAGGCCGCGGTTGCGGGCCATCTGGGCCTGCCCGGTAACCGGTTCCAGGGCGCGAATCAGCACGCAGCCGGCGCGGCCTTCGGTTTCGCACGAGATATTGGCGCAGAAGTAGCGGCCGTAGATGGCGTAGACGTAGGCGTGGCCGGCGGGTCCAAAGAGAACGGAGTTCCGCGGGGTGGGGCCGCGATGGGCGTGCGCGGCGGGGTCGGCTGGTGTGTTGTGCGGGCCCAGATAGGCCTCGACTTCAACGATGCGGCCAGCCAGGACGCCGGTCTTGGTGCGGTGGACGAGCAGCTTGCCAAGCAGGCGTGGGGCCACCAGTTCCGGCGGCGCCTCAAAAAAGCAGCGAGCGAGTTGATCACCGGGCATGGATTTGGCTGGGGGCAGGCGTCAGTCCTCGTGGCGACCCGGCTGTGCTCTCCGAAGTCCGAGACTCGGGGACCACGCGTTTGTGGATGGAATCGAGCCTGCTTCTGTGGCTTCCCGCCCTTTTGCCGCAAGGCAGGCGAAAGGGCGGGAAGCGGGGGGTGTCGGAGGGCGCCGCCGTCGAGGGAAAGCTGCGGCGGGCGTTCTTCGAAGTTACTTGTGAGCCTTGTTCCGCTCTTTGATCAGGGCCAGCACTTCCTCGGCGTGGCCTTCGGGCGTAACCTTGGGGAAGATGTGCAGCAGGGTCTGGTCAGGGCCGATCAGGAAGGTTGTGCGCTCGATCCCCCAGACTTTCTTGCCGTACATGTTCTTTTCCTTCAGCACGCCAAACAGATTGCAGACTTTCTCGTCTACATCAGCAAGGAGTGTATACGGCAGGTCATATTTGGCGCGGAATTTGGCCTGGGCTTTGGGCGTGTCACGGGAGATGCCAAGCACCACCGCACCTGCCGCTTGCAGCTTTTTGAAGGTATCGCGGAAGCCGCAAGCCTCAATCGTGCAGCCAGGGGTGTCTGCTCTGGGGTAAAAGAAGAGTACGACAGGCTTGCCGGCGTAGCTGGACAGGCTGGTGGTCTTGTCCTCGTCGGTTTCGAGGGTAAAGTCGGGGACTTTCTGGTTGAGCTCCATACGGCGGGTTCCTCGCAGGTAGATAGAAGGCCTTCCAAGGCCGTTGGATTCGATTATTCCCGAGGTGGGCGGCAGATGTCATTGTGCACGGTAAGTGGACCACGGAAGGGACGAGCAATTTTGGGCGCCGTTGCCAGCCTGCTGGTGGTGATCCCGGCGGCTGCGCAATATCCGGGACAGGTGTCAAAAGACCAGAAGGACACCCCGGAGCTGCGCTCGATTGCCGTGCTGGAGTGGGAGGGAGACCTCGGCAAACCGAAGGCCAGCAGGCTGGTGCCGGTGGCCGTGTTGGATGGGGGCCAACTGCAAGACGGAGGCATCTACCTGGCCCGCCCCGAGCCGCTGGCGGTGGTTCCTCAAGTGGAGTACCAGCTGGAAGAGGATGGCAAGCCGACCGGGCTGTTCGATATCCAGAACGCCGGCCAGCAACAGGGCTCCTGGGTGGGTTTTGGATCGTGGAAGCCGATGCCGGTGCCGCACAGGCCTTTGGCAAAGGAGCTGGCCCGCGTCGACGTCGATGACACGCAGAGCGATGAGCCGGTCTTGCATCGCAAGCATCATGCCGATGATGCGCCTGCCAAGGGCTCTGGCGATAGCTCCAAGAGCGGTGGCGATAGCGGGCAGGGAGCCCCGAGCGATCCGGACCGGCCAACGCTGCATAAGAAAAGCTCAGGTGAGGACCAGTCCAGTAACACTGGAGGCACCTCTGGGCAGGGCGACGCTGCTTCCTCGGCTCCGTCGGACCCGGATCGACCGGTGCTCAAGAAGCCAGCGAAGCGTAGTAGTGCGCCGGCTGCCGAAGAGGGCAGTGTGGAGTCAGTTCCCGATGACACCGATCCCAACCGGCCGCGGTTGAAGCGGGGCAAGGCGAGCTCCGATTCGATCGATGTGGCTCCGACGCTGATGGGATTCCCGCAGGATCTGCAACAGGCCGTGGCGGTGTCGGACGCCAAGAATCGTCCGGCTCATCCATGGGACTACGCGTGGGCCAATGCCGACGACGAGGCCAAGATGAAGGCATCGCTGGAAGAGATGGCGCGGGATGCGCTGGGGTTGAAAGCTCACCCGGCACCGGCCAAGGCCAAGCGGGCCTCGACCACAAGGAAAACCGCCCCGCCGGCTGCGCCTCCTCCGCCTGCGCCGCTCGAGGACGAGCGGTATCGGGTCTTCGAGCTGGCCTACGGGTCGGGCGCGACCCTGGTGCTGAGCGCACATACCGATGGCCCTCCCGCTCAGCAGAAGTTCGTAACGATCGTGGCTCAGCCAGACCTTTACGGAAATGCTCTCGTGCTTCTGAAGAACGTGACGGACGGAGGCCACCTGGACGAGAAACCGCGCATGCGGCTGGTGGATGCCGTTGATGCGCTGGCCGACAATCGGGGCGAGTTGTTGTTCGAACTGCGCGGGACCACGCAGCGGCAGTTTGCCCTTTACCGCGTGCTGCGCGGCCAGGCCGAACAGCTGTTTGTGACCGGCGGCGGGCAGTTTGGTGCAGCGACCAGCGAGTAGGGCGCGGAGCGGTCGCGAGCGATTGGCGGGGGGACGATTTCCAGGCGAAGCAGATCGCGCCAGCTTCCCTGTGGTGAACTCCCATTGCTGGCCCGGGAACCGTTCCTGTTGTTTCGTCAAGAACAATCCAGCGGCTGGGCAGGTCTTTGAACGATCCTTCCTATACAATGGGATTAGAGTGGGCATGTTGCCACTCCGCGAGGATGTCTCATCGAATGGCTTCAGTGTTAACCGCCCCTGCCACGCCTGCCGTTACAACGGATGGTCTAACGTTACCGATTCCTGAATCCCCGGAATCGACCTCAGTCCCTGCCGCAGTCCATGCGGTGCCTGCGCGACAGGAAGTTCGCATGGGGCGCGCTGCTTCGATCGGTGCCGGCGTCAACTGGTTGACTCTCGGTGTGATAGCGGCTTTTCATGGGGGCGCGTTGGCGGCCTTGTTCTTCTTCTCCTGGCAGCGCTTGCTGGTCATGCTGGTTCTCTATGTCGTAGCCATCAATGTCGGTATCGGCATGTGCTATCACCGGCTGCTGACCCACCGCGGATACCAGGTTCCCAAATGGCTGGAGTACGTGATGGCCACCTGCGCCACGCTGGCCCTTGAGGGCGGACCGATCTTCTGGGTGGCCACGCACCGCGTGCACCACCAGCACAGCGACCAGGAAGGCGACCCGCACACTCCCCGCGAAGGCGGCTGGTGGGCACACACCGGCTGGATCCTCTGGGGCAACACCCTGCACATGCAGACCGACGTCCTGGGCCGCTATACCCCTGATCTTTCCAAGGACCGGTACATGGTCTGGCTGAGCAAGTATCACTGGATCCCGCTGGTCGCGAGCGGCGTGCTTCTGTTCGGACTCGGCTGGCTTACCGGTGGCCCCACCAACGCCGTCGGCATGCTCCTCTGGGGCGCCTTCATGCGGGTGACGCTGGGACTGCACGCAACCTGGTTTGTGAACTCGGCAACGCATCTTTGGGGAACCCGGCGTTTTGAAACCCGAGACGACTCCCGCAACAACTGGTGGGTCGCCCTGGTCAGTGGCGGCGAGGGCTGGCACAACAACCATCACGCCCATCCTGTCTCCGCCAAGCACGGACAGGCCTGGTACGAGGTCGACCCCAACTTCTACGGCATCTGGCTGCTCTCAAAGATCGGGTTGGCCAAAAAGATCAAGCTGGCCAAGTACGACCGCAAGAATCCCAAGCCGGCTGGCACGTTGGGCGCCTAAGGGTAGATTCCACCGCCTGCTCCCGGTATTCTCCTGGTGGGTCGAAATCGAAGACCGTACTCACCCGCTCTGGCCGCAAAACGCGCGGCCCGGGCAGGGCACCCCAAGTCACGGCAGACGCGGGGATGGGATTCGATCCAGCCCGGAACTTCTCAACCTAATCTGCCGCACCCCAACCGGGCGCCCGGCCTGAAGACCGGCTTCGACCAGCCGCGCTGCGGACATTGTTTCCCGCACGGCCAGCGGCGCTGATATCGGCCGTTTGGGGGGGGGCGGATCTATGGGAAATCTTTGCTCCAGAGCGAATTGGCCGCCGGGAACGGCCTGCGGCACCGTATCTGTGTCCACCATCCAGCTGGCCCCCGACGCGAATTGAAATGGGTGCGGATCTTTTAAATTTTCTTGTTTCTATGAAACAGAGGGCCAGCTCGCGGGTGCGAGGGCGGTTCCTAGGACTCTGCTTTTTTGATTGCCGGCTACCCTGTTTTTGCGACTCATGCTCTCTCAATCGGTATTGCCGTGAACGGCTCCCTCCGGAGGACGCCGAATCATTGACACATCTCTGTTGAGCGGCGCGATTTTGGCATAGGAGAACGGGCCGATTGATTCATCAGGAAACGCGGAATTCACTCCTAGGATCGGATGACGGCGAGATCTTGCCCGAGTGAAATTCCTATTCTGGGATAGGGTGACGGTATCTTGTGCAGTCCCCTGACGAGAAAAACACTGGTTACGTCAATTGTCCGAGGGAATCTCCACATGATCAATTGCGATGGCCTCTATCAGGTCTTTTTCAGAGATGAGCCGTAACCCAAGTTGCTCGTGAAGGGCTGTTATCAATGAGGGCTGTTCGGCATTCTGGTCCTCGGCTTCAGGTCCTCTGAGCGTATCTGGCGTCCAACGGAGGCTCCAATCATATCTGCCAGTCAAACCCGTCTTATTTATGATCGGATGTTTACCCGACTCCGGCTGGCTGGCCAAAATCGAGGTAAGCGAGTCGATCGTCGCGGCGCTCGCCTTCTCGAATGGGCGTACAAACGAAAATTTCCACAAATTCACCCCGCTCAAAGCGTGACCGAGCTCTCCCCGTTCAGGCAAGTTGAAAAGTCCAGTTGCCAGCGCTGCTGGCAGGTGGGCAAGAACGCGCGCGAGGCAAGCGGCAATGCGCCTGGCAGCGGCGCATCCCAGCCTGCGCCTGGGCGACGGTGGCCTCGGATGCCGCCTGTTGATCAACGCTCGTGAACTGATCGCGGCCAGGCTTAGCGGCAATGTTCTCGTGCAAGGCGGCTGCCGGATTCAATCAGTCCGGGCAGCAAGAGGCGATCTTCCCTGGCGAGGGGAACGGGAAAGACAACCCGCCGCCCGCTTCTTCAAGCCCGCTTCAAGCCAGGGCCAGGGGCACCCCACTTCCACTCACGAGACTTCGACTTGCCAGACTTCGACTTGCCAGGCTTCTCCTGGCCAAGGATCGCAGGGCGGGTATGGATTCAGCGCGCCAGCGGTTGCGGCATGGGCGCATTTGGGAGAGACGGAATGCACGGGCATGAGAGGAATTTCACCTCTGGATCCTGGCCTCGCTGCTATGGTTCCCGTTGCTTGCGGCCCGTCTGATCGTTGCACGGACCCACAGGGTACCGAAGACGGGCAGCGCTATGAGCAGGACCAGGACAGCAGCCGGAAATCCGACGAAAAGATAGCTGTCGGCGTAGTTCACCGAGTGGTGGCCCAGTACGTTCCATCCCAGCAAGGAAAAGATGGCAATGCATGTGGATGCAAAAAAGGTAAAAAAAGCTGAGGCAAAGGAGAGCAAAAGGCTGGTGAACAGCCCGAACCCCTCCAGTGGAAAGCCGAAGACCCTTCCGCCGCCGGGGCGATGGGCTGGGACGAATTTGGTCATCGCGGTGGCCCTCTTCGTCTAGAATACAGGCTGATGTCCACGAGTGCACAGGTCGAGCTTTGGCATGCGGAAAAGGTGGCGACGCAGGTCACCGTAGGCGAGGCTGCCAACGGGATCCACTATGCGGCATGGGGCGAGACGCGCATCTCCGACACCGACCTGGAGCGTCTGGTGGGTGCGGTGCCGGCTGCGCTTTCCAGTGCCTTGAAGAACCGCGCGTATTATTTTGTGCCTCTGGCCATCGCCGATACCGGCGAGGTGATGATCGCGCCGTCCTACACGGTTGACCTTGGTGACCGGGCGATCTGCCATCGAAATGCGTCGTTTGGTTCGACAGAAGCAGTTTTTCTGTCTACGCGGCTGGTCGAAGACCGCTTCGGACTGGCGTTTGAGTTCTTCATCAACGTGGCGCACAACTTTGTGGAAGCGGCTGGCGTGCCGGAGAGCTTTTCCGCGCTGGCCTGGTCCCAGGCCGAAGCGCAGGTGCGCGGCGAGACCAGTCAAGATGCTTGGGAGACGCGGCGGCGGGCGCAGGACATCGTGCCGGCGGGAAGCTCGGCAGGGGACGGCCACCATGCGCAGAAGGTGATCGACGAGCGCTCGCGAAACAGCTACTACGAGTCAGCATTTTCCGATTCGCTGGCGGTGTACATGCTGTCGCTGGCGGTGGATTTCGATTACCACGATCTGCGCGAACGGGAGTATCCGCTGCTGGCCGCGCCGGCGCTGGCCGAGCGGCTGCGGCATGTGGCCAGCCTGTTCCCCACCAATGCCGGGTATGATTTCCAGATCCTTTACCGGCGAAAGGGCTAGCCACCCTTTTCAGATCCCAATGAACATCCTCCTCTGCTGAAGGGGAGGAGCTTGCTGCCGCGGAGCTCGATTCTTTTCATTGCAGTCGCTTCGTTCGGTTCCCGTTGCTGACGGCCTATGTCGCCGTTCACCTGGCAGGCGATCCGGGCGCGTCCCGCACTTCGAGCATGGTAGAGCCGAACTTGCTGCTGCACGGCAAGTCTTCGGTCGAAAATCTCCGAGATCAACTGCGGGCTTTGATCTTCGCCCTGAGGGACGGAGCGACCGGAGGACGTTAAATTCCGGCGCCAGACTCCTCAGTTCCCCCGGACCGCCTTCGTCAGTTCGAATAGAGGTCCCGCGCCAGGTACTCATTGCGGAATTTGGCTTCCGGGTCATGGTGTTCGAGCAGAGCCTTGAACTCGGCAAGACGGGGGTACTGCGCCTGAATCTCGGCGGCCGGCAGGGTCGAAAGTTTGGCCCAGTGCGGGCGGGGGGCAAAGGGCTCCAGCTGCTTTTCGATCTCGGGCAGCAGCTTGCTGACTGCAGGCCACTCCGGCTTCCAGGTGAAGTGGATGGCCAGCGAAGGCCGCTGGTAGGCCATGCTCATCCAGAGGTGGTCTTCAGCGATCGTGCGCAGCTCGGTGACAAACAGCAGCGGAGTGATCTGCTCGCGCAGCTTTTCGACGGCAAGAATGGCTTGATAGCCGCGCTCGCGAGGCACGAAATACTCGGTCTGCAGTTCGCGGCCGCTGGAGGGCGTAAAGTTCATCCGGAAGTGGGGCATGCGCTCATACCAGGGGCCGGGAACGCCTTGCTGCTCGGTGCATGGCGCCGCGTCGTGTCCGGTGATCGGGTGCAGCTTCTCGGTGGCCAGCTTAGCGCCGTAGAACTCGGGCTGCCATTGGTTCTTGTCCTCGGGGGCCAGGCGGCGCTTGATCCACACCTGGGTTGCCTGGTGGTGCTGCCAGTCAGTGAACAGGCTGACGCTGTAGCCGCTGGAGTAGATGTCGTCGAAGTGGTCCCTCAAGTTGTCGAATGACAGGCCCTGATAGACGGACTGGGCCATCTGAAAGGTGGGCAGCAGGTCAAGCGTCACACGGGTGACCACGCCCACTGCGCCCAGGCCTACGACCGCGCCCAGGAAGCGGTCGCCGTCGCTCTCGCGCGTGAGGGTCATCAACTCGCCGTTGGCTCCGACCATTTCGAGTGCCCGAACTGCGGTGGAGAGGTTGCCGTTGTGAATACCGGAGCCGTGCGTGGCAGTGGCAACGGCGCCAGCGACCGAGATATGCGGCAGCGAGGCGAGGTTGTTGAGCGCGTAGCCGTGGCGATCGAGGTAAGGGGAAAGCTTACCGTAGGTGACGCCGGCGCCGACGGTGACTGTGCGGGCTTTTTCGTCGATAGAGATCTGGTCGAGGCGCTCCAGTGATATCTGGTTCTCGGTGCTGTCGGCAATGGCGCTGAAGGAGTGGCGGGTGCCCAGAGCGCGCAGTTTGGCGCAGCTCTTCACTACCTGGCGGACTTCTTCCGCGGTGGCAGGGGTGTGCAGTCGGCTGGTGCTGTAGGTAAGGTTGCCGGCCCAGTTTTCGCGTGGCCCGGAAGGCTGTTGCGCGGCGACGCGCGCGAGCAGGTTGCCGGCCGCGAGCGCTCCGGAGGCTTTGAGGAATTCGCGTTTATCCATGGACCTTGGCTCCCGGGGCCTGTGCGAAGGAACAATGGCTTCCAGCGCATGGGCATGCTGGACAAGGATAGAGGCTGAACGCCGCGCAGGCAAACGGCACCAGGCACCTGCTGGCGTCAGCTATTGCTAAAAGCAACGCGGCCTTCGCTGATGGTCCAGCGGATCTTCCCTTGCATGATCCAGCCATCGAAAGGGGTGTTGCGAGATTTGGACTTGGTTTCGCGGGCGTTGTAGGTCCACTCGGCTGTGGGATCAAAGACAACAACGTCAGCAAAGCTGCCCACGGTGAGGGTGCCGCGTCCCTTGAGGCCGAGCAGGGCGGCGGGCTGGGCGCTGAGCAGACTGAGGACCCGGCCCAGGGGCAGCTTCCATTCCCTGTGCAGCCAGCGCAGGCTGAGACCGAGAGCGGTTTCAAGGCCGGTGATGCCGTTGGGGGCCTGTTCGAACTCAACTTCCTTTTCGTGGATGGCGTGAGGCGCGTGATCGGTGGCGATGGCGTCCACCAAACCGTCCAGGATTGCTTCGATCATGGCATCGCGGTCGGCGGCCGAGCGCAGCGGCGGGTTCATTTTGGCATTGGTATTGTAGCCGCCGACCCACTCTTCGGTGAGCAGAAAGTGGTGCGGAGCTACTTCGCAGGTCACGCGAAGTCCGTTGCGGCGGGCCTGGCGCACGGCAACGATGGCAGCAGCCGTGGAGGTGTGGGCGACGTGCAGGTGAGCGCGGGTGTCGCGCAGCTCGGTAATGAGGCGAATGTCGCGCTCGACGATGCCGGACTCGGCTTCTGAACTCATACCGCGCAGCCCGAGCTTGAACGCCATGGGGCCGGCGTTCATGCTGGCGCCCTCGGTCAGGCGCGTGTCTTCCGCGTGCTGGATCACGCTCAGACCCACGCGTGCGGCGGCGGCCAGGGTCTCGCGCATGACGTTGTCCTTGAGGATCGGAGCGCCGTCGTCGGTCACGGCCACCGCGCCGGCGGACTTGAGGGCCGCGTAGTCATTGATCGCCTCGCCCTTGGAGCCGCGGGTGGCGGCGGCGATGGGAAAGACCCGGATGGAGGCCCCGCGCTCGGCCGCCTGCATCCAGCGGGTGATTTCGGGCGAGTCATTGACCGGGCGCGTATTGGGCATGGCCGCGACGGAAGTAAATCCGCCTGCGGCCGCAGCTCGGGTGCCTGTGGCGATGGTTTCCTTATGGCCCTGGCCGGGTTCGCGCAGATGCACGTGGATGTCGACGAGGCCGGGAGCGACGATCAGACCGCTGGCGTCGAGGACCTGAGGAACCGGGCCGGAGGCGCCGTTCGACGGCTTGATCTTGCCTGGGCCTGCGATTTCGGCGACGCGGCCGTCTTTGAGCAGGATGTCCTTGAGGCCGTCGATTCCGGCTCCGGGGTCGATCAGATGGCCGCCGCGGATGAGCAGAGGGTTCATGCGCGGGCTCCCTTTTGGCTTGCCGTCAGCGCGCGCTCGACGACGGCCATGCGAATGGCTACACCGTTTCTCACCTGCTCCAGAATGACCGATTGAGGGCCGTCTGCGACGCCGGCTGTGACTTCGAGGCCGCGGATGATGGGCCCGGGATGCATCACGATGGCTTTGGCGGCTTGCGTGGCCAGACGCTGGCCCGTGAGCTGGTAGTTCGCCTTGTAGGCATCAAGGTCAAGCTGCAGGCCGACGAGGCGCTCGGCCTGGATGCGCAGCATCATGACGGCTTGTGACTGGCCGAGCGCGGTCTCCAAGTTGCGCTCGACCCCGATGCCGGGGCCGGTTTGTGCGGCCATGTCCGGCAACAGCTCCCTGGGACCGCAGAGGAGCACGCGCGCCCCCAGGCGAGGCAGCAGCAGCATATTGGAACGGGCGACACGGCTGTGAAGAATGTCCCCGACGATGGTGATGGTGACGCCGGCGAGGGTTTCGGCGGTGACCGTCTCCACCCCAGGCCGCAGATGGGCGAGGATGGTGCGCAGGTCGAGCAGGGCCTGGGTGGGATGCTCGTGCATGCCGTCGCCGGCGTTGAGCACGGGCAGCCGGGCTTGGGATTCGAGCAGCCAGGGCGCGCCGGACGCGTTGTGGCGCAGGATGATGGCTTCGACTCCGAGAGCGCCCAGGGTGAGGCCGGTGTCCTTGAGGGTCTCGCCCTTTTCAATGCTCGAGGAGAGGCTGGACACCAGCGTGGTATCGGCGCCCAGGGCCTTGGCGGCCAGCTCGAAGCTGGTGCGGGTCCGGGTAGAGGACTCGTAGAACAACAACGCTACACGGCGCTTGGCGAGGATGCGGTCGCGCGTAAGCGCATCCTGGCTCTCGAGCACCGTGGCGCGGCACAGCAGATGGCTGATGTCGGCAACAGAAAGGTCGGCGGCCGAAAGCAACGAGCCGGGATGCAATGGAAAGGGAGAAGCAGGCGCGGGAGGCGTCGGCAGCTGGCGGCGGGCAACGGGTGCTGTGGAATGCATTTTTTCTCAACTTCCAGCGGCTGGCTTTTCGGCTCCTGGCCTGGCGGCTAGAAGCCATCAGCTGTCTTTCCCTAGTCGATACGCTCGACCAGCAGTACCTGCTCGTCGTTGTCGACTTCGCGGAATTTCACTTCGATGATTTCGCGGCTGCTGGTCGGTACATGCTTGCCAATGTAGGTGGCCTCAATAGGCAACTCGCGATGGCCGCGGTCAATGAGAACTGCCAGCTGCACGCGGCGCGGACGACCGTGATCAAAAAGCGCGTCCAGTGCGGCGCGGATCGTGCGGCCGGTGTAGAGCACGTCGTCGCAGAGGACCACATCGCGGCCTTCAATGTCGATGCCGATGGCGCCTGGAGTGACCACGGGGCGCATGCCGGCTGTTGAAAGATCATCACGATAAAACTGAATGTCGAGCACGCCGGTGTCGACCGAATGCTTCTCGATGCCGGAGATGAGCTTGCCCAGCCGCTCGGCCAGTGGCACGCCCCGCCGCTTGATGCCCACCAGCGCCAGATCCTGGCTGCCATTGCTTTTCTCTACGATTTCATGGGCCAGGCGCACCAGGGTACGCTCGACCTCGGAGGCGGACATCAGCCTGCCCTTGGTACGCAGGCTTGGCTTGGGTTGGGATTCGCTCATTGTTGATCTCTCGGGGATGATACGAGGGGTTGGCTGCTGAGAGCAAGTTGTCGAGCACGAGACCGCAGCGGGCGGCTGGAGTGTATCGGCGGTTGAGCTAGGTTTGCGGGCGCCGTGTTCTGGCTTGCAGGCGGGCGCCGAGAGCGCCGCCGCCGACGGCGAAGAAGATGAGGATGGCCACAAGAAGGATGATGGCGCTCAGCATGGAGCCGGCCCGGCCTTCGGGCGAAAGCAACCAGCTCTTGTAGACGCCGATGGTTTGCGCGGGGATGCCGGCCGAGGACCACTGGCGGGCGATCTGGTCGCTGATGATCGTGGTCCAGGTATCGTCGAGCGACTTGCCCTCGTGGAGGAAAAAGCGCATCACGAAGAGAGTGATGCCGGAGGCCGCGGCAGCGGCCCAGGCACCGACCAGGCCGGTAACCAGGCCAATGCGCGCGCCGGCGCCGATGGTGATCCATGCGGGACGCTGGTTGCGAAGGTAGAGCGAGACGACCCAGGCGGCTGCGACCGTCATCCACAACAGGCCGAAGAGGCTTACGGGAGAAAACAGCGAGCACAGAATTCCTGCCGGGATGGCCAGAGCCAGGGCGGGGCGCATGGCGCGCTTCCAGTCCACAATGCTGGCGTCGCGCACCGGCTCCTGCCAGCGCTCCGCGGGCGCCTGGCCGGGGACATTCTCGGCCGAGTACTGCAGCTGCGGCAGCCCGCAAGTGGGGCAGTAGCAATTGTCAGGTTCAACGGCCTGGTGACAGCGGGTGCAGGTGATCTCCATACATGTATGAGCCTATAGCATTCCGCCGGTGCCTGCGCGTTTGCCGGGCGCGGCACTGTTCGCGGGCGCGGGCCTTATTGCGGCTCGACGGGGAGGCCCAGACGAGAGGCGACGATGGCTTCGGCGGCCTGGACGGCTTGCTCAAGTGTCATGTTGGTTGAATCCAGAAGAATGGCGTCGGGCGCGGGCTTCAAGGGCGAGTCGGCACGGTTGCGGTCGCGTGCGTCGCGGGCGCGCAGATCGCGTAGCACCTCTTCGGGCTGCACGGCGGGGCTGGCGCCCATCTGGTCATAGCGGCGCAGGCCGCGGACTTCCGGTCGAGCGTCAAGGAAGATCTTCACGTCGGCGAGGGGAAAGACGACCGTGCCAATGTCGCGGCCTTCCATGACGACCCCGCCGGCGGCACCGAGCTCTTGCTGGAGGCGGACCATCCAGGCACGGATGGCGGGGAAGACGCTGACTCGTGAGGCGGCGTCGGTGACAGTTTGATTGCGCAACAGCGCGGTGACGTCCTGATCGTCCAGCAGGACCTGATTGTGTTCATCGCCGGGTTGGAGACGGATGCTGGTATGAGCCGCGAGGGCTTCCAGAGCGGTGTTGTCGTCCAGCGAGAGCCCGGCTCTTAAGGCCTTCAGAGCGAAGGCGCGGTACATGGCTCCCGTTTCGAGATTAAGAAGGCCGAAATGACGGGCCAGGTGGCGGGCGATGGTGCTTTTGCCCGCCCCCGATGGTCCGTCAATGGCGACAATTACCTTTCTCTCAGCAGACAGGGAAGCGAAGAGGCTTTCATCCTGGCTCATCCGCGCTTTTTTGTTTCCTTGCTAGGACTGGAAGCTGCAGGCCGGGCGGTAAAGCCGTAACGCTTGCTGTTTCCTGCCTTGGTCCCGGCGGCCAGGGCAGGCTTGCGGCTGCTGCCATTGCGCGAGGACGAACGAGCGTCAGGCCGTGCGTCCTTTCTGGGGCCGCTTGCGCCGCGTGGACCTGGACCGCCAGAGGTGCGCACCAGGCTGCTGCTCCGGCCGCTGGACTTGCCGACCGGCTTGACGCCTTTGCTGCTGTGGCCATTTGCTGCGTGGCCATTTGCTGCGTGCCCGTTGCCTGTGTGCCCGTTTGCTGCGTGCCCATTTGCCGAGTGTCCGTTGCCTGCGTGCCCGTTGCGTTGACCCCAGGCCGGGGTGGACGATTTTGCGGTCCGCGCGCCGGATCCGTTGGACGGGTGCGCGCCCTTGCCGTTGGAGTGAACTCCCTTGGCGGTTCCGTTGCCGCTTCCGCTATGCGTGCCGTTGTGCTTGGCTTTGCCGTTCGATGGAGCCGTGGGCGACCAGCGCGTGCCTGTGCCCGCTCGTGCACCTTCTGCGCGCCGGGAACCGGCGCCCGGACGAGCGCCTGCAGGACGCGGTGCGGGCCGGGCAGATGCCGACCGCGTGTCTGCTGCGGGACGGCGAACCGGACGGTTTCCCGCCGCCGACTGGGTCGGCTTGCGGTCGCGCGAGTGGGCGGTCGGGCGGCTGAAGTGCGGACGTGCCGCAGGAGGCTTTGCGACGAAGGCTGCGGGCTTATCCACCGCCGAAATGCGTGGCGTGTGCGCCTCTACCGGTGGGTGCGATTCCACCGGGGCTGGGGCCGGAATGAAGGCCGGCTGACGGGGCGTTTCGATCTCCGCTAGCTCGTCCTCATACTGCGAGCGCAGGAAGTAGGCCGAGGCCGGCATGGAGGAGCTGGAATAGAGTGTGGGTGCGACGGAGAACTCAGGCAGGGTACCCGCGACGTAGAAATGCGGCGCATGCCCCATCGAGATGGTGTGCACCTGGCGCGTGGCAACCAGCCCGCGAAGGACTTCGCGCACCTTGCTGCGCGCGGTAAGCGGGGCCAGGAAAAGCTCGACCTCTTCCATGCTGGCGGCGATGACGGCCTGCAGGTAGATCGAGGCAAGAACTGAAATTGCAGTAACTTGCGAGGTGGAAGCGCCTTCGGCGATGGCTTTCTGAAAGCGATGCCGGAGCAGTTGCCAGTTGGCGGGAACGCCCGGAGCGGCGATGACCGGGATAATGCGCAGCTGCTGCCAGAGCTCGGTAATGGCGCGGATGACGGCGGTTTCGGTGACTTCACGGCCCAGCGTGTGGGTCAGGCCGGCAATGTTGTTGTCGCCCGCTTCGAGCAGCTTATAGGCCTGAACAGCGAGTTGCGAAACCTGCCTGGAACCAGTCAGTTGCGGGCTGCGGCGCCAATCGCGATCGCCGCGCAGGGCATAAACATAGGGCAGAACCCAGCTGGCGACGACGAAGTCGGGTTGCTCGCCGGGCTGTCCGAGCAGGTTCAGCCGCACGGCCACATCATCAAGCTCCAGGCGCACGAGCAGTTCTTCTGCCAGCTGAATGTGCTTGGGATCAGGGGTTGCATTCTGGTGGCCGGCGACGGCCTCAACAAACGATGGCGCGATCGATGAGGAAAACTGCCGCTTGGGCAGAAAAAGACACAGTCCCGTCTCCTCAATCCACGTTCGGGCGTCTTCCAGTGTAAGAGCCCGATGCCCGTTATGACGCATTCTTTCGGCGCGTGATGCTTCCAACTGCTCTGCTGTCAAAGAAAAACCTCGCTTCCAGGCTGACAAATGTCGCCAAAGACTTGTGCAACGCGCCCTGTACTTGCCTCATTCAAAGGCCACCGATCCGATTGTGGGATGCGCCGGCTGCAATGCTCGGTCTTTTGAGGTACATCGTCTCTAGTTCCTGCGATGTCGCCAGGCAATCTCCGCTCCTGGGAGCAGGAAGCTTGCCACCTTCCTCATGTATGTTACCTGTGTTTTAGATTCGATGGAAGGCCCGCTGGATCTCCTTCCAAGAATATAGCAATGCGATGGGCCGTCCATGGGGGCAACTAGTGGGGTGATTGGTCTTGGCCAGCTCCAACAGTAACCACTCCATGCGTACAGGATCAAGGGGGGTGTTGACTTTAATGGCGGAATGGCAGGCGATGGACGCGGCAATGCGCGTGCGAAGTGCCTTAAGATCTTCATTCTGCTTCACTTCTTCAGACTCTTCGCTGGACTGCTCAATCACCTGGGCAAGCATTCGCTCCAGTGCGGCGCCTTCCAGGCCGATGGGCGCCGCCTTGACCGCAAGTGTCTGTGGACCAAAGGGTTCCACTTCAAACCCATTCAGTTCCAATTCTTCTGCGATCGTCGCAAAAACCACCATCTGGGCAGGTTTAAGTTCCACCAGCAGGGGCATTAGTAATCTTTGCCGCCCGACCTGTTCGGTCTGGCGCTCGCGCAAAATTTTTTCAAAAAGAATGCGCTCGTGGGCCACGTGTTGGTCGATGATCCACAGGCCGTCATCGCCGGTGGCCAGGATGAACGACTCGCGCAGTTGGCCGAGGGGACGCAGTGAGCCGAGGTGGTTGAGCGTGGCGGCGGCCTGGCCGGCCTCGATCTCGGCCGTGGAAGCTTCAATCTGGCTGGGATCTGTAGCAGGGCGAAGCCCTGTGTTTGCCGCTTCAGCCAGGGGGTGCCCGCAGGAATCGGCGGCCGGTTCTCTGCACTCGAACAGAGCTGCGGCGGCCTCGCCCCAGGCCAGCCGGCCGCCGGTCTGGCTGGCAGGGTGGAAGGCGCGGGCATCGAAAGGCAGACGGCCAGAGAGGGGCGGCGCGAAACCGGAAGTGAGCTGAACGGGCTCGGTTCGGGCTTGGTCCAGGCCTTGGTCCAGCGCTTGGTCCCGGACTGCCGGCTCCGCGCCGGGCAGCGGGGCAGCGGCCTGGGGCATCAGCGACGGGCTGGCGAGGGGGGCCGAGTCCAGCGCGGCGAGGAAAGCAGCCGCGGGGCGGGACTGGATGAGTGCGGTGCGCAGGCTGTCGCGAACGAAGTCGTGGATCAGGCTCTGCTGTCGGAAGCGGACTTCCGTCTTGGCCGGATGCACATTGACGTCCACCTCTTCGGGGGGCATTTCCAGAAACAAAAGCACCACCGGAAAGCTGGTCGGCGGAATGATGTTCCTGTAGGCCTCGGTGATGGCGTGGATGAGCAGGCGGTCGCGAATGAGCCGTTTGTTGACAAAGATATAAATGGAGTTGCGGTTGAGCTTTTGCAACTCCGGCTTGGAGTAGAAACCGGTAAAGCGCATGCTGCCGGGATCGCGTTTGGGCTCATCGGGGTCCTGTTTCCAAGGCGGCGGCTCAGGCAGGCCGGCCCGCGCCAGGGGAGTTTCAGCGGTGACGGGGAGCAGCTGGGACAGGGTGTCTTTGCCGAAGATCTGATAAATCCGCTCGGCGGTGCGGGTGACCGGCGGGGCCGAAACAATGCTATGGGTGGAGGACAGCAGCTCAAAATGCTTTTCCGGATGGACCAGCGCATAGTGCGTGACCAGAGCGGTAACGTGGGCCAGCTCAGTAGTTTCCGCCCGCAGGAATTTGCGCCGGGCGGGGGTGTTGAAGAACAGGTCAGCGACGGCGATGGTGGTGCCGCGAGGTCGGGCAGCATCGTCGACATGGAGAATTTTGCCTCCCGCAATCTCGATGCGGGTCCCGGAGGCGTCTTCCCCCGTGGCCGTCTCGAGCGTGACCCGGGCAACGGAGGCGATTGAGGGCAAAGCTTCGCCGCGGAATCCGAGCGTGGCGATCGAGAGCAGGTCGTCGGCGGTGCGCAGCTTGGAGGTGGCGTGGCGCTCGAAGGCCAGCAGGGCGTCGTCGCGGTTCATGCCGTGACCATCGTCGGCGATGCGGATGAGGCGGCGGCCGCCGGCTTCGACCTCGACGCGGATGCGGTTGGCACCGGCGTCCAAGGCGTTCTCGAGCAGCTCCTTGACCACGGAAGCGGGACGGTCGACCACCTCGCCGGCAGCGATCTGGTTGGCGACCTGGTCAGCAAGGATACGAATGCGGCCCATGAAGCTCTAGGGTAACGCAGGGACGTTGTGCCGCGGATTCTGTTGAAATCCGGGTGCGGCCCGGGTGCGTGTCGCCATCTGATCCTGCGCTGCCGCCACGCGGATTTGTCCCGGAAACCTGGCTCACTCGGGACCCGTTGCGCCCGACCGTCAAGCTTCACAATGCCCGATTCCCACCCTGAGGAGCCGAAAAGGAGGGGGCGGAAAGGAGGAGCCGAAAAGCTGCGTGTCGAGTATCGGGGTTGTGGAGCCCACCTGTCAGGAACCGGCGGCTGTCGCCTAGCGTATGCTCTTCTGGTGGCCCTGGCTCGAATTGCCGAGCAGCCGTTGGGCTAAGGCGGATGGGTTCAGCGCCTGTTCGCCGGTGGAACTCGGTGTCCGAAAACGAACGGCGATTGGCCCGTCCGCCGATGCGCCGATTGGCACCCCAGCCAATCGATGGCACGAGGGCTGGGGTTGAGGTGCGGAAAAACGATCCGTGCCTTTGGAAGGTCAATTGCTCATCAGGGCTCGAGCTGGCTTTTTCCCCGCCAGCCTTTGGTTTCCCGGGAGGTCCAGTCGCAATGAAGCGGTTCGAGTGTTTTGGGCTGGACACAGCAAATCAGTCTCTGTTGCGCGGCGATGCGCCGGTGGATCTTGCGCCCAAGCCCTTTGCGCTGCTGCGCTACCTGGTAGAAAATTCCGGCCGGCTGATCACCCAGGACGAGCTGCTGGAGGCGCTGTGGCCGGAAACCTACGTGCAGCCGCAGGTGCTGCGCACCTATATGCTCGAGTTGCGCAAGGTGCTCGGGGACGATGCCGCCAACCCGCGGTTCATCCAGACTCTGCCCAAACGCGGCTATCGTTTTGTCGCGATCGTCACCGAGCGAGCCGAAGCCGGCCCCGGCCGGGCAGCGAGTGCTGAGGCCGCAGTTTCGCCACTCAATGCCGAGGTCGCCTACATCGTAGGCCGCGAAGAGGAATTGAGCCGTCTGAGGAACCAGCTACAGCTGGCAGACTCCGGTCAGCGCCAGGTGGTCTTTGTCACCGGAGATCCGGGCATTGGAAAGACTGCCCTGGTGGATGCGTTCTGCTTTCAATCGGCGACAGCGATCCATCGAACGGGAACGCGTCGAAGCGTGGCGCGGGGCCAATGCGTGCAGGGGGTCGGCATGACGGAAGAGTACTATCCGGTCACCGAGGCGCTAAGCCAACTCTGTGCATCACCGGAGGGCGCTGCGGCGCGCCAGGTTCTTACCCGCCTGGCGCCCGCCTGGCTGGCGCCAGGCCACGAATCCTCAGCCTCCCCTTTGACGCCGCCCGCGGCTCGGGAACGTACTTTGGGCGATCTGTGCGCGGCGCTTGAAGAACTGGCAGCGCAAAGGCCACTGGTCCTCATCCTTGAAGACCTTCACTGGGCGGATGAATCCACACTCAACCTCATCTCGGCTTTGGCGCGTCGGCGGGCCTCGGCGAAGCTGATTTTGCTGGCCACCTTTTGCGCGCACTTCGGATCCATTGAACATCCGTTGAAAGCGCTCAAGCAGGATCTGCTGTTGCGCCGCTTGTGCCTAGAGATAGGGCTCGCGCCCCTAAGAAGGACCGCGGTGAGCCAGTTGCTGATCAGGAAGCTCGAGCAGGAGGCTCTGCCTGCGGGTTTGGCTGATTTCGTGTATCAGCGTTCCGAGGGCAACCCACTGTTTGTCATCGCCGTTGTGGAGCATCTGATAGCGGAGGGAATTCTGGTGCGCAAGGGCGCCGCCGACAAGGCGGAATGGGAACAGCGCGAGCCTTTCCCTGAGACCGAAGCCGGCGTTCCCGATCAGCTGGTGCGGATGATCGAGCTGGCGATTGAGCGCCTCAGTGAACAAGAGCAGCGCCTTCTGGAGGCCGCCAGCCTCATGAACGTCGCGTTCCCTGCCTGGGCGGTAGCTGCGGCCCTCGAATTGGATCCGGTCGAAGCAGAGGAAGCCTGCGATGCGCTTTCTCAACGGGTGCATTTTGTCCTGCGCGCCGGGCAGGATGAGCTGCCCAACGGCACAAATTCCGCCTTCTATGTGTTTGCCCATGGCCTCTATCGCGAGGTGTTGTACCGCCGGCAGGCCGCGGCGCGGCGCGCCCGCAGGCATATTCGCATCGCCGAGCGGCTGGGCGAGTTGTTTGCCGGCCGCGAGGCAGCCGTAGCGCGCGAGATGTCAATGCACTACGAAGCCGCCGGCGATCATCAGCATGCGGCACTTGTCGAGCGAGCCGCTCGCGGGCAGCGAGCAGGCATCTGCTGAACCGATGCCGCGTGACCCACCCGCGCACTCCACCCTGCCCGTAATCTCCTATTTCAAGGAGATTCGGCGACTCTTCCTGGCCAACAAAACTTTCACAACTTCTGGACGGCAACTTCACGACTTTAATTTCGTTCAGGGGTAAGGTTGCTTCCATAGGCAGGAGGAGTCAACCATGAAGACCAATTTCCGCACTTTCGTCCTGGCGTCGGCAGTAGCCGCAGTAGCCGCGATGGCCACAATCCCGGCAGTGGCCGAAACCTCTGCAACCCTGAGAGTGCCCTTCAACTTCACCGTTTACGGGCGCACTTTTCCGGCTGGCGATTACGCGGTGGTCAGGTCCCCGAACCTCGCGTTCCTCCGCTTGCAGAGCAAGAATTCTTTTGAAGGCTACAGCTGGATTGCCACCCCGTCGGAAACGAAAAGAGATCGCGTCGTTCTCCTGTTCAATGGTGAGAGCCACGCTCTGCAATCGGTCCAGTTCGGGACGGTGATTTCTCCTCGGCTCGACAAGAAGTCAAAGGAAAAGGAAAGCGTTGTCCCGATCGAAGTCGGCGGCCGATAACCCGGATTTCCCTCTCCCAGAAGCCAGATTTCTCTTCCCGGCGTGAGTTTTTGATCGGTTCAACGCAGAAAAAGGAGGACCTCCGCCGGCGCGGGTGTCCTCCTTTTTTGTGGGTCGTGATCAGCCGTGCATCCGTCGCGCCCTGAACTGCAATCGGCCGCGGGCGCCTAGATTCCCATCCCAAATTCGCTGGCCTGCCGCTCGCCGGCATTGGCGTAGAAGTCATAAGGAGTGCGCCGCTTGAACTTGTAGCGGCTGCGCAACTCGCTGCCCAGGTAGATGCCCAGCGCGGCCACAGCCATGCCGATGGAGAACCAACCAATCACGCGCAGCGTGTTGGTTTCGGCGGCCTGTTCCATGGCGGCCTCTTCGGTGTATTCGACAACTTCTTCCGGTTTCGTGGACATTGGCGCGCAGCCTCCTACACGATCATGATACCCCAGTTTCCTTTGGACTGGCCGTGCCGATCGAAGGTGAGCCAAGCACGATTGCTTACTGGGTAGCATCGATTCGGGAAAGCCATTCTGACTTCTTCGTCTCGGGCAGGAAGCTGGCGCGAATGGAGTTCAAGGCCAGCTGCCGGAGTTCTTCGCGGGTGAATTTCTGTTCCCTATGCGCCAGCAGATATTCATGTGCCAAATCGGAGCCGAAGAAAGCCGGGTCGTCGGAGTTGAGCGTGACCAGCAGGCCGCGGTCGAACAGCGGCCGCAGCGGGTGCTCGGCAAACGAAGCGCAAACGCCGGTACGCACGTTGGAAGTAGGGTTCAGCTCGAGCGGGGTGCTTCGCACTTTTAACTCTTCGATGAGTTTCGGATCCTGCACGGCAGAAAGCGCATGGCCAATGCGCTCGGATCCGATGGTCAGAGCTTCCCAGATGGCCTCCGGGCCAGTCGTTTCGCCGGCATGATTGGTCAGGCGCAGACCCGCGCGGGAGGCGCGGTCATAGAGGGCGTGAAACGGCTCTGATCCCGTCCGGCGCTCGTCGCCGCCCAGCCCGATCCCGATGATGGAGGGAGAATGCGGGCGCATCTCGGCGGCCTTGCGGAAAACCCGGTCGGCTTCCTCCACCGTGAAATGGCGGACGGCGTCAAAGATCCAGTAGAGCGAGAGGCCCAGTTCGCGCAGGCCGCGCTCGCGGGCTCGTTCCAGGCCCTCAAAGATCGGCTCGAAGCAGCGCGGATCGAAGTTGCGCCACATGTAGATCACGCCGACCGAGATGTAGACCTCGGCGTGAACGATGCCTTGCTCGGCCAAGTGCTCGATCATGCGCCAGGCAGTCAGTTCGTAATCCTGCGGCGTAATGAGGCGGCGCGTGACGGCCTTGAAGCACTCGATGAAGCTGGAGAAGTCGTCAAAGCGATAGAGAGCTTCGGCATCGGGGAGCGTGATGGGCTTGGCATCATGGCGGGCGCTGAGCTCGACGAGCGTTGAAGGCAGAATGGTCCCCTCGAGGTGCAGATGCAACTCAGCCTTCGGCAGCCGACGGATGAAGCCTTCGATCTCCGACATCTTCCCATTTTATCGGGTTGGCCATGCCTTCTTGAGCGCAGTGCGCCTCAGCATATCCCCGGGGAGCGGTCGATTTCTGCCCGAGAGGCTGGAGAGCCGATGCTGCTGTCGGTGAACGTGGATCCGGTCGGAATTCGCCAACGGCCTGCCATACTCGTCTCCGCCGTACTCATCTTCCCTGATGGGCAACGGGAAGCCCGGCTCTGCCCTGGGCCGCTCGTGTTCCGAGCGCAGCACTGCGCTGCCAAGCGAGGGTGCGGAGAAAAGCAGGCACTGCGGTCAACCAGAGCTTCCCATGCCGCGCCCGGGCGGCTCTGGTGGGCCCCGAGGTTTAAGGGATCCCTCGCGCCAGCATGCACCTCAGGTGTTAAAAACTGCTGGCGCGGCGAAGTTATTTTCGCTCGCGGCCTGGTCCTGGATTCAGGAGGCCAGGACCAGGTCGGGCCTAGCGCGGCTTGGAGAACTCCGACCGATGCCGGCTGTAGAGGAAGTAAATGCACAGGCCGATGACCAGCCAGACAAGGAAGCGCAGCCAGGTGATGATGGGCAGGCCGGCCATCAGCAGGAAGCAGAAAACCACGCTGAGCGCGGGGATGACGGGTCCACCGGGAACACGGAAGCCGCGATGCCGCTCCGGCTCGCGATAGCGCAGCACGACGACGCCGATGGAGACCAGCACAAAGGCAAACAGCGTCCCGATGTTCGACAGATCGGCCAGCGTCCCGATATCAAACAGCCCTGACGGAATGGCCACCACGATGCCCGCGACCCATGTTGAGAAAGCAGGCGTGCGGAAAACGGGATGGACATTGGAAAAGATCTTAGGGAGCAGTCCATCGCGCGACATGGAGAACCAGACACGCGACTGGCCGAGTTGATAGACGAGGATCGACGACAGCATGCCCATGATGGCGCCGAACAGAACGATCAGCCGTATCCAGTGGAGCATGTGCCCGCCGGGAAGAATGGAGAGTTTCTTGAGAGCGTTGACCACCGGCGCGGCGTCGCCCACCATCGACTGCCAGGGCACCAGGCCTGTCAGGCAGATGGCGACCGCAACGTAGAGCACGGTGCAAACCAACAGCGTGGCAATGATGCCGATGGGCAGATCGCGCTGCGGGTTACGGCATTCTTCGGCGGCCGTCGAGACCGAATCGAAGCCAATATAGGTGAAAAAGATTATGGAGCCCCCGGTGAGCACGCCGGACCATCCGTTGGGCATGAAGGGATGCCAATTGGAGGGATGGATGAAGCTGATGACGGCCATGACAAAGATCAGGATGGCCACCAGCTTGAAGCCGACCATCAGGTTGTTGGTCGAGGCCGACTCGCGTATGCCGCGGACCAGAACGACAGTGAGGATGAGAACGATCAGGAAGGCGGGGATGTTGAAGCCGAAGTGCCAGCCGGGGTGGTAGAGCCAGTTACCGGCCAGGTCCTGAAGGCCATCGGGCAGGTAGGCGGGCGAGATCCACCGCGCGGATGGATGCAGGCCGAACCAATCCAGCAGGTCGACGACATGCGCGGCGAAGCCGACACTGACCGTCATGTTGGAGCCGGCGTATTCCAGGATCAGGTCCCAGCCGATGATCCAGGCAATCAGTTCGCCCATGGTGGCGTAGGTATAGGTGTAGGCGGAGCCGGCGATGGGGATCATCGACGCCAGTTCGGCATAACAAAGGCCGGTGAGTGCACAGACGAACGCGACCAGCACGAGGGAGATGGCGATAGCCGGTCCGGCGCCCGGACGGCCTGCCAGCGCGGTGTGGGTCATGATGAAATTGGCCAGCGGCGTGTTGAGCATGCTGGAGGTGTCAAACTGCTCGCCGGAGATCGCCGTGCCAATGACGGTGAAGATGCCCGAGCCGATGACGGCTCCAATGCCGAGTGCGGTCAGCGACCACGGGCCGAGCGTTTTTTTCAGTGCGTGCTCAGGCTCCTCTGAGTCGCGGATGAGCTTATCAATCGATTTGCGGGCAAGCAGTTGGCTGGGCAGGGCAGTTCTCCTCATCCGGTGGATTGCGGGGCACTTCTTAATTGCTGGTTTCTGCCGGTTGGGAGAGCGGTCTTCCGGTTCAGGATGCCTTCGCCGCAGTGTACAGGAAGAGGTGTGGTGTATGAAATGAGCTCCCGACTGCCCGCGGTCCGGATCAAGGCGTGGACAGAAAAGAGGCCCTGGTGCGGGCAGAAGGAGTCCGGCGCAAAAGAAAAGGGCTCCGGCGCCAGCGGTTGGCTGATGCGGAACCCTTTTCGATACGGACTTGAACTTGCCTGCTGCGGCTTAGCGCTTGGACTGTCCGCGAGCCAGCTTTTTGATCTTCTTCTTCTTCTCGCCGCGCGGGCCGGTGCGGGGCGCCTTGGGGGCAGCCTTCTTGCGGGCGGCGCGCTTCAGCTTCTTGCGTTCCAGCTTGTCTTCAATTTTGGTGGTGTCTGCCACGAATAACCTCTTTCACTGCACTCTTTTTCAGGTTTCCCGCAAATCGGGTCAATGTGACTTCTAGGATATCAGGGAATTTGTTTAGGCGAAAGCGCGGGTCCCGCGTGAATCATGGCTTTGGGTTCATTCAGACGCAGCAGTTGTTCATTTCCGGCGTACAATGAAGTCTGACTACGCATTGCGATTCGCATCCTGGTTCTGACCAGCCTGCTCGGCTCCGGCCGTCCTACCGCTTCTGACGAGCTCCGCAACACACGCAGCAATTAACCTTTTTTGCCGGAGTTCGTTTATGCGTTCCGATAAGATTCACCGTGCGCTTGCACAGGGGATGAACCGTTTTGAAGTGTGCCAGCTGGTGGCCAAAGGTGTGAAAGCCACCCACAAGACCGGCTCGCGTTTTGAAGATTCCATCAACGATGTTCTGCAGTACCTGGGCACGCACGAGACGCCCAAGGAAAGCCTGCACCCGGCGGCCCCGCAATTGAGCGTCAAGAGCCTCAAGCCGGCCGCCTAGTATAACTTACGGAGCAGTCGTTCGAGGTCAGAGGCCAGTCTCCGGCCCCTGACTCGACATTATCGGGAAGACATCGATTTCGAGACCCAAACGCAAAACAGGGACGGCAGCTTTGCCGTCCCTGTTTTGTTGCTTCAGAACCAGGTGCCCGGGGCGTTTGCCCCCGACCGTCGGCTAGACGACCTGGACGTTCTCTGCCTGCCAACCTTTGGGGCCTTTGGTCACGTTGAACTGGACGCGCTGGCCTTCCTGCAGTGAACGGAATCCGTTCGACTGAATGGCGGTATGGTGCACGAAGACGTCCTCGCCGTTTTCGCGGCTCAGAAATCCAAAACCCTTGGCGTCATTAAACCATTTCACTGTTCCCTGTTCCATTGTGTGTTGCTCCTTCGATGCTTATTTACCGCGAACGCAATGTGGAAGTTTGCGAGTAGGCGGTAACCGGAACAGGCAAGAACTTCAGATCGAATTCTACGATTGAACAGAGTATAACACGGATCGGTCAAGTT
>DATDLS010000403.1:0-2850 GCA_036519195.1 Occallatibacter sp. | reverse complement strand
CGAGACGGCGCCATAGGCAAAGCTCACCGCTTCGAAGCGAATTTCGCCGCGCGTGACGTGCAGCGGTCTTGCGTCGGGCCGGTCGATGACCGTAGGGGAGCGTGCCAGCGTGGTGATTCCATCCTGCACCGTGCCGATTTGCTCGAACAGCGAGGCCATCTCCCACATCACCCAGTGCGAAATCCCGTTGAGACGCAGCGCCATGGCGGTCGTCGCCGCGACCGCACCGACGCCCACCCGCCCCTGAGTCCACAGCCACAGGGTGACCCCGGCCGTGCTCGCGATCAGTCCCATGCTCAGGCCGTGATTGACGATCTCGAAGCCCGTCACCATGCGCATCTGGCGATACACGGTCTGGAGAAACTCCGCCATCGCGCCCTGCACATAGCTGGCCTCGCGCTGGGTGTGCGAGAACAGCTTGACGGTGGTGATGTTGGTGTACGCATCCGTGATGCGGCCCGTCATCATCGAGCGCGCATCGGCCTGTGCCATGGCGACCGCGCCCAGCCGCGGCACGAAGTACCCCAGGGCGAGCAGGTATATCACCAACCATCCCAGAAACGGCGCGAGCAGCCAGAGATCGAAATTCCCGACGACCAACGCGATCGTAACGAAATAGATGACGACGAAAACCAGGATGTCGGTGAGTATCATCCACGTATCGCGGACCGCGAGCGCGGTTTGCATGAGCTTGGCCGCGACTCGGCCCGCGAACTCGTCGTGATAGAAGCTCAAGCTCTGGGCGAGCATATTGCGGTGGAAGTTCCACCGCAGCCGCATCGCGAAATTGCCGGCGAGTGTCTGCTGCTTGAACAAGCTCTGCAGCCCGATGAGCACGATGCTGCCGGCCAGCACGGCTCCCAGCAGCAGCAGATGACCGCGTTGCTCGGCCCACAGCCGCGACGGCTCGACCTTGGCGAGCCAATCGACGATGCGGCCGAGCATGCCGAACAGTAAAGCCTCGAACACTCCAATCACGGCCGTGAACAAGGTCATCGCCGCCACGTAGCGTCGCACGCCGCGGGCGCAGGCCCAAAGGAATGGGAAGAATTCCCGCGGCAGCGGCGGCGGCGCCGTGTTCGGATAAGGGAAAACCAGCCTTTCGAAGTAGCGAAACAAAATTACTCGCGCAAAGACGCCATATTCCGTCTGTAGAATCTCACCGCTGTCACGGCGAATGGCAGAGCGACTTTCAACAAATGCGGCATGACGTGTTCCCTCGTTTGTATAACCCCGCGATTATACGCAGTGCCGCACTCAAAATAAGCGCGTAGCATAGACGCGCGAGAGCGAGAATCGGACGGTCGCAGCGTAGGACGCACTAGTACCTCGTCAAGAAAGTCTTTCCGCAGAGTTATGAGTGGAAGGAGGCTGGGGTGAGGGGTATCCCGTCCCCTTTCATAAATCTTGATGAAAGGGGACGGGATACCCCCATAGGCGTTAACCTAATATCCAGTCTTTCAACAGGTCTCGCAGGGTGATGGACTGAGTTACGCGCTGGCGCTTGCCGTCGTCCAACGTCTTTTGCAGCTCCCCGGTGGCAGTGGCCTCAATCAGAGCGAGTAATCCCGGGCAGGGACAGAGCGCTTGGCGCATGGCGTGGACCAGGACCGCGGTCCAGCGCCAAAGGCTGGCGTGAGATTCAGGCGGCGTCTTTGAGCGGCGCCGGGAGCGGGATTTCGTGGCCCCAAGGGGAAAAATCCCGAGCATTTCGGAAGAGCGTCTCCAGTAGCATGGCTACAAGGAGCTTGGCGTGGATCCATCCGCGCGCCGCATCGCCGTCCTGGTGCGGCAGGTGTCCGAGCTGTAACAACTGCTTGAGTCGTTTAAAGGCCAGCTCTATCTGCCAGCGATAGCGGTAGAACTTCATCACCTCTGCTTTGCCGAGAAGCTCTTGCGGAAGAGTCGTAAAAAGCATCACGAAGTGCGCGGCCTCGAGCGAGCGCTTGTCCGGATTCTTGCAATTCTTTTGAGCTCTCTTGAGCGTTTTGCGCTCGGACTGCGCGGCCAGCGGCGCCGGCAGTTTCGCCACCACCACGCGACCAGAAATGGCTTTTTGCTTCCGATCCAGCAGCTGAACGGGCCACTCGCCCACTTTTCCGACCTTCACTTTGCGGGCGTGGTTTAGGGCATTAAAGCTCTTCCCATCCTCCCCCACCATGGCGCTATGCGTCCATCGCAACCGGATCAGCACGTGAGCGCCAGCGTTCACTGCAGCCCGAACGCCGGCAGGGCGCAAGTAATTCCGATCTGCGAGAATCACATCGCCTGCACGAAAGGGCGTACGTTCCAACAACTCCGCACCGTGCGCGTCGGTCAACTCAAACCAATCACAGCTTAATGTGAGCAGATCGAGCGCGTAATGCACGCGCCACCCCGTTCCTTTGCTGGCCGGACCCTGCACCGTCGTGCTATCAATGGCTCTGGGGCGCAGGCCCGCAGGCAATCTCGGCTGCTCGCGAAACCGGTTGCACAACTGCAATCCGATCCACGCCAACCACTCCGAAGAGCTCCGCAGGCGCTTCAGCAACGCCACCTGAGACATCGACACAATCCCGCTGGCGCGTGCTTGCGCCACCGTCTCGCGCAATCCCCCATTGTTCACCGCATGAAAAAGCAACACTCGCAGCAGCGGTGCGGGGTCCATCGTGTAGCGTGCCCGCCGAAACGCCTTCTTCTCCCGCGCCGCCTCCTTCCATCCCGCAGGCAGCAATGACTCAATCACCGACCACTCGTCTCGCTGGACAGGCTGCATGATCTGATCGCTCCTGGCCACCTACGACCGCCAGGCTCAAATCCTAATGCCAACCGCGCCGGATTTCCACTTCTTAGGTTAACGCCTATGCGGGA
>DATDLS010000402.1:0-17538 GCA_036519195.1 Occallatibacter sp. | reverse complement strand
GGAAACAGGACCCATGCCGCGGTGATGCTGGGCATTAGTCTGCGCACTCTGCGCAATAGAATCCGCGAGTATGGCTTACCGCCAAGGAGGATTGCCTGACATGTCAACCTTTTCCTCTGTAGAGATGTTGCAAGGCTATCTAAAGGTCCTGACGGACCGGCAACAGATGATTACGTCCAATATGGCGAATATTGATACCCCGGGGTATCACACTAAGGATCTGAACTTCCAGGCGGCGATGCGGCGCGTGATGGACGAGGGCGCTCCAGGAAATAGTGCGGCATTGGAGCCGGCGTCGCTCGAGACCCAGGGACTGCCGGAGCGGCCGGATGGAAATAATGTGAGCGTTGATCGTGAGAGCATGCTGCTGGCGCAGACGCAGCTCCAGTTCCAACTTGGCGTGCAGTTAGTGAAATCGCAGCTGCATATGGTGATATCCGCAATTAAGGATGGTAACTAAGATGAGCATGTTTGACATGATGAACATTAGCGGCTCCGCGCTGTCGGCGGAGAGACTTCGTGCCGAGGTGACGTCGGCGAACATGGCCAACGCCGAGACGACGCATACGGAAGACGGCGGCCCGTATGTGCGCAAGGAAGTTGTCTTCACAACAAGAAACGGATCACCATTCCGCACGATCTTTGCAGGGCTGGGGAGGTCCGGACAGCCGGCGGCAGGTTCGGTGCAACTATCGCAGGTGGTTGACGACACGACGCCGGCGGTGATGCGCTATGAGCCGGGAAGCCCCGACGCCAATGCGGCTGGCTACGTAGCGTATCCGGCGATCAACCCGGCCAGCGAGATGGTGGACCTGATGGGAGCGGTACGTGCCTATCAATTGAATGCGTCGGCGGTGAGCGCGGCGAAGCAGATGATCCAGGAATCGATCGACATCTTGAAGACCACGTAAGCCGGAGCGCAACGATGAGCAACGTAAGTTTGAGTGGAATTCCGAGTGTGAGTATGCCCCCCTCGCCGGCGCTGGACAGCGGCGAAGACGGCGGCGGGCTGAACTTCGGCGACGTGCTGCAGAACGCCGTTTCAGGTGTTGATTCGCTGAACAATGCCGCAGGTGCGCAGATCGGCAACCTGCTGCAGGGCGGGAGCTCAGATATGACCAGCGTGATGATTGCCGTAGAGAAGGCGGATGCATCCTTTCAGCTCATGATGCAGGTCCGGAACAAGATCGTGAGCGCATACCAGGATATCGAGAAGATGCAGTTCTAGGGTTGACACACAATGGCTGGCATTGACGACATAACGAAACAGGCGCAACAGTTCTGGGCGAGCCGGAGCAAGGGGCAGAAGACGCTTCTTGCGGTGGGAGCAGCGGCCAGCGTGCTGGGAGAAGGATGCGCTGCTGGGCCTGGTCGAAGCTGGTGAGGGTTTCGTTCTGCGCATGGACCAGGGCCAGTTCCGGGGCGAGCTGCTTGAGCACTGCGACCGTAGCCGGCTGGTTGTTCACAAAGACGCGGCCTTTGCCGGTGGAAAGAATCTCGCGGCGCAGAATGATTTCGTGGCCTTCGGCATCAATGCCATTTTCTTCGAGGATGGTCTCGGCGCCGGCGGTTGCTTCAAAGACGCAGGAGACCACCGCTTTGTCGGCTCCGTGGCGCACGACCTCGGCCGAGGACTTGCCGCCCATCAGCAGTGCCAACGCATCCACCAGGATCGACTTGCCTGCTCCGGTCTCGCCGGTGAGCAGGTTCAGACCGGGACCAAATACGGCAATGGCGTGGTCGATGACCGCGTAATTCTCCGCGCGCAGTTCTACAAGCATCTTGAGCGGTCCTTTCGGAACCTGGGTAGGAACAGGATCAATGGTAGGCGAGCGTTCTGCCGATGACAATCCGAGCGCAGCATAGCATGATGAGCTGGGCCGCAGGCCGAACCAGCGACGCTACCCCACGGCTCCGGCAGCAGGACGAATGAAAGAGCCAGGTCTCTACCGCTCGGCATCTGATCGATTACTTGGAAGGCGCCTGCCCTTCTGTTACCGTTAAGAGTGAGGTGAATGACGATTCTTACAGCCGCTTTCCTCATCATCTTCCAGCCTGACGGTGGCATTCCCACCTCGCTGACCCAGGCACCTGGCGCAATCACAGAGCTACTTGCAAACGTCAGACCCGTGGCGATGGGCGTACTGGTTCTGCTGCTGCTGACCAGTCTCTATTCGTGGACCATCATCCTGGGCAAGATTGGTTCGTTCAGCCGGGCGACCAGGGCGACGCGGCGGTTTATCCGCGCATTTCGCAAGGCGACCTTGCTGCAGGAAATTTCCGGACTGGCCGAGGACTGTAAGGCGAGCCCGATGGCACAGGTTTTTGAAGACGTCTACGAGACCTACAAGCGGCAGACCGGCGGCAGCGGGCCACCGCGCAATCTGGCCCCCCTGGAGCGCTCCGCGCAGACCGCGGCAAGCGAGGCTGTGACAAATCTCGAACGACGCATGACGGGGCTGGCGACGATTGCCTCCTCAACTGTTTATGTGGGTCTGTTCGGCACGGTTGTCGGCATCATCGACGCCTTCCACGGGCTTGGCTCGGCAGGCACGGCGACCCTGCGGGCGGTGGCTCCAGGAATTTCAGAAGCGCTGATTACCACCGCGGCTGGCCTTTTTGTGGCGATTCCGGCGCTGGTTGCCTATAACCAGCTCACGGCGCGGATCCGCGTGTTTGCTGCGGCGACGGACGATTTTTGCCGCGAGTTGCTGAATTCTCTGGAAGAGATTCCGGTGCGACCCTCCCAGAGTCCCCGGGCTGCAGGCGTGGCCGCCTCGTCTGGCCCTTTGCCCACCCGGGAGGTATGACGTGGCCTTTACAAGCAATCTAGGGCGAACCCAGTCTTCGCTGGCGGAGATCAACGTCACGCCCCTGGTGGACGTGGTGCTGGTGTTGCTGATCATCTTCATGATCACGGCTCCGGTGCTGCAGTCAGGCATAGATGTGTCGGTGCCCAAGACGCGGACGGTGAAGGAAATCACCCAGCAGCGGCTGGTGCTGACCATCAACAAGGATCAGCAGGTGTTTCTGGGCGACAAGCCGGTGAATATTCATGAACTGCCCGAGAAGCTGCGCCAGCAAGGGTCCGATCCGACCCACCAGAGCATTTATCTGCGCGCCGATGAGGGAGTTCCCTTTGGCGTCTTTGCGACGCTGATGGACGCGGTGAAGCAGGCGGGCATTACCAACGTTTCGATCGTGACCCAACCGCTGGAGGCCAAGGCGGCCTCGGCTGGGCAGTAAGGCTTCGGGCAAGCATAATATGGACAGCGTTCTGGACGGCGGTGGGCAGCTTGAGCGGGAGATGAGGCCCGACCCGCTTACTGCGTCTGCAACCGGATCGATTGTTCTGCACGCGGTCTTGTTTGGAGGCATCCTGTTCTACGGGTTCTTCGACGGCTTTCTGCATCACAGCTGGGGAAATCCGGGGCCGGGGAGTGCAATTCAGGTGTCCCTTGATTCGGCCGCCATTCCCCTGCCCTCTGACCAGCCGAAGAATGACAACGTGCTTCCCTCAGAAAAGCCGAGCCCGGCGCCGGCACCGCCCGAGCCAAAGGCCAAAGAGGCTGTGGACGAAACAGCGATCCCGATTCAGGGCAAGGAAAAGAAGCCGGAGAAGCAGAAGCAGGAGAAGACAGCCAAGGTCGCGCCTCCCAAGCCCGAGAATCGGCTTCAATATGGCGAGCAGGCAGGTTCCAAGCTTTCCCGTTCGACCTTTGCCCAGACCGCGGCGGTCGATCAGCCGGTCAGCGTGAGCAATGGAGACTTTGGCAGCCGCTACCCGTGGTACGTGGACGGCATCAAACGCAAGGTGAGCCAAAACTGGAATCGCTATCAGGTGGACCAAAGTACGCAGAAGGGGGCGGTGGTGGAGATTTACTTCAAGGTCAACCGCCAGGGCGTACCCTCGAACTTCCGCGTGAACAAGCCAAGCGGCAGTCAGACGCTCGACCGGAGCTGCCTGCTGGCAACGCAACGTGTTGATACCTTTGGCGATTTGCCCAGCCAAGCGAACGATCAATACCTGGACGTCACATATGATTGCACGTATTAGGGCCTGCTTTTTCGGGCCGACCCGGAGTCCTGGCGTGTTAAATTTCTCGCTGCGCCTTACCCCAACCGATCCCTTTCCCAAGCTGATCTTTTCCCAAATTGCTCCAGGAAGGACTGTTCATCGCATGAAGGCATTTTCAAGACTGCTCCCCCTGACCTTGGTTGGCTTGCTCTCCCTGCCTGCACTCCAACTGCGCGCCCAGGACTGGGTGCATACCGGTACCAACATGGGCAACACCCGCATTCGCATTGCGGCGGCGGACTTCAAGCCGGGCAGCACTGATCCGCAGGTGCCGGCGATGAAAGCGGTCTTCGACGCCACGCTCTCGGCCGACTTGGGCAACGCGGGGATCTTTGATCTGGTTTCAAAAAGCATGGCTCCGCAGGCCACGCCGGGCGGCCCTGAGGAAATGAACCTGACCGAGTGGTCTGCCGCACCGGCCAGCGCGGGCATGGTGGCTTTCGGCACGCTTTCCTCTGCCAATGGACGGGTCACGGTCGACGGTTATCTTTTCGACACCGGCAATCCTTCGAGCCCGCAGGTGCTGGGAAAGAAATACGGCGATACGGCCAGCGAAGAATCGGCGCGCATGATTGCTCACCGCTTTGCCGACGAGATCATTCTGCGCTTGGGCGGCGGCATCAACGGGATCGCGGAGACGAAGATCTATTTCATCAGCACTCGCTCCGGAACCAAAGAGGTGTGGGCGATGGATTACGACGGCCAAAATCAGCATCCCATCACGCATTTGGGAACCATTTCCATCTCTCCGCGCATCTCACCGGATAATACGCGCCTCGCATTTGCATCTCTGGGCCGAGAAGGTTGGGCCATTCGCATGTACTCACTGGAGCTCAACCGCCCTGTGGCCTTCCCCGACGGTATCGCGGGGGGCAGCAACCAGTCCCCTGCCTGGTCGGCGGACGGATCGAAGATAGCCTTCTCTTCCTCGCGCAGCGGCAATCCGGAGATTTGGCTGGGGGATTCAAGCGGCAACAACCTGCGCAAACTCACCGACTTCAAGGGACCAAACGTTGCCCCGACCTTCAATCCACGCACCGGCGGGCAGATTGCCTGGGTGAGCGGACGCACCGGGCTGCCGCAGATTTACACGATGGACATTGACGGATCCAATGTTCAGCGGATTACCGACGGCGGCTATGCGGTGAGTCCTTCGTGGTCTCCGAATGGACAGTTGCTGGCCTTCAGCTGGAACCGCAAGTATGGACCGGGCGATCCGGGGGGCGATGACATTCATGTAATTGATCTGGCAAGCAAGAATTATCTGCAAATCACTCATGAATCGGGCACAAACGACTTTCCTTCCTGGGCGCCGGATGGACGGCACATTGTTTTTCAGCGCACCATTGGCGGGCACACGGAAATTTGGACAATGCTGGGCGATGGTACGCAGCAGCAGCAACTGACGCGCTCGGGAAACAACTCGATGCCCAACTGGAGCTGGAAGTAGAAGAATGGCAACCGGCCGGTCGCAACCGGCCGTTGAATTTCCGAATTGAACGGTTGACCACCGGGGGCCGGTCGAGATTGACTTTAGAGTCGACTGAAATGGTACACCGCAGCGATTCTCGACCGGCCTTCGGTCAGCAATCAACTATGATGCTTGGGTCGAACAATTCTCCTTTCAGCGAACACCGAAGGGAGCCAACGCGCTCACGCTGCGCTGCCTGTACTGGCGATGAACGATCAAAGGCAGCAGTTTTGACGATCTGGTTTCCCCTCACAACTGTTTCCCGTCACAAACGTATTCCCTCTAGAATGAAGGTCAGGAGCAAAGTGTTCCGCGTCTCAAGTCTCGCTCCCCGGGAGCAAGCTTACGAAAACCAAGGCGAGCCGTCCGGACCTCACGACTAGGTCCGGACGACTTGAATGACAATCTCGATTTCACGGAAGGAGCAATCCATTGAAAGCACGTTCGCGCATCTTGATTCCCGCTGTATTGCTTGTCTCATTGATCGCAGTTGCAGGTTGCAAAAAGAAGACACCGCCCCCGCCTCCGGCTGAGACCGCGCCGCCGGCCTCTGTCCCGGCGCCCACCGCGCAAATCACGATTGCACCCACGGTGATCTCTGCCGGCGACCAGGCGGTTCTCAGCTGGCATACAACCGACGCCAGCAACGTATCCATTGACGGCATTGGCGCCGTGCCCACGTCCGGTGTAAAGACGGTAACGCCGGCGACATCGACCAACTATCATCTGATGGCGACCGGCGCTGGTGGAACGACGGACGCAACGGCACGCGTGACGGTAAACTCGGCGCCGGTTGTGAATGTGCCCAGCAACACGATGAGCGAAGAAGACCAGTTCAAGGCAAACGTGCAGGACGCTTTTTTTGACTACGACACCTACGATATCCGCGGCGATGCGCAGGCGGTGCTGGCCAAGGACGCTTCGTTCCTGGTGAGCCATGCGGACATCAAGGTGGTGATCGGCGGCTATTGTGACGAGCGCGGATCGAACGAGTACAACCTGGCGCTGGGCCAGAATCGCGCCGACGCAGCCAAGAATGCGTTGGTGACGGCAGGGGTGGCGGCCAACCGCATTCGTGTGGTGAGCTATGGCAAGGAGAAGCCGTTCTGCTCCGAGTCCACCGAAGAATGCTGGCAGCAGAACCGGCGCGCCGGTTTCACGATGGACCGGTAGAAGTACACCAAGGCTTCCCGGTTGGCAGCCTCTAAGGCCTGCCTTGGGGAAAAGTGCGAACGCTTGAAAGGGGTCCCCCCGCGCTGTCCCAGGTCTCCGGATGGAGGCCTGGGACAACTGATTGTTGGGGTGTCCCCGGCGAACGTACACTGTAAGCTGGGAGCTCAAAGAGCTGCTCAAGTTCCGCTTCTGAAGGATCCACAATGAAGAACGCGACCAACCTCCGCAATCGTCTCCTCGCCGCCGCGATCCTGGCCATGGTTCTCACCGCGGTGCCTGCACCTGCGCATGCAGCTTCGAAAGAAATCATCGAGCTGCAGACACAGGTGCAACAGCTGCTGGACATGATGCAGCGCATGCAGTCGACCATCGACACGCGTTTTGGCGTGCTGCAGCACCTGGTGGAGCAGACCTCCGACAGCGCCAACCAGATGACGGCGACAGTGAACACGCTGCAGCAGAAGATCAATGCGCAGAGCGAAGGCAACGGCGGCAAGCTGGACACGGTTTCCGGACAGGTGCAGTCGCTGAACGATTCTGTCGATGAGTTGAAGTCGCGCATCGCCAAGCTCGACAAGTCCGTGCAGGACCTGCAGACGCAGCTGCAGACAATTCAGTCGCCGCCGGCCGGAGCAGTTCCCGCAGGCCAACCCGGCCTACCCGGTCAACCGAATGCGCAGCCGCAGGGCGGTGGTGCGCCCCCGGCAAACCAGGCGCCCCCGCTCCAGGACACGTTCCAGTCAGCTGTGCGCGATTACAACGCTGCGCATTACAGCGTGGCAGCCAGCGAATTCCAGGACGTGATGCACTTTTACCCGATGGACGATCTGGCCGGCACCGCGCAGTTCTATCTGGGCGAGATTGCTTATCATCAGGGCGACTTCACGAATGCCATAAGCGCCTATAGCTCGGTGCTGGACAAGTTTCCCGGCAACCCCAAGGCCTCGGCCGCACAGTTGCGCATGGGCCTGGCCCTGATCCAGACCAACAAGAAAGACGCGGGAATCCGCGAACTGCGGCAGCTGATCCAGCGCCATCCGCAGACGCCGGAAGCTACCCAGGCTCGCTCCAAGCTGAATGGAATGGGCGTGCGCGTGACGGCTGCACCCCGGCCCACAGGCTCGGAGTAGTCGAATTGAGGGCAACGCAAAGAAAGCCCCGCGGAGCGCGGGGCTTTCTCAATCTGCTCTCAAGCGCCAGCAAGCCCGGCTACTGCAGGCTGGACATCAGGCTGTCGAGGGTGGTTTTTGGAGGACGGACAACCGATTCGGGAAGCTGGCCGAGGGGCTCGTCGACCAGATTGAGCAGGTCGATGAAGGTGGGCTTCTCGGTGTCGATGTAGAAGACGCCGGTGAGGATCTCGTTTTTGGCGTGGGCTTCCATGAGAGCCTGCACCGACTTAACTTTGTCGGTGGGGTCGAAGTCTTCATGGAGCTTTTTCAAGCGCAGGCTGGAGCCGTCGTGCATTTCAACTTCGAACACTTCGCCGGAGTTGTAGTCCACGTTGATTTCGTCAAAACTGGCGACAAAGTCGACCTCATTGATGGGCTCATCGTTGTCCTGCATGAATTTGTAGCTCTTGGTTGAGCCTTCGTGATCGTTAAAGGTGACGCAGGGGCTGATCACATCGAGCATCACCGTGCCCTTGTGAGCGATGGCGGCCTTGAGCATGGAGAGCAGCTGCTTCTTGTCGCCGGAGAACGAGCGGCCGACGAAGGTTGCGCCGAGCTGGATGGCGAGTGCGCATGTGTCGATGGCGGGAAGATCGTTGACGACGCCGGTCTTGAGCTTGGAGCCCAGATCGGCGGTGGCGGAGAACTGTCCCTTGGTCAGCCCGTACACGCCGTTGTCTTCGATGATATAGATCATGGGAAGATTGCGGCGCAGCAGGTGAACGAACTGGCCCATGCCAATCGAGGCGGTGTCGCCGTCGCCGGAGACACCGAGGGTGGTCATGGTGTGGTTGGCCAGGATGGCGCCGGTAGAGACTGACGGCATGCGGCCATGCACGCTGTTGAAGCTGTGGGCGCGGCTCATGAAGTAGGCCGGGCTCTTGGACGAGCAGCCGATGCCGCTCATCTTCATGACCCGCTCGGGCTCGACGCCCATCTGAAACATGGCATCGATGATGCGCTCAGAGATCGCGTTGTGACCGCATCCGGCGCAGAGCGTCGTTTTACCGCCGCGGTACTCAAGAACAGGCAATCCGATGTGGTTCAGTTTCGGTGCCGGTGGTGTTGCTGTAGCCATTGAAAATTTCCCTTCTGCTCGAGGCCCAAACCTGTGAATGCCGTCGATTGTTAGCAGACGCCTGCGTTAGGAGGCGACTGCGCCCTCATGCACTTCGACATCTTCAACGTGCGTGGGAGAGATGCCCTCTAAGCCTTCCCGGGAGGCAAACTCTTCGGTCACGGTCTGGGCATCGATGGGCAAACCGTTGAAGTGGAGAATACTGCGCAGCTTGGTCACCTGCTCAGCAGGCAGATCAAGCTTCAACAGGCTCGCCAGTTGTGCATCGCGATCCTGCTCGACGACGTAGACGCGCTCGTGCGAGGCGACGAAGTCGTGAATCTGATGCGAGAACGGATAGGCGCGGATGCGCATGTAGTCCAGGTCCCGGCCATACTGCTGCTTGATCAGATCCATGCTCTCGCTGATGGCGAAATCGGAACTGCCATAGGCGAGAATGCCGATCTTCGACGAGCCGTTCTTGACGGTCACCGGGCCGGGAACGAGCTTGCGCGCGTTCTCAAATTTGCGGGCCAGCCGCTCCATGCCGGCAACGTAATCTTCCGGCCGTTCGCTGTAGGCGGCCGACTCGGTGTGGCCGGTTCCGCGGGTAAAGTAAGCGGCCTTGGGATGACGCGTACCGGGCAGCGTGCGATAGCCGATACCGTCGCCGTCCACATCCTTGTAGCGGGCGAAGCCGCCGAGCCGATCGAGATCTTCAGCACTGAGCACCTTGCCGCGATTCAGCGGTTTGTCCGGATAGGCGAACGGTTCTGACATCCAGTTGTTCATGCCCAGGTCAAGATCGCTGAGGACGAAGACCGGGGTCTGAATCTGCTCTGCCAGATCGAAGGCTGCCAGGCCAAACTCGAAGCACTCGCGCACGCTGCCGGGCAGCAGAACAATATGCTTGGTGTCGCCGTGAGAAAGGAACGCGGTCGACAGCAGGTCAGCCTGGGAGGTGCGCGTCGGCAGACCCGTGGACGGGCCGGTGCGCTGCACATCGAAGATCACGCCGGGGATTTCTGCGTAGTAGCCGAGGCCGGCAAACTCTGCCATAAGCGAAATACCGGGCCCAGAGGTGGCCGTCATCGCGCGCGCACCTGCCCAGCCGGCGCCCAGCACCATGCCGATGGCGGCCAGCTCGTCCTCTGCCTGAACAACTGCGAAGGTCGCCTTGCCTTCCGGGTTGACGCGGAATTTCTTCAGCAGGTCCGTAGTGGCTTCAACCACGGAAGTGGACGGGGTGATCGGATACCAAGCAACCACCGTCACGCCCGCAAATAAGGCGCCCATGCCGCAGGCCGCGTTGCCGTCAATGATGATTTTGCCGGCAGTCTTGTCCATGCGCTCGATGAAGTAGGGATCCTGCTTGGTGAACTTGTCTTTGGCGTAATCGTAGCCAGCCTTGACCGCGCCAAAGTTGAGTTCGAAGACCTTGGGCTTCTTGGCAAACTGCTTGTGCAGACCGCTCTCGACCACGGACAGATCGATGGTGAGCAGTTCGGCCACCACGCCGACGTACACCATGTTCCGCACCAGCTTGCGCAACTTGGCTTCCGGGCAGATGGCGGCGGTGATCTTGTCGAGAGGGACCGGATAAAAGGCGACGTCGTCGCGATACTGCTTGAGGTTCAGGCTCTCCTCGTAGATGGCAACGCCGCCTGCGGGCAGCGCAAGCGCGTCCTGCTTGGCCGTGTCAGCATTCAGCGCCACCAGCACTTCTGCGTCGCGCTTGCGTGCGACGTAGCCATCCTTGCTGGCGCGAATCGTGTACCACGTTGGCAATCCGGCGATGTTCGACGGGAACAGGTTCTTGCCACTGACTGGAACCCCCATCCCGAAGATGCTTTTCAGCAGCACGCTGTTGGCGGATTGCGAGCCGGACCCGTTCACCGTTGCTACGTTGATGCTGAAGTCGTTTGTCACGCGTTTACGCGTCTGTGTTGCGCCCTGCGCTTCATCCAGGGCCAAATCGCCTGTCGCCATGTGGCGGGATTCCCTTCAAAAGAATTCTGTCGGCCGACGACCTACTCCCGTGGATCGTCGTGCCGTTTTGCCGTCACTCCGACTGAACTCGAGAACGTGCATTCGAAGGCAAAAGTCGGGAGCAAAACAGCATTTCATTCCCTCATAATTATAGTCACTTTCCGAACTCGTTGTACCAAATCGCGTCTTCGGTGTTACCTGTTTGAGTCCCGCGAAGGGTCGAGGCAACCGAGGGTCTTCCCGGATTCGGCAAAAAGTCTTTTACTCGCGTTCCCCGGAAATGGAAATAGCACTTGTTCCACAAAAGGAAAACTTTTGGGTCATTGAAACGCAGCCTTTTGCACATTTCCCGCAGCATACATCCGTAAACTATTGATTCTATTATGTAATCAAATGGCCACAAAGGTGCTTTAACACCACAAAAGGAGTCCGCGAATAATTTGAAGGAACGCGCATTAAATCGAGATTTTCCTACATCGCTCCACCTAGAACTTTAAGTGAAAGCCAGAATTTAAAAACCAGAGTTGGCTTCCGGCTCTTGCTTGTTTGATGGATCGGGTTCCTTTCCTCCGATCTCGGGCCCCGGGACTTTTCCAAATTCAACTTCAGGCCTTGACTGAATTGGTGTTTCGGCGTGCGTGATGCTGATCCATCAAGGCAGAGATGGGCTTGTTCCAGACCTGGAATGCAACCAGGTCTCCGGCGACGCACTGGCGCAGGCCGGTGCATATTTCAACAGGCATTCCAGATCTGAACTCTCGTTCAATAGAAAGGGTTTCCATATGAAGAACTTGAAAGTTGTGCTGCCTCTTGCCTTGCTGGCAGCCTCGAGCGCGGCGGCCTTCGCGGGCCCCATGGTTCTCAACATGAGTGGGCTCGGGGATCAGGAGTCGATCCTCAACTACTTCAACGGCGGCTTTGGCGGCAACGGCGGCGGACCTGGACCAGCAGACGGCATCGTCTTCTCGTCCAACTCGCTGGCCATTATTTCCGGATCACAGGGCGGAACGGGCAACTTAGACAACAACCCCTCCGGTGGTCCGGTGGCGTTCTTCCTGAGCGGCGCTGCGGACACCATGAATGTAGCTGCCGGTTTCACCACGGGCTTCTCGTTCTTCTATAGCGCAACCGTAGCTGGTTCCGTTACCGTGTGGAGCGGTGTCAATGGCACCGGCACTGAGCTGGCCGACATCGCGCTGAATCCAAACACCCCGGGCGCGGCTTGCCCGTCAGGCGACATCTTCGGGTATTGCGAGTGGGATCCAGTCGGCGTCACGTTTTCAGGCACGGCGGAGTCGGTAAACTTTGGCGGCTCCGCGGACCGGATCGCCTTCGATGAAATCACCGTCGGTTCACAGACCGCCGGTGGCAGCCCCGTGGTCCCTGAGCCGAGCAGCCTGCTCCTTCTGGGAACCGGCCTGATCGGCTTCGCGGGCCACCTGGGCAGACGGTTCGGGCGCAAGGCCTAAGCCTTCGCGTGGATTCGCTTAGCAGGACAACTGGCGCGAGCGCGGCGGCGCAGAGATTCTGTTCCCGCCGCCTTTGCGCCGTTGTTTTGGTCTTTGATCCGAGCGAGGATCGGATTCCCGATGCTGGAAGCGACACGCTGCCCGGCAATGTTTGACCGAATTGTTTGACTGAATTGTTTGGCTGAATCGTTTGGCTGAATCGTTTGATCGGGCCGTTCTGGTCCTGACTCCGGGCTCACGGCACCTTGCCAGGTTTTTCTCGATAAATAAATCAAGCGACAGTAGAGCTCCCGGCGGCGTGAGGGTTCGACGCCAGACGCGCGGCATCGCGCCACCAGCGCAGCAACAGCGTGGTGGCAATGATGACCAGCGCGAGGGTGAGGCCAATCCACAGGCCGTAGATGCCCCACTTGAGCACGAAGCACAGCGCGATGCCGAGCGGAAGGCCCACGAACCAGTAGCCGATGAGGTTGGCGATCATGGGTGCGCGGGTTTCGCCCAGGCCGCGCAGGGCGCCGGTGCAGACGGTCTGAATGCCGTCAAAAATTTGGAAGGCAGCGGCCAGAAGCAGCAGGGCCGGGCCGACGGCCATCACTTGCGCATCGGTTGTGTAGAGCGCGATGAGCGGGCGCGGCATGACCAGAAAGACCACTGCGGCCAGCAGCATAAAGCCGGTTCCGAGTGCCAGGGCAAGCCAGCCGGCCCGGCGGGCGCGCGCGAGCTCGCCGGCTCCGACGGCGTGGCCCACGCTGACGGCTGCGGCGGCCGAAATGCCGAGCGGGACCATATACGTAAGTGCGGCGTAGTTGAGAGCGATCTGGTGGGTTGCCAGCGCGACCGGGGTGAGCCATCCGGCAGCCAGAGTCGCCAGGTTCCATGCGCCCACTTCGGCAATGATTTGCCCGGCCGCAGGGGCACCGAGGCGCACCAGTTGCTTGAGCATCACTCGACTGGGTCCGGACCAGTGGCGAAACAGCGGATGGCCCCGCTTGCGCTCGTAACGCCAGGCGAAGCCCAGCAACGCGAGGCCCATGAACAGGCGGGCGATCACCGTGGACAGGGCCGAGCCATCGACGCCCATTTTGGGAGCGCCCAGCTTGCCGTAGATGAGCATCCAGTTGCCCAGCCAGTTGAGCAGGTTAGCGCCTACGAAGGTGACCGTGACCACCTGCACCTGGCCCACGCCTTGCAGATAGCGGCGCGAGGCTCCATAGATGAGCAGGGGCAGCGTCCCCCAGTTGAGCATGCGCAGATAAGTGGCCGCAGGGCCGGCAACCGCGGTGGCGACGCCAAAGCGCGCGTAGCCGTAGCTGGCCAACCAGACGCAAAACATGATCGGCGGGGTAATGAGCAAGGCGAGATAAATGCCCTGCGCCAGCCAGCGATGGCAGCCGTCGTAATCTTTGCGGCCGTAGGACTGCGAAACCAGCGTATCCAGGCCGAGCAGCAGCCCGATGCCGAACAGAGAAGGCGTATAGAAGACGGCGTTGCCCAGCGCGACGGCGCCGATGGCCGCCGGGCCCAGCTTTCCGACCATGATGGTGTCGACCACGCCCTGCGCCATCCAGCCCAGTTCGCTCAACACGACCGGGACAGCGAGCACCACCATGGCGCGCAACTCGGCCTTCCACTCTGGCTCGGACGTTCTCATCTTTCCCATCTTAGCGGCGCGCACCACGAGGGCAGGCGCAGGCCAGTCGAAGTTGCGGCCGGGAGACTTGATGCCGCTTGGGCCGATTAAGCCTCCCGTTCCGACCATGCCACGGACGGGCGCGGCTCCACTTTTTTCGTGGTGATCACCAGTTTGGCGGGGGTCAGTTCGGGTCCGTCCCAGCCATCCTTCACGGCTTCAATGTGGATTTCTCCAGCATGGCGGCTGGCCTGCACGATCGCTTGCGCGAGGCCGTTGAACAGCGAACGCCTGGGCTGCTTGTCGCTCTCCTGGCAGTTGGGGTCGCCGTTGCCAACGCCGATGAGCGCGCCGTCTCCGGAGATTTTGAAGCCGATGCGGTTGTTCGCAGTGGGGACCGCGCGGCCTTCCTTGTCGAGCGCTTCCACTTTGAGAACGGCGACGTCTTCGCCGTCGGCGTCGATCTGCTGGCGATCGGCGGTGAGACGAATCGCCACAGCGGGGCCACAAGTTTCGCGCTTCTCGCTGAGGATGACTTTGCCGTCCTTCGATCCCCGCGCTTCAATCAAGCCGGGCTCGTATTTGACCTTCCACTCGACGTGGCCGAGATGCGGAACCTTCTGGCTGCCCAGGCTCTGGCCATTCACGAAGAGCTCGACTTGGTCCGCGTTCGAATAGACCCAGACGGGAATCATGTCCCCTTCCCTGCCCTCGAAATTCCAGTGCGGAAACAGATGGAGCGATGGCTCGGTTCCCCACCAGGCTTTGTAGTAATAGAAAGTGTCCTTGGGGAAACCGCACATGTCCACGATACCGAACTGCGAGTTGATCGACGGCCAGCCGTAGGGTGTCGGTTCGCCGCGATAGTCGAAGCCGGTCCAGGCAAAGCCGCCGGCTTCCCAGTCTCGCGTGCCATAGAACTTCCACCACTCCTCGGCGGTCTCACCCCAGCGAACCACGCCGTCGTAATCGTTGACCAGGTTGCGCAGCGGGTCGGTCGTGTACATGCCGCGCGTGGAGATGGCGCTGGAGGTTTCCGATCCATAGACCGGCCGGGTGGGATTCCTCTTGTGGAACTCGTCGGGGAAGCTGAGGTTGTAGTTGAATCCGATAATGTCCAGCGAGTCCGACACGCCCTTCTGGTTATTTCCGTTGACGGCGGCCGAAACCACGCGGGTGGGATCAAGCTCTTTACAGAGCGAGACCATGGTCGCGCCGATGCGCGCGCCCTGCTCGGCCATGGGGCTTTGCAGTTCCCATTCTTCATTGCCGATCGACCAGAGAATGATCGAAGGCGAGTTGCGATAGCGTTTGACCATGGCCGCAAGCTCGGCCTGCCCTTCGGGGTTCGAGCTCATCTGGCGGGTCTCACACATCATCATCATGCCCATGCGATCGCAGCCTTCTACCCACTCCGGCGTTGGCGCGTTGTGCGAGGTGCGCACGGCGTTTGAGCCCATGGCCTGCAGGACAGCGAGGCGGAAGGTCTGCAGACGATCGGGCAGAGCTGCGCCGACTCCGGCGTGATCCTGGTGGTTGCAGGTACCTTGAATCTTGATCGACTTGCCATTGAGCAGGAGGCCTTTGCTGGCGTCAAAGACTACCGTGCGCACACCGAAGCTGATGCGCTCGGCGTCGCGCGGCCTGCCGGCAGCTTCTACGGTGACGATGGCCGTGTAGAGGTTGGGCGCATCGGGTGACCAGAGTGCGGCATTGGCCAGACTCGCCGTTGCCGTGAAGGACGCCGGAACCTGCGGAGCTACGGATTGCGCTGGTGCTTCTGCGGAACCTACCTGCATTCCGGAGCCGTCAAGAATCTTCCAGCTGACATGCGCATCTTCCTCGTGCCTGCCGTGATTCTCTACGATGGCTGCGAGCGAAAGGGTTGCCGCGCCGCCAGACACTGTCGAGCGTACCGTGCTGTCCCACCGGCCGAGGTGCAGGGCGTCGGTCTTGGTGAGCCACAGGTGGCGATAGATGCCAGCACCCTCGTAGAACCAGCCGTCGCCAAAGCTGGCGTCGACGCGCACTACGATGTAGTTCTTTCCTCCGTAGGCCAGGAAGTCGCTCAGGTCGAAACTGAATGGCGCGTAACCGTTGTTGTTGCGCCCGATGAAGCAGCCGTTGACAAAGACAATGACATCGCGGAAGGCGCCATCGAATTCGACTGCGATGCGCCTGCCTGCATCACTGGCGGGAATTTCGAACTCGCGGCGGTACCAGCCTACGCTGGTTTCCGGATAACGGCGACCAAGCGGCTTGAAGCCGTGCGAATTCTGTTCCTCGTCGCGCACAAAGGGTAGTTCCACAGCCCAGTCGTGGGGGAGGTTGAGGGGGCGCCATTTGGAGTCGTCGAATTTGGCTTTGGCAAATTCGAAGTCGCCGGTCTTGGCAAAATCTCCCTGGCCGAAGCCGAAGCCGAGGTCGTGCTCGGGATCCACGCCATTGCCGAATTGAAACTTCCAGCCGAAGTCAAACAGCAGTTGCTCGCGCGGCGACACGGCGTTGGCCGAATGCGCATTTGGAGAGCCGGCGAACATGAACGCCGTGCGCCCCCAGGCTGAGCGCGCGACGAAAGTGGAAGCGGAAACGACCGCCGCCGATGCGAGCAGACTGCGACGAGAGATGACAGACATCAAGCCCCTCTTTCAGTGGGAAGTTGCACCGCGCGGCGATGAAAGACGGGCGGGAAACAACCCGGAACTATAAACCAGCTGGGCAGCGGAAGTAAACGATTTCATTTTGCCTCCCATTTTGGCGTCGGCTCGCTGCCTGTTTCGGGTCTGCTCCGGGTTCGATCGCCGGAACAGCCGACCGCGCGTGGCACAGGCGGCCTATGGTAAATTCAAGAAGACAGCCCCTCTCAGGAGAGATGGCCGAGTGGTTGAAGGCGCACGCTTGGAAAGCGTGTTTAGGGGAAACTCTAACGTGGGTTCGAATCCCACTCTCTCCGCCATTCCGACGTAACACGTTTGGAATCAAATAGATAGAGGGACGATTAAGGCTCTTATACAGCAGCTCATACATTTTTTGCCGGTCTAATCACGGATCGCCTCCAGTGCTCGGGTATTAGCTCCTGGAGGAGATGATGAAAGCCAGCCTATACATCCGAGTTCGAATGCCGGATGGAAAATATCTCACAACCAAACCAGTGTTCAGTGCGAAGGGTCGCATCAGGCCCGGGTATGCCCTGATCAATGGCACCGCCGAGCGGTTCGATTCCGCCTCATACGTCCTGCGATACGGCAAGACTTGGGAGACGGTGGGGGACGAAGCCAACGATGCGCTCGCCGCCTTGGAGCGCAAGAACCACGAGCTCAAGTCCGTCAAGTTGGGAATCACCGTAGAATCCAGTGACCCCACACACGGTGCCGCCCCAACGCGGTCGCTGCCTGTAGCCAAGGGGAGGTCCCTGGTTGAGTCCATCCGTTCATACATGGATGAGGTAAAGGCCCACAAGTCGAAGAAGACGGTTTTCGCCTATACCGAGACGCTCCTC
>DATDLS010000401.1:0-5245 GCA_036519195.1 Occallatibacter sp. | reverse complement strand
AAGCTGCGCCCGCTGCTGCCTGAGATTGTCTTCGTGGGTGGCTGCGCTACCGGACTACTCATCACCGACCCTGGCGCTGCGCCTGTGCGCCAAACATACGATGTCGATGTCATCTCGGAGATCGCCTCCTATGCGGATTATCACTCTTGTCCAAGACAGCATTTTCTGTGAATTGAACTGTTGATTTCAATGGACATAGGCGTCCTCTCCCGGCGATAGCGTCAGGTTTGTTTGATAACTCGGGCGGGAGGAATTTCTATGTGCCGGGCATTGTGCTGTCCAAGTTATAAGCGTGTAAGAGCTTCGTTACAGGCATAAGTGGGTGTTTGCATTTCTTCTGCTGTCCAACAGAGGGTTACCAGATGAGCGGCATGGGCAACTGTTCGGCGAGTTGCCTTGCGGCTGGCGGCCCCTCCAGCGGATTATTGAGCCACGCCCATAAGTCCCTGAAAATGAATAGTTGCTGGCGCAGCAGTGCCGCCAGATTGGAAAGCGACCAGCCGAAGCTGGATTTCATCTGCAGGTACTTCAGGATCAGCATGGCGATCAGCGCCGTCCAGATCTGCGTCTTGACCGCATTGGCGCTGGTGCCCAAAAACGACTTCACTTTTGCTGTCTGCTTCAGGGCCTTAAACAACAAGGCAACATAATGCCCATCAACATCGACCGGCTGAAGTCACGATCTACTACCGGTTTCATCCCTTACAGTCACACACGCTGCCTGTAATCCGATTTTACGAGCGGTACGGAGAGGCGAGTTACGTAGTGCGCCTCGCCGACAGTCGGCCGTTGGCGGTGCCAGATTGGATGACGCGTCCTGAGGCCGCGGAGGCGAAATTTGTCACTACTGCGCGCCTGCCCATTGCAGTGCTCATGGCGCTGCGTAACGAAGCCATGACGGGGCTTTCCTCCTGTGAGCAAATAGTACAGGAGGAAAATCCCGATGTCTCAGCGAAAGACCAGGCAGCAACGGCAACTCTTCGAAGAAGCTCCCCCCGTACCGGTCGTCGATCTCCCGCCAGCAGTGCGGGAGCAACTGCGCCAGGCGCTGACGCAGTGGATGCTGGCTCACACAGTCACGATGCGCAAGGAGGTCGGCGATGAATAAGATCACAGCCGACCATCTGGCGCGGCGAGCCTACGTGTACATCCGGCAGTCCACTCGAGGCCAGGTGAAGCACAACCTGGAAAGCCAGCGCATGCAGTATGCCGTCGCAGAGCGGGCACGCGCCCTGGGATGGCAGGAGGTGGACATCATCGACGAGGACCTTGGAGTTTCAGCATCGGGGACGAATCGTCCAGGTTTTGAGCGTCTGCTGCACGAGGTGTGCGACGGCAAGGCGGGTGCGGTCTTCAGCATCGAAGCGGCGTCGCGACTAGCTCGCAACGGCCGCGAGTGGCACACGCTGTTGGAATTCTGCAGCGTGATGGGCGTACTGCTGATTGATGCCACAGCAGTGTATGATCCGCGTCTTATCGATGATCGGTTGCTCCTGGGCATGAAAGGGACAATCAGCGAGATGGAGGTGGCCAACTTCCGCGCTCGCGGTCAGGCAGCGTTGCAGCAGATGGCAGAGCGCGGTGCATTGGTCCGGCGTGTGGCGATCGGCTATGTGAAGGGTCCAGACGATCGCATCGAGAAGACCCCGGACGCGCGAATTCGTTCGGCCATAGAGATGGTGTTCAGCAAATTCTCTGAACTGCGCACAGTCAGGCAGGTCTTCCTGTGGTTCGACCGGCAACAGATTCAACTGCCGATAGCTGTCGGTCCCGAAGGCTCAAGTGAGATAGTATGGCGCCCTGCCCGATACCACGCTGTCCACAGCATTCTCAAGAATCCCCTCTATGCCGGGGCATATGTCTATGGCCGCAGCAAGACGGTGGTGCGTTTGGTCGAAGGGAGGAAGCAGGCTAAACGGATTAAGCGCATCCGACGTGAAGAGTGGGCCATATTGCTACGCGATCATCATGAGAGCTACATTGATTGGGATGCATATGAGAAGAACCAGAAGATGATCACAGAAAACGAAAACGCAGCCAGCAACTTCGTTCGCGGATCGGTTCGCTCAGGCAACGCTCTTCTTGCGGGCCTACTGCGCTGCGGCCACTGCGGTGCGAAGTTGTACGCTCGGTACCCTTCGCCATATTCGATTAGCTATGCATGTTCCGGTTACCGGCTAAACGGCGAACGGACCAGTTGTGTTCTATTCGGCGGACTGCGCGCCGACCAGATGGTATCGGACCAATTGTTGCAGTGTCTGTCTCCATTGGGCGTGGATGCGGCTATGGACGCGGTAGCAACGCTGAGTGATGCCAGCGATGATCGCATTCGTCATAAGGCGTTGGCGCTTGAACAGGCCCGCTATGAAGCGATCCGGGCACGACGTCAGTACGATGCAATTGATCCAGACAACCGGCTGGTAGCTGCTGAACTCGAACGTCGCTGGAATCGCGCTTTGGAAATAGAAGCTCAACTTGACGAAGAACTCGCGGCTCTGGAACAGAGCCGTGAACATCCCCTCACGGCTCGGCAAAAAAGAGGAACTGATGGATTTTGCTCGCGACTTGCTGCGGCTATGGAATGCACCACAAAGCTCTCCAGAGCATAAGAAGCGGCTTCTGCGCATCGCTCTGAAGGAGATCATCGCAACCACACAGAACGATACGATCCGTCTAGTGCTGCACTGGCAAGGCGGCGATCACACGCAAATTGAGTTTGCCAAAATACGAACAGGCCACCATCGCTACGTAACCGAACCGGAAGTGGTGGAGATGGTCCAGAAGCTCGCGCGCGTGGAAACGGACGCCAGAATCGCCTCTATTCTGAATCGCAATCAGCATCGCACGCCGCACGGAGAAAACTGGACTGAGAAGGGGATCTGCTCGCTACGCAATCGCTATTCTATCCCAGTGAATAAAGAGCGGGAGCTTGAGCAGCGCGGTGAGATGTTGGTAGGGGAGGCCGCGAAACTGCTGGGGTTTACGCAGTCGTCAATCTTGCGCCTCATACATGCTGGGCGCTTGCGTGCTACACAGGCTTGCGCAAATGCTCCATGGATACTGCCCAAATCGGAAGTGGAGCGATACCGCGCCCAAAGATCGAAAGGCAATGCCCCACCGTCGGCAAATTCCACGAAATGGCTTTTTGAAAACAAATGACATACGAAGGAGTGCACCATGTCGAGTTCTCGAAAAACAGTTCGATTTGCCACCTTTCCTTATAGATCGCGGCCACCGTCGAGGCCGCCAAGTGGATCAGATTGGTGAAGAACACCAGGATCTCCTGCTTATCTGCATTCCAGTACTCGATCCGCCTGAACAGGACAGGCTCCTCACCAGCCTTGTCCAAGGAAGGCAGAGAGATGATCTGGTCGCTCAGTACGTTGCCTTTTTCTGGAACCGCACATACCTCCACAGTCTTGTAGACCGTGTTGGTCTTCATGCGCGTCACGAAGAAGACCCCGTCCCGCGTCAACTGCCCAAACCACTCGTAATCGTTGTAGCCCCGATCAATGGCCAGGATGGTTCCTGCTTCCAGATTTAAGCTCCGCGCCACTTTCAACTCGCTATACTTGCCGTCGGTCACCACCGCGAACGAGGGCAGATAACCGTCGTGATCCAACAGCAGGTGCAGCTTGATCGCGCCCTTCCGCTGGCGATACTTGGCCCAATCGAACATCGTAGCCGACAGTTCGATGATGCTGCCGTCCAGGCTCATCAGCTTATTCTTGAAACGAAACTTGCGAGGACTGTGCGCCGCCGTCTCGGCCTGGCATTTGCCCAACAACTGCATGAAGATAGACTCGTAGAGTTCCCACGGGCGGTTGGCGTTGGCATAAGCCAGGGTCGATTTCTTCGGCGCAGAGCTGATGCCCAGATGCTTCAGAGGCGATTCGCAACCGGCCAACCCCAGGCAGACTTCGCGCAGCGAATTCATATGCGCTACCTGGCAAAACAGCATGGCCACAAACTGTTCCCAGCAGGTGAATCCCTTGGAGCTGAACTCGGCTTGATGTTGTTTGACAGCATTTGCGAACTGTCCGCGTGGAAAAAGTTGCAAAAGCTGCGAGTAGACACTGCATACTTGAGTCATGGCTGATCCTTCTTTCTCTGTGTGTGGCCCTGTCCGAGAGCCCACCTCAGAGTAACGGGGATCAGCCTGCAATCCAACCCCTCAAGCCGCTAGAGTTATCGATTTATTTTGGACAGCAATGACAACTTATAGAGCTTGGTCTAGTTGATGAATATCGTTTTGTTGTTGGGCCAATCGTTGCAGGAGAAGGACGACGGTTGTTGGAAGGTGTTAGCCTGCCGGAGAGACTGCAACTAAAACTTGTTGAGTCAAAGATCTTTAACTCAGGATCTGTTGCGCTTCATTACTTGAAACAGTGACGGCAACATTTGCGACAGCTGTGCTGCTGGCTCCCACCGAAGACGAGAAGAAAGAGGGAAAAACCATGAAATACATCTGTTTCGGATACTACGATAAAGGCGAATTTGATGGCATGACTGAGGCCGAGCGAAACGCGATGTTCGATACATGCTTTGAATACGACGACCATCTTCGCGCCAACGGGCATTGGGCTGGTGGAGAAGCGCTTCAGTCTCAGGAAACTGCCCTGACCCTGTATTGGAAAAACGGCAAAGTGGCAACTACCGACGGTCCCTATGCGGAGACCAAGGAACAACTCGGTGGCATTCTCGTTCTTGAAGCGCGGGACATGAATCATGCTGTACAGCTCATGGCGCAGCATCCGGCGATGACGTATGGCAACATTTTCGAGATTCGGCCAGCGGGGGACATGAACGAAATCATGAAGGCAAGTGAGCAGCGACGACGAAAGGATACCGTGCGATGAGGGCGGGCCCGAGGGAAAGAATGATCAGTAGGGCCCAGAACATGTCATTCGTTCGCGATCTGAGAGTTGCAGCCGCCTCGTTAATTCGGACTCCAGGGCTGGCGATCGCCGTGGTTCTCACACTGGCGCTTGGCATCGGGGCGAACGCTGCCATCTTCACGCTGGTGCGCGGAGTGCTGCTCAAGCCTCTGGTCAATCGCGGCGAGGACCGGCTGATCTATATCCGGCAAAGCGCTCCCGGCATCGGCGACGAAAACACTACGTTTTCCGTACCCGAGTTACAGGACTTGCGTGCGGGCATGAAAGGCGTGAGCGCCTTTGGCGACTTCTCCACCATGGACTTCACCATGATCGGCCTCGGTGAGCCTCGTTCGATTCGAGGCGGC
>DATDLS010000400.1:0-21264 GCA_036519195.1 Occallatibacter sp. | reverse complement strand
GCAGAAAGCCTGATCGAAGGCGCACTCGAACACCAATATCGGAACGTTCACGTTGCTGTGACGGTCTCAAAATTGCGTTCGGTTCGTGTCTATGTGGCGGGCGACGTGCAGCGGCCAGGAGGCTATGACATCAGTTCGCTGTCTACGCCGCTGAGCGCTCTTTATGCGGCTGGCGGCCCAACCTCGGTTGGCTCCCTTCGTATCGTCCGCCATTACCGCGGATCCCAGCTGATCGAAGAGGTGGACCTTTACGATTTCCTTCTTCATGGAGTGCAAAAGGGCAGTGCACACTTCTTAAGCGGAGACACTCTGCAGGTTCCTCCGGCGGGTCCGCAGGTTGCTGTCTCGGGAGCGGTGAAGCGGCCTGCGATTTACGAGCTCAAGCCCGGAGGTTCGACCCTTGGCGCGGTGATTGAAGATGCCGGTAATCTTACGGCTGCGGCTTCACTCAGCCACATCACGATTGAGCGCATCGATGCGAATGGACACCGTGAAACCGTGACGATCAAGACTGGAAGCGAACAGGATCCGCAGGCCGATCGCGCTGCCGTCGACGCGTTTGCCGTCAAAGATGGGGATCGCATCCATATCTCTCCGATCCTTCCCTATAGCCAACGCGCCATCTATCTTGCGGGCCATGTCGCTCGGCCGGGCCGCATCTCCTACAACGACGGCATGCAGCTGAGCGATGTACTGCGCAGCTATCAGGACATGTTGCCTGAGCCCGCGGCGCATGGGGAAGTCATACGCCTTGTCCCGCCTGACCTCCATGCCGAGACCATCGGCTTCAATGTGCCCGACGTGCTTATCGGCAACGCGAACCTGCCGCTTCAGCCTTTCGATACGATTCGGATTTTTGGCCGATATGAGGTGGATTCGCCAACGGTCAAGATTTCTGGCGAAGTGCTCCGTTCTGGAACCTATCCGATGTCGAACGGCATGACAGCCGCCCAGCTCGTGCGGATGGCCGGAGGGTTCAAGCGGGATGCTCTGGTCGACAGCGCCGATCTTACAAGCTACGACATTGAGGGCGGCAACAAGGTGAATGGAAAGCTGTCTGTGATCCGCATCGGGGCTGCCGTTGCCGGAACAGATCCGAGCGCGGACGTCCCTCTCCAACCGGGCGACGTCCTTACGATTCACCAGATCACTGGCTGGAGTGATATCGGCCAATCAATCACGATTCAGGGTCAGGTCAGATTCCCCGGCAGCTATGGATTTAAGGAAGGTGAGCTGCTTAGCTCCGTGCTTCGTCGAGTAGGTGGAATGCGCGATACTGCCTATCCGGAAGGGGCGGTATTGACTCGTGAGCAGGTGCGTCAGGCCGAAGAAAAGAGTCAGCAGGAGCTCATACAGCAGATACAAACGAATTCCGCAGCCGCACGTCTCGGGCCGGCAGTCGGTTCCGGGGACAGCGGCACGCTGGCGTTGATCAAGTCGCAGCAGGCGCAGGCGATCGCCCAACTCAAGAGTCATCCCCCTACCGGCCGCATGGTCATCAATATCAGCGCCGATATTGATAGCTGGGCCAATACGCCCGCAGATATCGAACTCCGGCGTGGCGATGTTTTGACAATTCCGAAGCGTCCCGGCTTTGTGCTTGTCACAGGCCAGGTCTATAACCAGACCGCGCTGACCTTCTCTCCGAACCACAAAGCGTCCTGGTATCTGAGTCAATCAGGTGGAACCAACCCCACCGCCAATAAAAGAGACGCCTTCATCATCCGCGCCAATGGCACGGTCATAGGTCGTCATTCGGGCCCGAGCGTGATGTCCACCAAATTGGGCCCGGGAGATGTCGTTGTGGTGCCGCAAAAGATCATAGGCACTTCGCTGTTTTGGTTGAATCTGCTGAGGACTGCTCAGCTGGCTTCTTCCGTTGCCATCACCGGGGGGATCGCGGCGGGAGGCCTTTAAGCGCAATGAAAATGTCTCGCTCGTCTGCGATGATTTCCAGGAGCCTCATGATTGCTATCGCTCGACAAGCCGAAGGGTACTCCGCCCCGCATGAGCTGGCGCAGCCAAGTGCGGCGAATATGGCATCGCCCGACGTACCGTTGGATCGCGGAGTGTATTCCGGATTCAAATTGCTGCCAGCGAAAGGTTATGTCCGGAGTGCATCCTTCAATCTTCGCCCCCGGATCGGCCTTGATTCTACTGGTCTCCTCCAGGAAGCCGAAGAGCTTGCCGCGAATCAGCCTGCCGGCGACGACATTGCCGTCACACTCCTGTCTCTAGAAAACGAGTTCGCTCCGGAGTTCAAAAGACGCTTCCCCCTGCTCTGGTCACAACCGCACAGAAACAACGAATTTACTGTTCAGCCTTCTAACAGTCCGATGGGGAGGACGAAATGATTACCAGCGCTCCCACACGTGTGCCCAACGAAATGATTACCAGCACTCCGGCACGGGCGATCGTCGAAATCAATCAACAAGTCCCGGCACATTGGGCCGTTCGCGCAAGCTTGCTCTGGCGGCATCGAAGAATGCTGGCTCGAGTTACACTCATCGCGTTTGCGGTGAGCATCGCGATTGCGTTCCTCATTCCCAAGCAGTACAAGGCGACAGCGAGCATCATGCCACCCGACCAGCAGAACTCGGGCGCTCTTATGCTGGCGGCGCTGGCCAGAGGGGGGAGCGGAATGGGATCCCTCGGCACGCTTGCCAGCAGCCTTTTGGGCGGGCACACAACGACCGCGCTGTTCGTCAACCTGCTGGAGAGCGGGACAGTACGTGGGCACCTGATCGACCGCTTTCACCTCCAGCAGGTCTATCACACGCGCTATCGGTTCACGACCGCCAAGCACCTGGCCCGCCTCACAAAAATCAGCGATGACAAAAAGAGCGGCGTCATCACCATCGAAGTGGAAGACACCAATCCTGTACGGGCTCGCGATATGGCGCAGGCATATCTCGACGAGTTGAGCAACCTTGTTAACAAGACCAGCACGTCGTCGGCGCGTCAGGAACGCATCTTTATTGAGCACCGGCTTCATGAGGTCAAAGACGACCTGGAGCATGCTCAACTCCAGTTGAGCGAGTTTTCAAGCAAGAACACCACCGTTGATATCAAAGAACAAACGCGCGCAATGGTGGATGCGGGCGCCCGAGTACAAGGGGAACTGCTCGTTCAGCAGGCCGGGTTGCAATCTCTACGCCAGATTTACGGCGATGGCAATGTGCGTGTCAAGGAGACTGAAGCGCGCATCGCCGCTCTTCAGAAAGATATGCAACAGATGACGGGCTCATCGGCTCCATTGCTGGCAGCCGGTTCGGGCCCCGACGGCGCTGACCCTGCTGAGGATAAAGGAGAACTCTACCCGCCGCTACGTCAGTTGCCGCGCTTGGCCGTTCCATTTGCGGACTTATACCGGACCGTGAAGGTGCAGGAGGTCGTTTTCGAGCTGCTTACACAGCAATACGAAATGGCTCGCCTCGAGGAAGCAAAGGATGTTCCCGCCATCAGCGTCATCGATGCGCCCGGAATACCGGAGAAGAAGTCCTTTCCGCCCCGCCTGATCCTCATTGCGGTACTGACATTTCTTTCTTTCTCTGTGGCGGCCTCGGTGATTCTCTTACGTGAAGTCTGGTCGAGGGTCAGTCCGGACGATCCACGCAAGGCTCTTGCCGCAGAAATGGTTCCCGTGATCCGCAGGCGGTGGCGCTCGCTTTTTTCCAGCCAAAACGGTGCCGCCTGAAGAGGCAGATGTCCAATGCGGTGTATGGGGCGGGAAGATACTCTAGGTTGTGAAGGACAATGGTGGAAATGAAAAGCGAAGCGACGGCGAGCGAGAGCATATCCGGGGGCTCAGGAATGGCCTTTGCCGTCGGTTTCTTTTTTTCTTTCCGCCTCGCCGTGGCCATCTTGTCCATCAAGCTTTTTGGGGCAGATCTTCAAACCGGCTCGGCGATCAAGTTAGCTCTGGGCTTTTTATTATTTGGAGTAGCCGGCTTTTTCTCGTTCGGCGCCGCCACTCGGACATTGAGTTCCCTACTGCGGCCATCCAGTGTCCGATGGGCAATGTTGTTTATCGCCGTTTCCGGGTGCAGCTTGCTTTGGAGCGAGACGGCCTCCCCGATCGCCTCGATGGCCTATTGGTTGGGAACGGCCATTGATGTCGCGACAATCATCTTCCTTCTTCGTGTTGGAAGCGTGCCGGAAGTTGCGGCGTCTGTCATGAAGGGATTTATCTGGGCATCGTGCTCGGTTGCTCTGATCGCTTGGCTAATGCCCACTCAATACGATTTTCGCTTGGGCGACGAAAATATCTTCAATCCGAATTCGATCTGCAACGTCTGTGTGTTCGCGGTGTTCTTCGCTCAGTACCTCATGCGGCGCAAGATGGCGAGGTTCGGACTCGTCACCGTCTTTCTGGTGCTTACGATTATTCGCACCCTGAGCAAGACCACCATTGCCGCCTTTATCGTCAGCCAGGTCTATCTTGTAATCCAAGATCGCTCGATGAGCCGACGCAGCAAGCTATTTTTGACCATAGCCTCAATTATGATCGTTCTAATGTTCTGGGGTTTATTCGAGGCCTATTACAACTTCTACACGACGAATGGAAATCAAGCGGAGACGCTGACAGGTCGTACCGTAATTTGGAACTTTGTTCTCGATGGGGCATTGGAACGTCCATGGATTGGACATGGGTTCGATTCCATGTGGAACGTTGTGCCTACGTTTGGCACCTTTGAAGCAAGGCATGCAGAAAATGAGTTCCTCGAGCAGGCCTACTCGTATGGTGTGATCGGCATTGTGCTCCTCTGCGGGGTCTATGGCAGTCTTTACTCCAATATTCGGCGTATGGCACAGCAATCTTCCAAGGTGATCTGCATCAGCATGATCTTATTTGTTATCGTCCGCGGATTTGCTGAGGCGGAACCGTTCGACCTGCTGCTGCCCCTTTGGGCAGTCGTTTTGTTAGGTGTGCTGGTTTCTCAGGATGCGGAAGTTGGAGCGGCTGCAGCGTCGCTCTCTCCGTCAGCGAACGCCATCGTCCAGACGCAGTCAGTTGTTCCAATTCGGTAGAAAGCTCACACTCTCGCTCCGGCGTCGCTTGAAAGCGCGCAACCCCTTCAATTGTCATCAGATTGTCATTTTTGGGGGTTAGCATAGGGATTACAGGCCGGATCGGCCAAAATGGATTAGAGGTGTAAAAGCATGTTGATGGATTCGGATCTCGTGGAAGAAGAGGTGGAAGTCGAAAAGGCGCCCTCGCCGAGCCTCGGCATGATCCTGGTCATCGAAGATGATCCTCGCATGCAGAAGGTGCTTTGCAGGAGTTTTGCGAGCGAGCATTACTCTGTCATGGTAGCGGGCGACGGCCAGAAAGGGCTCGAACTGTTCCGCAGCGAACGTCCGATTGCCGTCATTCTGGATCTGATTCTGCCGGGAATTTCCGGGCGCGAACTCTGCCAGACGTTCAAAAGCATCTCCAGTGAGACACCTGTGATCGTCCTAAGCGCGATCAGCGAAGTGGTTGACAAGGTACTCCTTCTGGAACTGGGCGCTGACGACTATGTCACGAAGCCCTACAGCCCACGAGAGCTTATGGCGCGCGTTCAGTCGGCAATCCGGAGGCAGCGTAAGCCCACAGGCTCGACCTTCTTTCACTTTGGCGACTGCGACGTCGACTTCAAGAGCATGACTGTACGGAAGGGCGGAATTCCAGTGGTCCTCACCGCTCACGAGTTCAAGCTGTTTAAGTTCTTTACAGAGAATGTGGACCGCGTGTTGACGCGGGAGCTGCTGCTTAACGAGGTCTGGGGATACAACGCGTATCCGACCACACGGACCGTGGACAACCAGATTCTGAAGTTGAGGCAAAAGCTCGAGTCGGACCCGGCGAATCCGAAGCATCTGCTCACCATCTACGGTGCAGGGTACAAATTTCTCCCCTGACCCCCAAGCCGCCCGCCCCCCTCCGGCGGCTCCACATCGGTGGTGAAAAGAATCGCTCTGCTTATCTCTGGGGCACCTCAGGCTCACCTTCGTCCAGGAGCTTGCCGGGGGGGCATATTTCTCATCGTGTAGAATCAAGAACTTCTGAAGGGTGCGCCTTACGTAAACTATTGATTTAAGGCATGTTGCGAGGTTTGACTTTCTTGTCTCTGGCGCACTCCCGTTTGTTGATCGATTCTGCTTCGGAACAGTTCATTGCTGCCTCAGCATATGGCAGACGGCCGAAGTTGCGGCGCGAGCATAGCTACGGAGACGGGGAGGGATCTGGTGGGCAGATATCCCCGGACCCAGAATGCCCATGCCAATGGGCTTCATAAAGCTAAGTTGTAGATCGATCAGAGCTTTTGTCACGGCGTGGCCCATCACAACCCCATGGTCTGTCTCGCCTCGCTCGATAATCCCAAGAACAATAATGCCGTGAATATCATCTCGATTAAGAAGTCTCTTTGCGGCCAGTGGAGCCTCCATGGAACCGGGAACCCATGCCACCTCGACAACCGACAGATTGTATTCTTCTGCGGCTCTCATGGCCTCGTCCTTCATTTCTTTTGCCTCTTCCTGATGAAACTGACCTAAAATCAAGGCTACATTGTGAACCATGCGTGCTCCCCTGAGACGAACTGGATGTCCTTAAACACCATAAGTTTTTAGATTGGGTGGGTTGTCATGAGCTTGTCATCACATTGCCTCTTCCCTATAAGGATTTCGAACGGTATCACGCGCGCCGATTCCCCGCACCTTGAAGGATCGGGATATCGTGTGCGCGATCGACTGGGGCTGCCCTCCGGGATGTTGTTTTGGCTGCCCGGTTCCGGCCTCCTGCCACATCCATTGCTCCGCCAATAGGCGCAATTGGCGGCAAGAACCGGAAGGAGCAGACAGAGGAGTCTCGTTGGCGAATTGCAAGCAAATCGCAACATCGAGATAGGGGCAACATCGATACAAAGGATTGACAATCCGTAAACAGAAAACGGGGCTCATCTATTGATACTAGAGTTCGGCGTAAACGCTTTTATTTAGGCTTTGGAGATTGAAAGGACGAAGGTGACGATTCACCCTACTACTATCTTTTGAATCAATAACTTGAGTTGATTGCCGATCATCGCGAGATTCACTATCTCAATCAAAACAAACGATTCGCTGAAGAACGGCATGTCGGGAAGGATGCCGCAACTCATTGATTCTAAAGCGAAATCATAAACTGAATCGTCAAGGACGAAGGTATGAAGAATACGGTATTGCGAACTCAATTCATTCTCGCCGCTCTGTTGATGGTCCTGCGGATCGGGACCGCCTTTGCTCAGGCGCCGGGCACCGGCGCGATCTCGGGGCTCGTGCTTGACCCTGGGGAACGGGTTGTCGGAAATGCTGAAGTGCTGGTTGTCAGTGAGCAGACCCATGCCAGCCGTTCGGTAAAAACCGATGCCGCAGGGGTCTTCCATGTAACCTTGCTCCCGCCGGGCAAATACACGGCGACGGTCCATGCGCCGGGCTTCTCGGTGGAGCGCTCGCAGCCGATCGATGTAACGGTGAGCCAGACGAGTTCGCTTGATGTGAAGCTGACTGTCGCGCAGACCAAGACAACCGTCGAGGTCAGTGGAGCTGCTTCGGTCGCGAACCTGGAAAGCTCGACGCTGGGTGGGCTGGTGGACGATACGGCAATTCAGGCGCTGCCTCTGTCGAACCGCAACTTCACCCAGATCCTGGCGCTCGCGCCCGGGGTCGTGACGGATCTGCCGGTGCCATCCAGCCTGGGCCGCGGCACGATCAATGTGGCGACCACCGGCTCGACACCGACCCAGAACAACATCCAATTTAACGGCATCGATGCGAACAACATGGCGGAGGACTCGGCATCCAATGCTGAGAGTTCGATCGTCGGCGTCGCCGTTCCCGCGCCGGACACGATCCAGGAGTTCCGCGTGCAGACGGCAAACTTTGATGCGGCATATGGACGAAGCCCGGGAGGAAACGTGGATCTCGTCAGCAAGTCCGGAAGCAACGTGTTTCACGGAAGCGCCTGGGAGTTCGTCCGCAACAACATCTTCAATGCGAATGATTTCTTTTCAAAGCTCGACAACCAACCGAGGGCCGATCTGAAACATAACCAGTTTGGTGGATCTGCCGGTGGTCCAATTTGGAGGGACAAGACTTTCTTCTTCGTCGCCTACCAGGGGCTCACCGAGGTCAATGGACTGGGCGACGAGACGCAGTCGACGCTGCCCCTGCTCACCCAGGACCGCTCGGCCGCAACCCTGGGGGCGCAGTTCTGTCCAGCGGGGCACCTGGATTCGGCTGGACTTCCGGCGACCGGGTATTTCACGCAGGCTCTGGGAGTGCAGGTGGCTTGCAATGGATCGAACATCAATCCCGTGGCCTTGGCGGTTCTGAATGCGAAGCTGCCGAGCGGGCAGTTTGCCGTCCCCAGTCCGCAGATGGCGATACCGAATAGCGGTGCGGACCCTTCGGACCAGTTTCCGGTAGGACAGTCCACGTTTACAATTCCGGCTAGCTATTTCGAGAACCAGTTCACGGTCAGCATTGATCAGGCTTTGAGCGCCAAGAACCTGCTTTCTGGTAGGGTCTTTTATTCGCGCGCCACAACAGCAACGCCATTTTCTCCCAACGGCGCGGCCAATCTCCCCGGTTGGGGCACCAACGAACTGAATCGGAACACCATGTTCGTGCTGGCCGATACACACAACTTCAAATCGAGCGTGGTGAATGTCGCGCGGTTCGGTTACATGCGTTTTGACGGCCTGTCGGAGGTCGACAATCCGCTTACTGCCCAGGCAATTGGAATAACGACGCCAACCGGTGCGACCGGAGCAACACTCAACGCTCCCGGCATGTCCATCGGCGGGTTCACCATCGGCGACGCAGGAACACCGTCGGAATGGCAGGTCACGAATACCTTCGTCTGGCAGGATACGGTGGCGGTGACCAGGGGCCGACAGAATACCCGCTTTGGAATCGAATTCAAGCAAAACGAGGTCGATATCAATTCTCCGAACGAGACCGATGGATTACTGCAGATTCCGAGCTTCGAGGACTTTCTGGTTGGACAGAGCGCGACCGAGAACGGCAGCCCGGAAGGCCTGAGCAATGTTGGAACGACGCAGTCCGGCGGCGGTATTTTCCGTCGCAATGAGCGCTATGCGGACTTTGCGACCTTCGCTCAAGACGACATCAAGCTCATGCCAAGGCTGACGGCGAATGTCGGCGTGCGCTATGAGATATTCGGCGCACCGACCGAGACGGATGGTCGAATCGCGAACTTCGACAAGATTCTTGCCACGGGTCCCACCCCGGCGGCGGGAACGTTCAGCGGCTATACGGTGCCTTCGAATTTCCAGGCGCCCATTCCCGCCGGCGTAGTCCAGACCCCGTATGCCGGATTGTGGAGGACGCCGCATGGGGACATTTCGCCCAGGCTCGGCGTTAGCTGGCAGATGACAGAAAAACCGGTACTGGTATTCCATGCCGGCTATGGTTGGTACTTCGACCAGCACTCCGGAGGCCCGCTTGAGTCGGGCTTGTCGCAGCCGCCGTATGCGACAAGCAACATTGCGCTGGGGGCTGCCAACGGAGGCGCCACCTTGCAGGACCCCTATGTTACTCCGATTTTGCCTCAATCCAGTTATCCGATCTTCTTACCACGCAGTGCGGCCGCGCCGCTTCCATTCGTGCAAGGGACAGATCCGAATCTCAAGGATGCCAGAACGCAGGAATATAACCTGAACGTACAGTATGCCTTTGCGCAGAATTATCTGCTTGAGGCGGGCTACGTGGGAACGCAATCGATCCATAGGTTGGGCCAGATCGGGTTCAACCAGTCACTGCTTGCCAGCCCGCAAAATCCAGTAAACGGGCAGACGACAAACTCGGTCAATAATGTGACGGAACGACAGTTTTACCAGGGCGTCCCTGAAGGCTCGTTGTTCTCGCAGTCATCCTTTATCGGCAACTATAACTCGCTGCAGACCAGCATCACCAGGCGTTTTCGGCATGGGTTCCAGATCCAGGCGAGCTATGTATGGTCAAAGAACCTGGATGAACTGGGCGGGGAGGGAGGGAACGATGTCTTCGAAAGCCAACTTCCCTCTAACAACCAAAATGACGTGAGGCAGTCATCGTACGGCCTTGGGGGCGACGATCGAGACCAGCGCGTGGTGGCGAACTTCGTCTGGTCGGTACCCAAGTTCAGCTCTGCCCCGACGCTTGCCCGTCACCTGCTTACAAACTGGGAGTTCTCCGGTATAGGCGTGATTCAGTCCGGCGCAGCGCTCAGCATTTTCGATGGCAATGCGGGCTCGGTCTATGGTGGCTTCTCTAACCGGGCGGAGAGCACGGGGGTGAACCCGTCGACTCATGGCTCGTTGTTCTCGCGAGTGGTGGGAGCCGGTCGCTATCTCAATGGGGCCGCATTTGAGCCGGCGCCCGAAGCTCCGAATGGAACAAGCCTGGCGGATCAGGACTTCGGGAATAGCGGTGTCGGCATTGTGCGCGGGCCTGGGCAGCACAACATGGACATGGCGGTAGAGCGGGTGTTTCCAGTGTGGAGGGAAAGCAGCCTGCGGTTTCGGGCTGAGGTCTTCAACCTGACGAATACGCCGCAATTCGGCAACCCAAATACCGGGGTCGGCTTTGCTGTGCCGCAACCGGGTGTTCAGGACACCGTATCGTCCACGTTCGGCCAAATCTCTGCCGAGCAAGACGGCCCCCACCCTCGCATTATTCAATTCGCGGCGAAATATCTGTTCTAAGCACCGGGCGGCGAGGGGGGGCAACTGCGTCTTTGCCGCACTTTGGAACTTTGGTTGAGAGGAGAAAGGCTCGATGATTCAAGAGATCGACGGAACACTGGACAGCGAGGCATCACCTGAGAGCGTCCGGCACGAGATCGAAGGCCCGGAGCTTTCGCTTTGCGGCACATTCTATCCGTTTGGGTTCCCACTCGAAGTTCGAACCAACTCGGCGGAGATGCTGGCCCTCGTGGAGGAGACCTGGGGGGTCTTTGAAAAGCGATTCGACTATGAGCCTCTTCATACCGATATCTGCGTGCTGGAGACGGACGCGACTGAATGCCCACCGGCTCCGAGTTATCGGCTGTTGCAGCCCATGATCACGGCGATAGCCGATAAGGACAACTATCTTCTCGCCGACCTGAGTGCGGGCAGGACTTACATGACTGTGTCGAGCGCAGCGCTGCGCTTCAAACTCTATCTTCAATTCTTCTTTTTGGAATTGACGGCCGGCCCCCAGGTCGGGACCCGCCATGGGACTGCAATTCACGGAGCTTGTGTCTCGCTGCGCGGGTGTGGGGTGCTGCTGTGCGGTGAATCTGGAGCTGGGAAGTCGACGCTTTCCTATGCTTGCGCACGAGCCGGCTGGACGTATGTGACCGACGATTGTTCGTTACTGCTCAATGGCGGGACGCGAAATCTTGTGACTGGCAACTTTCACAAGGTACGCTTCCGCCCCACCGCTGCAGAACTCTTCCCGGAGGTAGCAGGGATCGATCTGACGCCGCGGGCCGGAGGCAAGCCTTCGATCGAATTGCCCACTGGTCCTATGCGCAATATTGTCCAAGCACAGACGGAGGAAGTGGACTTCGTGGTCTTTCTGAACCGGCAGAGTGGAGACCGGCCGGGACTCGTTCCCTACCGGAAAGACGCCGCGCGGAAGTTCATGCGGCAGGTACTTTATGGACCGAAGGAGACACTTGCCGCCCAGTATCGCGCAATTGAGCGCCTGCTGAGTGTTGAGGTTCTGGAACTCCGCTATACGGATCTGGATTGGGCGGTCGATCGGCTCCGGATGCTGGCTGAGGAAGGAAAATAGTGACACTTCCGCTGCCGTCCGAGCCATCCTCAGCGGACGCTCTTTCGTTCTGGAGAAACCCGTTTGTCTGGCTCCGTGAGAAGAGCCTTAGCCGCGCCTTCTGGATATTTTTCGCCGTGGCGTTCTTCTTCGATGCCGGGTTCTCCATTTATGTCTTTCTCTTCAATTTGTACCTGCTGGACTTCCACTTCAACGAGCGTGCGATCGGACTGATTGGCGGGTCCTTGATGCTCGGCTCGCTGATCGGAACCCTGCCGGTGGGTGTGCTCGCACGGAGGATCGGCCTGCGTCCGCTGTTGATTTTTTCCCTTACAGCGGCACCACTGATATCTGTGGTGCGCACGATCTGGGTGTGGGAGCCTGCGCAACTCGTCATTGCGTTCTTGACCGGTATCTCGATGTGCACATGGGCGGTCTGCTTTCTTCCGGCTGTGGCAAAGGTTACGACGGAGAGAAATCGTCCAGCGGCCTTCGGTCTGCTTTTCTCTGCAGGCATCGGCACAGGCGCCTTGGGCGGTATCTTGTGCGGATATCTGCCGCAGTGGCTGAGATGGGCGGGGTTCATCATGCAGCCCGCAGCGGTGAAGCGGTTGATCCTGCTCACCGCCTGCGGGATCGTGCTGCTGGGGATTGTTCCACTGTTGAGTTTGCGATTCCCAACACCTGTCGAAGCAGAACAACTCGCGGAGGTGAAGCCCGAAGCCCTTAAGTGGCTGCGAGGGCTTAGAGTTCATCCTTTCCTGCTGCGCTATCTGCCGTTGATGGCTCTATGGGCGGCGATCCTTTCTTCCTTTCCGCCCTTTGCAAACATCTACCTCTCGCGCCAACTGCATACTCCACTCGCCCATATAGGAGTCATCTTTTCGACGGCGCAGGTTTTGCAGTTCTTCATGGGACTGGTGGCTCCAGCAGTCCTCCGCTGGCTTGGGTTGGTAAACGGCATTGTCGCCATGCAGGTTTTCATGGCGGTTTCACTCGGCGCCATGGATGCCGCGGGCCACGGAGGCCTGACGATCGCATTCTACCTGGCGTTCGCGGGAACACAGTGGATGAGTTCTTCGGGCCTTTATAGCCTGTTGATGAATGAAATGCCAGACCAAGATCTCAGCACTGCGTCTGCGATGACGATGTTCTGTAACACCCTGGCGGGGTCGGCTGCCACAGCGGGAGCGGGAATTCTGTTTACGCGCTTTGGATATCCGGTGGTGGTGGCCGGCATTGCGACGCTTGCTCTTGTGACGGCGGTTCTTTTTCGCGTATTGCTCGGCCAGGCGAAGGGTCGTACGGTTGCACATCCTCAGCTGAGCAACGAGCTTCTGGGCTGACTGATTGATTAAGGGAAACGCAATGAAACGAATTTGCCTAGCGCTGCTTCTCATCTTCCCTGGAGCGGGTGCCTTGGGGGCCGCAACGCTCCAGCCGGGTGGCGTCCAGTTACTGTGTCATCGAACCGCTAACGAAGATGTACCGGAGAACACGCTCGACTCGTTCGAGGAGGCGACGCTGCTGGGGTGCAATCTTGTGGAGCTTGACATCCGAAAGACACTCGACGGTGAATTGGTGTTGAACCACGACGGCTTGCTGGAGAGACTGACGGATGGCGTTGGAGAGGTGGAGAAGACATACTACGGTGATCTTCAATTGCTCGATGCCGGTGCCTGGATGGGCGAGCGGTTCAGGGGAATGCGGATTGTCAAGTTTGACGATGTGCTGCGGTACGCGCGCGAGCACGATGTCCGGCTCTTTCTCGATATCAAGACCAAGGGCATCGGCCCGGATATTCTGAAGATGCTCGAGCGGGAGGGCATGCTGGAGCGGGTACAGTTCGGCGGCGAGTGGGATGATGTGAAGCGACTCTATCCGGCGGCCAATGCCGGCGATCGGATGACTATATGGGTGCAGCCTGGCATATCGGCCGAGCAGGTGAAGGCTTACCACAGTGAAGGCAAACCGGTCGTTGTGAACTTCTCGGCGAATGACTACGCCATGAACCTTGCCGCGATGAAAGCCGCCGTAGCCGCCGGTGCGGATGCCATCAACGTGGACTATCCCCGGCTGGGCGCCGATGCCGTAGGGCGGCCGGTCGAGCGGAAGCTGAATGCTCTGGCAATTCAGGCCAGCGCGGGTGACACCGATGCCCGTTCCCAGGCGATTCTTGAGCTGGCGAGCTACCAGGGATTCGATCTTCAACAGGAGTTCATGCACTGGCTGCTCGATTCGGACGCGCAGGTCTCGCGTGCTGCTGCAGTTGCCCTGGTGCAGGCAAGGCCGCGCACCCCTCCAGGGGCATTTTCTGTGGCATTGCAATCGGAACATGCGGATGCTCGGGCCAACGCAGCGTGGGCGCTCGGCGTGATGAAAGCGCCTGCAGACATGCTGCTGCCATTGTTGCGGGATAAAGATCCACAAGTGCTGCAGGCAACACTCGTCGCTCTGGCCCGCATGCCGGGGACAGTCAGTGCCGATACCCTGCTTCCGTTCCTTGCGAATCCGGATCTCAGCGTCAAGGGAGCGGCGGCGCGGGCACTTGCGCAGCACCAGCCCGAAGTGGCTGCCGGCGCGGTTGAAAGCGAACTGAGGCAGGTATCGAAGAGTCTCACCGCCTTGTGGGACGACTACGTGCGGCGCGGCAAGCCGGTGTTGACTGATGCCGATGTGCAACCGATCAAATCGGCCTATCGCTGCCAGCTCCAGCTCTTGCAGGCGATCTCGATCGTGAAGGGGCCGGAGGCCACCGCGGCTTTGGAGCAACAGGCATTTCACCCCGGGAAAGACTTTTCAGCCGATGGCACCAATATGTCTGCGTTTGAGTTATGGGACAGGATTGCGGCGGATCCGATGCCGGCAATCCGACAATTGAGCTCAGATGACGTTCAGGTGGCGGACCGTGCGGAATGGATGCTGGTCAAAGGCGGCCCGGGTGTTCTGCCCGATGTTCGCAAGGTCCTCGGCGATGAAGATGCCCAGGTGCGGAGGCGGGCGATCGAGATCGTGGCATGGCAGGGGGATCTAGCGTCTGTCGACATACTGAGGGCGATGCGAACGAGCAACCCAGCCGAGAGCATCTTGGTTACCTGGGCCATCGCCAAGATCGAGAGTCTTCATCCTGGGATATAGCCGGCATGATCGATTGACTTTAGATCGCCCGCGCTCTCGGCGCGTTCTTCGCGCGCGAAGAATAAATCCACAAACCGGTGACATGACCATCATTTCAAGAATCGGCGAATCAGCGCGAATCCCGGCACCGCACGATCTTTTTCCCTGCCAGCGTGATAATTTGAACTCGGCGATTGGGCCAGTACCGACACGTTCCCAGCCGCTAGAACACGATTCCTGAGCAGGAGATCCGAGCTTTCGCGCGTCTTAACGGTTGAGCGAGAACTGGACGCGCTGGTCAATTCAGTTCTCCGCAAAGATCGGAACCGAAACAGCTTCTTCTTCTAGCTTGTCGATCATTCCGGAGATGGTTCGGTTGAGGCGAAGTAACCCCTCCTCCTGCGGCGAAATCGGTGTATGCTCCTTGCCCTCGCATGCGGCGAGAAGATTCTGCAGGCTGGTGTGGGCCGGTTGATGATGAACATTATGCTGCAGCTGACTCTCAAGGGTGTCTGCAATGCGATTCAGCGCGCTTGAACAGTCACCGAGGAACTGCTTTTCAATGTTGCGAAAAGCCTCCGAAATTTGTTTCGGGTCACTGAAGAGACGAAATTGCAGGAGCGGAATCTCCATCAGGTAGAAGGTGCGTAACGAGGCCTGCCAGCGGCGAATGCGATCGCGGGCGGCCATGTGTCCGGCGCGCTGAGGGCCGGTTTCAAAGGGAACAGCATCGGCCTGAGCATTCACTTCTCCAAAGAAGCGATATACCTGGTCGCGCTGCCTGCGGATGAGGATAATGGTTTCGGCATCGGCGCCAATGCCGGATTCAGAAACAAATGATGCCATCAGGCGCACGGTGCGAATGAACACCCGCACCATTTCGTCTGCCGCCGCGCGAGGATAAACACGCTCAAAAACCAGCCACATCATGCACACACCGAGCAGTACGCCGACGGCGCGATCGCGGGCAACGGTGAGCGAAAGTTGGATTCTGAATTCACTCAGGTTGATCAGATAGAAGGCAAGCGCAATCTGTAATCCTGCGTAGGAAAGGCGCGAACTGGAGGTGCTGACGTAAGCCGCGCACGCCGAGACCACGGCAAACAAAACCGTGAAGCCGGTAATCGAGTCGAGGTAGGGAAGTACGAACAGCTGCGAGCCGAGGCCGAATACCACTCCGCCTACCAATGCGCCCGCAAGCCGGAGTACCTGTTTCTGTCGCGACGCGCCGATATTGCTGAGCGCGGTCAGAACGCAGGTGGTTACCGAGGTCGAGATGTCAGGCCACGCCAGGCCGACATAGAGGATATAGCAGAGCATGGCGGCCAGAGTTCCGCTCAACGCGAAGCGCAGATGTTCCGGGTTGGTGAAGGCGTCTTCGGTGAAGATGCGATTCGACGATGGAGGTTCTTCGAGAATCTCCAGGCGCGGATCGATTGATTCATCGCTCCTGGCGGCAGCGAACATGTAGGCAACCATGGACTCAAGCTCGGACAACAGAGGCGTACTTAGAGTGGGATCGACCGTCGGCTCCCAGGCGTTGGGCACGCACTGGATTGAGAAGCAGTTCCAAATCTCGGCGATGCGCGGAGCCAGCCGCGCAGCCCTTTGTTGATCCTCCGCTTCGAATGTTGGAACACTGCTGACCAGCGCCGCGGCCATATCGATGCTCCGTCCGGTCAGTGAAACCAGCGTACTCATCTGCACCCGGCGTAGCGGGTCATAATTGGTACGTGCAACGTACCTCCGCAGAGCGCCCATCCCCACAACGGCGTACTGCGTGAGCGCGCGGCTGATTTCCTTCGCGATCGGCTCGCCCCCGGCGTAACTCAGCAACATCTCTTCAATGGTTTTGAGGCGGTCGCGCAGGCCGTCGTGCAACTCGTCGCTATTGCTGAAAAAACGGAAGACGGCTTCAACCGCGACCGTAACCGCCGCGCCGATCAATGCAGCAAGCACCTGCCAGAGGGTCAGTTCAACGTTTCGCTCTGCCGGCCCGGGCAGATACCAGATGGAAAGAATGTTGGTTGCCACTAAGGCCAGGCCGGTGGCCAGAGCAAAGGTGTTGAGCGTCTTCAAGAGGAAGAAAATCATGAAGAGGCTGGCGCCTTCCCACAGGAAATGCGTAATCGGGTCGGCGGCAAACAAGCGCGCGCCGATGGGTATGAAGAGTCCGCCAATGGCGAAGGCCAGAATGATGTAAAGCGCGGACCGTGCGGTGGAAAGAAAACTTTCGCGCGAGAGAATAAAGGCGCAAAGCGCGCCGATGGCGCCGCCGGGAATGCGGTAGGTGACGATGATGATCATGCTCAGCGTAGCCGCAATGACCATGCGCGAGACCACCGCGCCTCGGCCCGGGTAAGGCGCAAGCTCTTGGCGGAGAAATTCCGGAAACCACTCCGAGAAATTCTGTTTGTGGACTAAATGTACCGCGGAGGCCATCGCTATCTCCGCGCAACCGCTGAAGATTGGCCACGAATCACGACCACAGCCGATTCACCCAGACGGAATATCTCATTGGGCTCGGACTCAATACGCACGCGCACAGGAAAACGTGATGCCAGATGCACCCAGTTCAAAGTCCGCTGCACGTCCGGCAATCCAGGCGTGAATCGGCCAATCAGATCTGCGTCCGGAGTGACTCCAAAGCCGACGCTGTCGACCACGCCCTTGAATTGAACATTGGGCCGCGACAGCACATAAACGTCGGCTCCCATGCCTGGGCGAATGTGCTGCAACTGCGTCTCCCGGAAGTTGGCGATGACCCACCAGACGCGCGTGTCGATGAGCGTGAAGATCTGTTGCCCCGCGTTGGCATAGGCACCCTGCGAGATTGTTAAGTTAGTTACGCGCGCGTCAAAGGGGGCAACTACTTTTGAGTTGTCGTAGTTGTACTGCGCCGTATCGATGGCTGCCTGTTTGCCTGATACCTGTCCCAGCAGTGGATCGAGGGTTGTCACATTATGCGTGGCCTGTGTGATCTCGTGATTGCTCTCGGTCACAGTGGCCTGCCCCTGCTTGTACTGCGCCTCGGCGGCGGCCAGCCCGGCCTCTGCAAGAGCCAGTTGCGAACGAGCCTGATGTGCCGCCTGCGAACGGGTCGCTTCCAGCGTGCGCGTCTGGTCGACCTGGTCCACGGTGACAAATTGCTTCGCAAGCAGTGGTTCGATGCGGTGCAGGTTGTTGGTCGCATAAGCCAGTTCTGCATCTGCGCGCTCCACCGAAGCTTGGGCGTTGGTTACATCGGCCTTGGCCTGGTTGATGGCTGCGGCAGCGCGATTCAGGCTGGCTTCTGAACTTTGCGCCGCGGCCTTTGCCACATCCACGCCGCTCACTTTTCCGGCGATAATGCGCCGCTGATCGCCAATTTCCCCGCCCAGCGCCTGCGCATCGGATTTAGCGCGGGCCAGCGCATAGGCGTAAGGACGATCGTCGATCTCAAACAGCGACTCGCCCTGCTTGACCAGTTGGTTGTCAACCACGTTGAGTTTGGTGATGGGCCCGCTGACCAACGGCGCAATGCCAATGAAATTGGCAAAGACCTCGGCATCATCGGTGCGCGGATCAACCTCATATTGCCGCAAGGCCAGCAGCGCGCTCACCGCGGCGCACAGAATAATGGCGCTGCTGATGCCGCGACTCAGGCGCTGGTTACGTTTTTCCGCGGAGCGTAGGGTAGCCATTGGACCTCCCGCTATCTAAAGAAGATGAGCCACAGAGTGATGGCGACGAAGGCCGCCAGGCACGGATACGTGATAATTCCCCATGTAATGAGCTTCTCCTGTTTGAGAGAGGTGAGAATCCAGTTGACCGAGGCCGCGACCACAATGCCGGCGACCAAGCAGATCAGCCAGGCTGGAAATAACGAGCCGAGAATGCTGAACGATGGCGCGCGTCCGCAACCAGCCAGCGCAATGAGTCCGGCGAGGGAACCGATCAATCGAGCGGGTTTTTGTGAAAGCTGCATGGATCTCCGTTTCTTTCTCAAGCGCACCTGGACCAGTTCCCGGCGATCTTCATGGGGCCGGCTTTGGAGCTTGGATCTGAATCAGATCGCCGGTGCGGAATGCCAGGTCCGCCACCTGCAGCAGCAGCTGCGTACGTGCCAGCACATCCTCTGATCGCGCCTGGGCCAGCGTCTTCTGAGCGGAAATCACATCAAGTTGGGTCCGCACCCCGTAGCCGTAGGATTCCCGCGCCGCTTGGTAGGATTGGTCAGATGCATCGAGCAGCGCGGCCGCGGCCTGCTGCTGGCGTAGTGCCGTCTTCATGTTGGAGTAAGCCGTCCACACTTCATCGCCAATCTGATCGCGCAACGCGTCGATGTTGGCCTCGGCGGATCGCTTCTCGGCTTTGGCTTCGGCAATCTCGTGCTCGCGTCGGCCACCGTCGAACAGGGTCCACTTCATCTCGAGTCCCACGTTCCAATATTCTCCTTGCGCGTAATGACCCGGGTACAGGTCCTGTTGGCCATAGGCGCGTGCCAGGCCGCCATCTCCGCTGAAGCCGATGGTGGGAATATAAGCCGAGCGCGCCTGCTTGAGCGTGCCTTGGGCAGAGCGCACGCGCGCAATCTGTTGCATCAACTCCGGCCGCTGTCGGAAGGCGCGATCAATCTCCTCATCCACCGAGTCGGTCATCGCGGTCGGAGTTGCCAGTTGATGAATGTCCTCAACCTGAAAATCAGTCTCGGCCGGAAGACCCAGGTCGGTTGCCAGATCGCCGTGGGCAATGTCCTCGCGGCCGACGGCAGCTTCTAGATCGTAGTCGGCCTGGGTGCGGGCTGCGGTGGCTTCCAGAAGGTCGGGCCTGGTGGCCAGGCCATTGTCCAGCCGGCTCTCGGCGTCAGCTTCAATGGTCTGCGCGTTTTTCAGGCTTACCTCCGCAGCCTCGCGCTGGCCCTTCGCGTCCAGCAAGCGAAAGTAAGCCGAAGAGACTTTGAAGATCAGCTCGCGATGCGTGTTGTTGAATTCAAGATTGGCGATCAGCAGGCTGGCTTTGGCCACATCGATGGCTCCACTGCGTCCGCCGAAGTCGAACACCAGGTAGTCGACATGCAGCGTCGGCTCAAAAGCGCCGAGGGTCTGACGATGAAAGTATTCGCCGATCAGCGCAGCCACGCGCGTGGTTGCCGCCAATGCGACGGCTGTCAGCGTGGGATAGAAGGAAGCGCGTGCAATGCCTAGCGATGCGGCGCGCGCCTTGGCCTGTTCCCACGCGACGCGGGTCTCCGGATTGTGCTGCTGGGCTAAATCGATGAGTTCGGCCAGCGTATACACTTTGGCCGCATCGATTGCGTATTTCGTTTCCGGATGCGCAGCCAGTTCGCGGTCCAGACTCTGCTCCGCTTTGGAGTGCCACACCTTGTCCGAAGCGCTTGGGGCGCTTTGCGCCAGAACGGCACTGCAGCCGAGGGATCCCAAAACCGCTATTGCTGCAAATGCAGCACTCTTCGCCATGCGTTCCCCGTATACGACCGCTGAAACTCCGGTACTGTTGAAGGCGGGTGCAACCGCTCCGCTCGAGTCTGTCAAAGATGGAACTGTGTGTAGAGTAAAGATTATGGTGGCGGCTTACAATGCGATTTTGCCCAGGCCGTTCGACAGCCGACAGCAAAATGAGGTCCCGCTGCGCATCATTCTAAGCCAATAGCGGCTTCGGACGCACTCATCGATTGCCGGAGAAATTCTTGCCCGACCGGCCGCGCGCTTTTGGTGGTCACAATCTCAGTCGGCTGGAGCGATGACAGCCAAGTCAGTTCTTTCCGAAGAGTTCGCGCATTCCAGCAGTGTCAGCCAATTCAATCTCGCGGATCGTAGGGTAGAGGCTATGGCAGATCGAATAAAGCCCTATCTGGATCCTGGCGGAGAAGGCCGTCTACTCAGAAATAGTCTCAACTTCGGCCGATCGTCGCGAACTCACAGAAGCGGACTCACAGAATCAGAGCAAATCGTCCGATTGGCTCCACTGATCTTCTGTCTGTCGGACTCGGGCCGTCTCCTGCTCTTTTTGCCAAGCGCATAGCCGAAAGCCAAAGCGGGCCTCGACTTGATACTTGGCGGATGTAGCACCAAGCGAAGAAATGATGTCTCGATCCTGGCGACCTGCAAACGACGATCGGGGTTTGATATTCCCTATGATGCGCCTTTATGGGGTCGGTAGAAGCCACTCGGGTCGCCGGATCGAGAGAGTGCTCAGACCTAAGACGGCGAGCGAGAACGCCAGAACCCTGGGATCATTGGGCGCGGGTTCTATAGAGAAACGCGAACTGCGCTCGTCGTGCGGCGCCGTCGATGGCTTTGCTGCGGAGCCCGGCAGCGGGACGATGGGACGGTCGTAGCTTTTGAGCCCGTCGTAACC
>DATDLS010000399.1:0-14886 GCA_036519195.1 Occallatibacter sp. | reverse complement strand
TGCAATACCATGCCGATCTGGGCCGCACCATTCTCTGGGGTTTGGCCATCGGTCTGCCCGCCGCCGCCATCGCCGGACCGGGACTGGGCTGGATCCTGACCCGCCGCTGGCAGCGTCGGCACGCGCGCGACCTACCGGTTCCGGCCGACGAAAGCCTGCCCCTCTTTGCACCCACAGACGAAGAGGAAACTCAAATTGAAATACGTGAACAAGAAGCGTTGGCAACCCAATCCGACCTCTCACCCGAGGTCTCGCCTCTGAGCCCTGGAGACGAGGCCCTTGCATTTCCAAAGAAGGAACAAATTCCACCGCCCGCCGGTCCCACCCGCGCCGCCACCGCCATCCTGCTCCCGATCGCCATCATCTTCCTCGGTAGCTGGGCCGACTCCCTCGCCGCGCCGTCCAGCGTCGTCAATCAGATCCTTCACTTCATCGGCAGCCCGGACATCGCCTTGCTCATCGCAGTACTGGTTGCGCTCATCACGCTCGGCAGCCGCAGCCAGTCTGGGCAGCATCACGGCCGCGAACTGCTACGCAAACTCACCACCGAGTCCTTCGAGCCCATCGCCAACGTGCTCATCATCCTGGCTGCGGCCGGCGGCTTGAGCGGCGTGCTGCGTGACTCCGGCGCCGCCCAGGCCACCGTCAGCCTGGCCCTCGGAGCGCACATGCCACCCCTGGTGCTGGCCTGGCTACTAGCGGCCGTCGTCCGCGTCTCCATGGGATCGGCTACCGTGGCCATGGCGGTTGCCTCCTCGGTCCTCGCACCATTGGCCGGACACGCCGGCGTCCGTCCGGAACTGCTGGTGCTGGCCACCGGCACCGGCTCCCTGATTCTTTCTCACGTAAACGACCTGGGCTTCTGGATGATTTCCTCTTTCTTTAAGCTCGAAGTCAGAGACGCGCTCTCCACCTGGTCGGTGATGGAGACGGTGCTGTCGATCGCCGGGCTCGGAACCACGCTGTTGCTCGCAGCCGCGTTGCGATAATCGCTGACGGCTCCTGCAGTTCACCGATGCCTCTCGGCAGATTCTTTGAACCCGCGCAGGTAGGCTTCGAGCTCGGTTTTTCCCTCATGATGGGCCCAGAGGGCAGGCGTTCCCTTCCAGAGCACATCCTGGATATCGATGCGCGCGCCGCGCACGATGAGCAGACAGGCCAGTTCCAGATTGCCAGCGATCGCTGCCTGGTGAAGCGGTGTGCAATGGGGGTGCCCGCCAACGGGGCTTGTAGCGGTTGGGGTCTTCCCCGGTGTCCAGCAAGAGGCGACCGATCGGAAAACGCCCCAAATGCGCAGCCAGGGCCACGGCTTAGCCCCCCAGCACCGCCTGCTGCGCGGCGAAAATTTCCTTCAGCCCCACCTCGGCAAGATCAACGAGCGAGTTCAACTGCGCCCGCGAAAAAGACCCCTTCTCCGCCGTGGCTTGCGTCTCGATCAGGCCGCCATCGGCGGTCATCACCACGTTCATGTCCACCTCGGCGGCCGAGTCTTCCTCATAGCAGAGGTCCAGCAGTTCAGCCCCACCCACAATCCCCACCGAAACCGCCGCCACCATCTGCTTCAGCGGCGATTTCTTCAGCGTGCCCGCCTCGACCAGCGCATTCAGCGCAAGCGCAAGCGCCACGGCTGCTCCGCTAATTGCCGCCGTACGCGTACCGCCGTCGGCCTGGATCACGTCGCAATCCAGAATCACTGTCCGCTCGCCGAGGGCCTGCATGTCCACGACTGAGCGTAAGCTCCGCCCAATCAGCCGCTGAATCTCGTGGGTCCTGCCGCCAATCTTGCCCCGCTCGCTCTCCCGCGGGCTGCGCGTCACCGTGGAGCGCGGCAGCATGGCGTATTCCGCCGTCACCCAGCCGCGTCCTGCATTGCGCAGCCAGCCGGGGACCCCCTGTTCAATGGTCGCGTTGGTCAGTACCCGTGTGTTGCCGAAAGAAACCAGAACAGAACCTTCCGCGGTTTGCACAAAACCGGGAACCAGGGAGAGAGAACGAAGCTGGGCAGGCGTCCTGCCGCCGGGCCGAAAGAACTGAGAGGAAACAGACATAGAGGGAATTGTACGGGACCGCGGAAGCGCGGCAGAGCTGCGGTCCCATCCGGTCCCTTGGTGGGCATCACGCGGCGCTCAAACCTAAATCGGGATTCACATTTAAACCATTGAAAGGAAGCCAGTAACAACAAGCCGATCCATCGCATGCGCTCAACTCCTGACGGGTGCTGTTTTTCAAATTTACCCCTGGGAACTGAAATTGGACTTCGAATCGCGCAAATCCGAGTGACGAAAACAAGACGCAGGCTCACCCCTCGGGTCAAGGTGCCGAGAGAGCTTAAACCACATGCGGGAATGGATGTAGAAGTGACCCGTTACGGCAGGCACGCCGTAACAGGTCTTGTTGTGCACAACAGAACGGGTCACATCTCAAAGGCACTGCCGCTCTCGGCTGCCATTCTGGTTTCCGCGCTGCTTCCAGAGACAATTGCGGCACAAGACCATTGCGGCACACTTCGGCCCGCGCTGATCCAATTTCCTGATCTAAGCTGAAGGAAGCATGAACGATTCGGCTGTTCTTCTGATTGACTGTCCTGATCGCAAGGGCTTGGTGGCCCGTGTCTCCAGCCTGCTCTACGAGTGGGGCGCTAACATTCAGCACGCCGACCAGCACCGGGACCACGACCTCGGCTTGTTCTTTATGCGTGTCGAATGGGCGATGGACGAGCTGGCCAGCCAGAACTCCGAGCCGCACCGCTTCGATCTGGACCGCTTCATTGCTACATTCGCGGCTCTGGCCGCCGAGTTGGGCATGCGCTGGCAGCTTACCTCCGTTGCGCGCCGCATGCGGGTAGCCCTGTTTTGCTCCCAGTATCTGCATTGCATGGCCGACCTGCTCGAGCGCTGGCATTCAGGCGAACTGCAATGTGAGATTCCTCTCATCGTTTCCAATCATCGCGACGTCGAAAATCTCGCCGATTTCTATGGCATCCCTTTCCATTTCGTCCCAGTCACCGCTGTTACGCGGTCCGAAGCCGAAGCGCGACAGTTCGAACTGCTTGCGCGGCACAATATCGACCTGGTCGTGCTGGCCCGCTACATGCAGATTCTCTCGCCCGCCTTTGTCGCCCGCTACCCCTCCTCGATCATCAATGTGCACCACTCGTTTCTGCCCGCCTTCACCGGAGCCAGGCCTTATCACGCAGCCCATGCGCGCGGCGTCAAGCTGATCGGCGCCACCAGCCATTACGTCACCGACCTGCTCGATGACGGCCCCATCATCGAGCAGGAGGTGGCCCGCATCTCGCACCGCGACCAGGTCGAAGACCTCGTCGCCCGCGGCCGCGATCTGGAGCGCATCGTACTCTCCCGCGCCGTGCGCTGGCACCTGGACCGGCGGATTCTCTGCTACGGCAACAAGACTGTTGTCTTCGACTAAGAGGCAATTCATGCTGGCCAAAGACCAGGGCCAGGGGGCTAAGGCGCTGGACTAGGCCAATCAGGCGCTTTCCGTTCGCCGGTCGATGGGAGACCGCGCCGGCGAAGGCGCGATTCGGTCGCGGATTGCCGCAGCCTATGCCACCGCGGGAGACAAGCCCAGGGCGCTCGACTACGCTACGCAGGCCCGCGACGCCTTCCAGGCGACGCCGACAGGCATCGCGATGAAGCCAGCAGACTGGGCAGTCATTCCTTGTCGTACTTCTCGAGCAGGACCTCCAGATCGTCGCCCACGCCATAGCCCAGACATTCACTGTCGGAGCGCACGCTCTCCAACCTGTTCATTATTGCCTCGCAGTCATCCGGAGGCAACTGGTGAGCGGCTTGAATGGCCTGTTCGAACATCCGGACCAGGGCATTGTAAAAGCCTACATCCTGGTAGCCGACAGATTCGCAGAAGCCAATGGCCTTCTCACAGTAGAACACCGTCAACTCAGCGAGTCCTGCGGGGTCGCCAACTGCCATTCGATAACCGGAGATGGCCTTTTTTGCATTCGCGACGGAAGGAACCTGGTTCCGCAGCACATCCGGCCATAACCAGCGGTCCAACGTTTGTTTGTACGGTTTGAGAACATCTTCGCTCAGCCCGAAGCGAGTGTGAAGAAACAACTGATTATCCTTGTCGGCTGCATAGAGGGCCTGGATAAGGCCGATTAACGCCAACTTGTCTAAACGCGCGAGTTTTGCCTTAACAGAGGCCCATGTGGGCTTCGACCGTGCTTGTTTTCTGGCCGTATCAGGTTCAGTTCGTGGGTGCATGTCTTTTATATCTCCGCGGAGGACCGTTTTGCGGGCATATCACGCGATCCCTGTGCACTGCCCAAGAGTATCGTTTCCGGGTATGCCACCGAGCCATCATGAAACTCCTGTCCGGGTCCGTTAGGTTCGAGCAGTGCAGCTGCGATCATTCCACCGTATCCAGGTGTCCGGACTCCGGTGCAACTGGTCTGCTTGCTGCTAGGTTCCTCAGATAGTCAACAGAGTGGACACCATTTAGCTCGCAGGGATGGATCAGGCTCATAAACAAGCCGCCTCCGCCGGCACCGGCCTCGGCCTTCTAACAAACTGCGTTCTCGCGATGCAGGATGACCTTTTTCAGGCTGAGTTCTACGAGGCTATGGTTCTGTGGTGCGCTTGCCCTGCGCAGGGACATCTTGATCGGCTGCCAGAGACGGAGTAGAAATTTGATGGCTTGACCCAGACCGCTTGCCCCGGACCGGAGTTCGGTTCCGTCTTTGCGCTCATTGCGCCAGAAGACTTCGAGCCTGTTCAGAGTGTGCGAGTGAACCGCAGCCGTCTATCCCCACCCACGTACCTCTTGAACGGAGGGTCCGGCATGGTCCCAACCAGCGCCGGTTGAAGAATTCCGCCGAACCCTCGGGATGGGCGGACCAAGCCAGAACGGGAATTGTTTCGATAGTAGCGCGAAGTTGCCAGTGTGAATCATTTGCCGGGGCGGGCCTGAAACGCGAAACGGCGCCAGTCTTTTCCTGATTGCGAGTTCAACTCGTTGCCTGCACACTGTTCGGGACCGATTCTGCAACAGTGTCGAGAATCTCCTGGCGAAGCTGAGGTTCGGAGGTACCGCGCGCCAGGATCATGCCACCAACCATGGCCGCAAACGCGATGATCGCCTGCTTCCTCCGCAGTGCCTTCGTCTTCCCCGGTGCAATTCCACTAAGAAAATCGAGAGCCTTCTGTTGTCCGACCGTCACCGCTTCTTTGACGGCCGAGGGCTGGCGCGAGAGTTCACTCCCGAGAGCTGCCACCAGACACCCCGTTTCCGGGCGGTTGTGATGGCGTAGTGAGAGGTAGGAATCGACCAGAGCCTTCAGCCGGTCTCCTGGAGCTTCATCGACAAGCTTCTGCCATCTGGCCACCGTCTCAGTCATTGCCCGCAGGGATGCCAATGCCACCAGCTCGTCCTTAGAGGAAAAGTGACCATAGAACCCGCCGTGAGTAAGACCGACCTCTTTCATGATGTCACCGACGCTGACGTTGTCGAAGCCACCCTCCCGGAACCGTCTCGCCGCAGCCGTGATGATCTGCTCTCTGTGTTCCGCCATCGTTTCTTTAGTTACCTTCATCGAAGGCTCCCCTCTCTCTTCTCCGGTCGTTCGATGATATAAATCATCAAAATGAATCTTAATTATGACATATGTAATCTTAATCCTAAAAGCGGCCTTCCGCTCTTTTTCGAAGCAAGTCCTGAGGAGTACCCGCATGGGGAAGCAAATCATTGTTCGAACGATCCTGACGGCAATGTTGCCCATCGTGTTTTCGCGCTCCGCTGTGGGGCAGACGACTGACAACGCCGGGGCTGGAGCGTCGCCGGCATTCGGATCGATTGCGACGCCTCGCCCGATCAATCCTGCGACAGATACGACTAACCCCAGCGCCCGCGCCACTCAGACATTGAATCCTTATCTGGGAAGCACGCCCGAGGGCCAAGCCTTGGACGGCGAGATCAGGATCAGCCTGGAAGATGCCGTCGATCGCGGGCTCCGCCTCAACCTGGGACTCATCGATCGTCAACTGGCGGATGCAAGCCTGAGGGCAGAGCGCGAACATGCTTTATCGGAGCTCCTTCCGCAGATCTCCGCTCGCGCTCAACAGAGTTACGAGCAGCTGAGCTTCAAGGCGCTCAACATCAAGCTGCCTGCCCGGGCCGGATTTCAGCTGCCGCCAACCTCCGGGAATTTTGGATACGGTGAAGGCGATATCCTGGCCCATTCAGCGGTCGTCAATCTGCAACTTTGGAATCGCTATAAGGAGCAACAGGCCCTCGAAGCTGCATCGGCGCTGAGCGCGAAAGATGCGCGCGACATTGTTGTTTACGCCGTAGGTACAGCCTATTTTCAGGTGCTTGCCAGTGAAGCTCGCCTGGCGACAGCACAAGCCGCGCTCGCTACGGCCCAGGAACTGAATCATCAGATCACCGATCAATTTAACTCTGAAGTGTCGCCCGAGATCGATACCCTGCGTGCGCGCGTCGAATTGCGGACTGCAGGCCAGCGTGTTGTCGATGCGACGAACGATCTTGAAAAGGATAAGTTGACGCTCGATCGCATTACCGGCATTCCGTTGGCACAGAAATGGAGTCCCAGCCGTGAGTATGGCTACACGCCATTAGCCAATCAGGCGGGTGAGACACAGAGGCTGGAAGAAGCGCGAGCCGACGTGGCGAGCGCAAAGAAAGAGGTGTCGGCTGGGGAGTTCGGTGTGAAGGCGGCACGCGACGAGCGTCTCCCGGAAATCTCTTTTGACGGCAGTTATGGCGCAGGGGGAACGAATCCAGCCAACTACAACCAGGTGTACTCATTCCAGGGCACCATTTCGGTTCCTCTTTTTACAAGCGGCCGCATCCGTTCGGATAAGCATGCCGCGGAGGCGTCCCTGCTAGAACGTCGCGCCGCATTGAGAGACATTGAGGGACGCGCCGACTATGACGTGCGCATTGCGCGACTGGACGCGCAAACCTCGGACTCTGCAGTCCAGGTCGCCGCGGAAAACAGAACACTGGCCGAACAGGCTCTCACTCAATCGAAGGACCGCTTTAGCAATGGTGTGACGAACTATCTCGAGGTCCTCGAAGCGGAAGAGGCAGCAGTTGCTGCCAACGAAAACTACATAGCGAGCTTGTTCTCGTACAACGTAGCCAAGGTCTCGCTGGCACGGACAATGGGTTCGGCAGAGACGCGACTGCCGTCATTTTTCGGCGTTCAGTAGAGTGTTGGACATCAGCAGAGATTGGATCGCAGGAGGTTGACATGAGTGCAGCAACGAACGTGGTCGAGGTTCCGGATACAGCCTCTTCCGAAGACAAGCCGGCCAAGGCCAGGATCTCACGAAAGTATCTGCTTTACGGGGTCTTCGGAGTACTTCTTGTTGCAGGTTTATGCTACTGGCTTCACGCCCGGCACTACGAGAGCACGGACGACGCTCAGGTCGACGGGCACTTTGCGCAGCTCAGCACGCGCATCACAGGAACCGTGACCTATGTGAATCCATTGGTCGAAAACGACCGATACGTAACAGCGGGGATGCTGCTTGTCGAACTCGATCCGCGAGACTATGAGGCGGATCTTGAGCACGCGAGGGCGACACTTGAGACAAAGGAAGCGGCGGCGAATGCGGCAAAGCTTGAGGTCCCGATCACCCAAGCTTCAGCCTTCAGCCAGTTGCACGTGGCAGAGGCGGCACAAAAGCAGGCGGTCGAAACGGTTGCCGCGGCGGAGGCCGAGTTGACCTCCGCGCAGGCCCGAGTCCACCAGGACGAAGCCTTTGCGGGAAGGGCGGAGCGCGACCGCGTACGCTATGCAGCTCTGGTCGATAAGCGCGAGATCTCTCGGTCGTTCTATGACGCACGGGCGACCGAAGCCACTGCGGCGGCTCAGACACTTGCATCGGATCGCGCCGCCGTTGCTGCGGCCGAGCAGCAGATCGCCGAGGCCAGGAGCCTCGTTGTTGAACGAGAGGCGCAGGTAGCGAATGCGCAAACAGCGCCCGAGCAGTACTCGGATGCTGTCGCACACAGCTCATCGGCTCAAGGCGAACTGGACCAGGCTCGCGCCGAGGTTCACACCGCCGAACTCAATCTTAGCTACACAAAGATTTTCGCGCCGGTCAGCGGCGTGGTTGGCCATAAGACGGTTGAACTTGGTCACCGCATTCAGCCCGGGCAGTCACTTCTGGCGGTAGTGCCAATTGACGACATCTGGGTCACGGCGAACTTCAAGGAAACCCAACTGCGGCTTATGCATCCGGGGCAGCCAGTGACTCTCCACGTCGACACCTATGGCCGCAACTACAAGGGAACCGTCGAAGATATGGCGGGCGCCTCAGGGCCACTTTTCAGTCTGTTTCCACCGGAGAACGCGAGCGGCAACTACGTGAAGATCGTGCAGCGCTTCCCACTACGCATCCGAATCGACCAAGGCGAGGATCCAAACCATGATCTGCGTCCAGGCATGTCCGTCGAAGCTACCGTCACAGTTCGTTAACGCAGTTGGCTCATGCTTTGATCCACCGCGACAACCGAGACCAGCAAAATGCAATGAGAACGACGTCGAGAGGAACCCTGATGGCTGAACAAACGACATCTGTCCAAACGCCGGGGGACACACGAGGTGATCCTCCGGCAATCAACCCGTGGTTCATCGCCATTACGGTGACGATCGCGGCGTTCATGGAACTGCTCGACACCTCGATTGCCAACGTCGCATTGCCCTATATCGGCGGTGGACTCGGTCGCAGCTACGATGAGGTGACCTGGATCCTCACCACGTATCTGGTCGCAAACGCAGTTGTGTTACCGATGACTGCATGGCTCAGCCGCCTGCTCGGACGCAAGACGTATTACCTCCTTTGCGTAGTGCTTTTTACTCTTTCATCGCTCTTTTGTGGTCTCGCTCCGTCTCTTGGCTTCATGTTGATGTGGCGCATTGTGCAGGGAATCGGCGGAGGCGGATTGGCACCGGTCGCGCAGGCAATCCTTGTCGATACATTCCCGCCAGCGAAACGTGCTGCGGCGTTTGCGCTATTCACTGTCGTCATTGTGACAGCTCCTGCGGTTGGACCGGTGCTCGGAGGCTGGATTACGGACAACTACGACTGGCGTTGGATCTTTTTCATCAACGTGCCGGTCGGAATTCTCTCGCTCTATCTGTCAAACAAGCTCATTCATGACCCAAAGGCTTTCACCCAAGAGAGATTGGCGGCAAAAGCGGCTGGGCGTATGTCGATCGACACCGTCGGGATCATCCTCATTGCGCTGGCCTCGGCCACGCTGGAAGTTTCTCTCGACCGCGGCCAGATCGATGATTGGTTCGGAAGCATTTTTATTACTGCGATGATCGTAACTGCGGTGCTTGGGTGGATCGGCACGTTGGCATGGGAGTCCTATGTGAAGGACCCAATCATCGATTTCGGCCTTTTAAAAAACCGTAACTTCGCGATCGCGAGTATGCTCTTTTTCGTCTTTGGGATCGGGCTTTTTGGAACTACGACGCTGATCCCGCAGATGCTGCAATCACTTTATGGCTACCGAGCGATCGACGCAGGGCTCGTCCTCGGCCCGGGCGCACTGGTGATCACCTTGCTTGCACCGGTTTCAGCGCAATTGCTCGAGAGACAGTTGGTTTCAGCACGGGTTCTGATCTTTACCAGCCTGTGTTTTATCGCTCTATCAATGTTTGTCTATAGCGTAATGAATCTCGATACCAATGGCGGGCACTATCTTGCCATTCGCGCACTCCAAGGCGTTGGGTATGGCTTCTTCCTGGTTCCGGCGAATATCATCGCCTATTCTCAACTGAGGCCGGACCAGAACAATAAGGCTTCAAGCCTGACCAATCTTTTCCGCAACTGGGGCGGTAGCTTTGGAATCGCCTTCATCACAACTGCGTCCGAACGTCGGGCGAACTTTCATCAGATGAACCTGGGCTCGCACCTGGCCAGCAGTTCACAGGGCTTGCAGCAGAGCTCGGTTGGCATGGTCAGCTATCTTATGCAGCATGGATTCACCAGCGCCGACGCAAGCGGTGCATCCGTTGGCCTCGTCTACCAGCAACTACTGCGCCAAAGTGCATTTCTCGCGTTCATGGACTGCTTCCGCGTGATTGGGTGGCTGACGATCACCATGATTCCGCTGGTCTTTCTCGTACGCAAATTCAAAGGTGGCGGGGGCGCCTCCACGGCACACTGACTCAGCGAGAGCAGATCTACCTGACTGCGGCTGGCCCGTTGCCAGGAATGGAATAAAACTCGTAGCTTCGTGTTCTCAATATGAGAGAGGTGTCCAGTCCATAAAGATGGCGCAAACGTGTGCAATGAGGCGAACGAAGCGGTGCCAGACACTGAATTTGGCGCTCGCGCCCCTGATGGATATCGACTTGGCTGCCAACAGCCAACTCGTCCCGGCGTCGTAGGACTCATATCCGGTTGCTGCCGATCGGCTCGCGTCTTTGCTCCGAGGCCTCTTTTCGACCCGGCCTCCGAGCGACGCCCTTTTGGCTCGCAATCACTTCTCCTCGATCAGCATGAGAAGGGTCTTCGCCCCCCGGGTTGTCAAACCTGCACGGCATAGCACAAGAAAAGCCCCCGGGCGAACCGGGGGCCTGGTGGTCTTCATCGTTCGGCTCAGTTGCTAAAGAGCAGAATTCCCGCCGGCTTCTCTTCGCTCGTCTCGTCGCTCGATGTGATGGGCCGATAGAAGAGCTGGTTGGCATGGAGATAGACCTCGAGGAAGGCCGGACGGTCGCTAATGTTTCCGGCAATCAAGGCTTCCGACAAGGGATCTTCGACGTAACGCTGCAACGCTCTGCGCAACGGCCGCGCACCGTAACTGCGGTCGCCCAGCGTCTTGTCGAGAATCCACTTCTTGGCTTCCTCGGTCACGGAAATCGTTATCGACTTCTGCGCCAGGTTGGCATTCAAACTCTGTACCAGCAGTTCGACAATCTGGATCAGGTCGGCATCCGACAACGCCTGGAAGAGAATCACCTCGTCCAATCTGTTCAAGAACTCAGGGTTGAAGGTCTTCTTCACTTCCTGCTTGACCAGTTCCTCGATCTTGTCCGAAACGATGTCTTCGCGGTCGCTCTGGAAGCCCAGCCCCTGCTTCTTCATCAGGTGGCGCGCGCCAATGTTTGACGTCAGGATCAGGATCACGTTCTTGAAGTCGACCGTGTTGCCCAGTCCGTCCGTCAACTGGCCGTCTTCAAACACTTGCAGCAGGATGTTGAACACGTCCGGATGCGCCTTCTCGATTTCGTCCAGCAGGACCACCGAGTACGGCGAGCGCTTGACGCGTTCGGTCAGCTGGCCGCCCTCCTCATAGCCCACGTATCCCGGAGGCGAACCGATCAGCTTCGAGACCGAATGCTTCTCCATGAACTCCGACATATCGAAGCGGATCAGCGCCTTGTCCGAGCCAAACAGGAAGTTGGCCAACGTGCGCGCCATCTCAGTTTTGCCCACGCCGGTCGGTCCAAGGAACAGGAAGCTTCCAATCGGCCGGTGCGGCGACTTCAAGCCGGCCCGCGATCTGCGAATCGCGCGTGCCAAGGCAGAAATTGCCTTTTCTTGCGATATGACGCGCTTGTGCAGCTCGCCTTCCACACGCAACAGCTTCTGCGTCTCTTCTTCCTTGATGCTGGTCACCGGTACGCCCGTCCAGCGGCTGACCACGTCTTCAATGTCTTCGCGGCCGACAATACCAGAGGCCGAATCATCGAGGTGATACTTGTCGCGCAACGCGCGCAGGTTCTCGCGCTCTTTGCGTTCCTCGTCGGAGTAGAACCGCGCCTTCTCAAACTCGTGGTTGGCGATAGCAGAGTCCATGCGGTGCACAATGAACTTGATCCGCTTCTGCACTTCGGTGATCTCTTCCGGCAGCGAAGTCTGGCGCAACTTGACCCGCGCACCGGCTTCGTCAATCAAGTCGATCGCCTTGTCCGGCAAAAACCGGTCCGGAATGTAGCGATTTGAATGCGAGACGGCAAACTCGATCGCCGCATCGGTATAGCTGACCGCATGAAATTTTTCATAGCGGTCCTTGATGCCGTGAATGATCTTGATCGCATCTGCTTCGTTGGGCGGCGGAACCTTCACCGCCTGGAAGCGCCGCTCGAGCGACCGATCTTTTTCGATGGACTTGCGGTACTCCGCCGGAGTGGTCGCGCCGATGCACTGAATCTCACCGCGGCTTAGTGCCGGCTTGAGAATGTTGGCTGCGTCCAGCGAACCCTCCGCCGAGCCGGCGCCCACCAGCGTATGCAGCTCATCAATGAACACGATCGAGTTCTGATTCTCCATCAGCTCTTTCATGATCGTCTTGAGCCGCTCCTCAAACTGGCCTCGATATTTGGTGCCGGCCACAATGAGGGAAAGATCCAGCCCAAGCACCCGTTTGTCAGCCAGGAAGCTGGGAACCTCGCCATCGGCGATGCGCTGCGCCAATCCCTCAACGATCGCCGTCTTTCCCACGCCCGGTTCGCCAATCAGGACCGGATTGTTCTTGGTGCGACGGCAGAGGATCTGAATCACGCGCTCCAGTTCCCCGTCCCGCCCAACCAGAGGATCAAGCTGCCCGTCCATTGCTGCCTGCGTCAAATCGCGGCTGAACTCGGCCAGCAAGCTCGACTCGCGCTGCCGTTGTTGCGCAGGCGCCTTCTCCTGCGTCACCCGCGCCAGCTCGTCGCGAATCTGCGTCAGTTTCAGTCCACGCTCCTGCAGAATCTCCGCGGCAAAGCATTTCTCTTCGCGCAGCAATCCCAGCAGCAGATGCTCGGTGCCAATGTGCTTGTGTCCCAGCCTTTCGGCCTCTTCGGCCGCATAGGCCAGGACGCGCTTGCATTCATTTGAAAGAGGCAGGTCAACCGAAGTCGAAACCTTTTCGCGAATGGTAGTGTGCGCCTCAATCTGCTTGCGAATCGATTCCACCGAGGCGTGCGAGCGCAGAAATCGGTTGGTCAAGGCTTTGTCCTCGCGCAGCAGCCCGAGCAGCAAGTGCTCAGTCTCGATATAAGGCGACCCAAACTGGCTGGCCTCGTATCGCGCGAAGAAGATCACGCGGCGTGCCTTCTCCGTATAGCGTTCGAACATGGTGTTCTCCCCTTGCAGGCTACCGGCTGAAGTGGCTGTCCGCTAAAATCCCGGCCTCAGCCCCACAGGCCCTTGCCTCTCTTTAGACTTCGCCGCCGGAGATGCCAGGAAATTTACCCATCCTGCTCCGAACAGCTCTTTGGGATGGTTGTGAGCGATACTCGGCCCCCTACGCCCCTCAGCAATCAACCTGCATCAGAACGCCCATCCTGCCTTTTCAGCCTGGGAAGCGATATCTGCGCCCAAACTGCTTACTGATTTGACTCAAAAATCAACGTTAACGGTTCAATTCGGTCAAAAGTTTTCCGCCGGCAGTCCTGATTCCGTGCCGTTTTGGCCGCTCAAACCGCAAGCGGCGTCAGCTTTCCAGACTCCAGGCGTAAGGCCCTCGTGCATCGGCTGGCAAGATCCAAATTGTGCGTCACAAGAACCGAAGTCAGTCCGTGTGTCAAGTGCAGTCGTTCGACCAGGTCGAAGACGCGCCCGGCGGTGCTTTCGTCCAGGTCGCCGGTAGGCTCGTCGGCCAGCAGTAGGCGAGGGTTGTTGACCAGCGCCCGGGCCAGCGCAATTCGCTGCTGCTCACCGCCCGAAAGCTCGCCGGGACGATGTTCCGCGCGGTCTTCCAGGCCAACTTCCTTGAGCCAGTTTACCGCCACGGCTAACGCCTCCCGTTTGTTGCTGCCGCGCGCAAGCAACGGCATGGCCACGTTTTCTAGCGCCGTAAACTCCGGCAATAAGTAATGGAACTGCCACACATAGCCAATTTCCCGGTTGCGAAAGGCGGCCGCCTGTCGCGGGCCAAGTTGGGCCACGTTGGTTGAGGCGCAGTATACAGTTCCCGCGGAGGGCGCATCAAGCGCCCCTAGAATGTGCAAAAGTGTGCTTTTACCTGTCCCGGACTGGCCCACAATGGCCACCATTTCGCCCGGTTCAACCTGCAAGTTCAGGCCGTGAAACAGGTTGAGCTCGCCACGCGCCGTCTTGTAGGACTTTTGTAGATCGCTCACCTGGATGATCGGTGCCGCGCTGTCGCCAAGTTCGCCTTCCCGCCGCACCCGCACGTCGTGTCCCCGCTCAGTGCGGGAAGTCGGGCTGGCAGCCGCTGAAGAAGTTTCAGTCATCTTGTTGCATCTATTTTAACGACATGGGCCCGGAGTGCGCGCAAGCGCGAATCGGCCGAGAGCCAATCTGAAGTACCGCGACCGAGGTTACGCGTTGGTCAGCAGGTCAACAATGTTGCTTCACTGCGCTGAAGGGATTGCCGTCGCATCGAGCTTGCCAATTCGGCCTTTCGCTCCGACAACGAACGGCAGCGAGAGCGCATTCCAGTTGCCGTCATCGAGTTTCTGCCAGGTGCGGCCATCATCGCGGCTCACGTCAGAGCCATTGCTGCCGGCAGTGACCCATACTTTCCGATCGGAGCTCCACTCGACAGACGAGCGATATCCATGCGGCGGCGCCACCGCAGCCCTCCAATGCCGTCCGTCGTCTTCACTCCAGGCTGCTGTCGCTTTGCTTTCGTCGGGCTTGGTATAGTCACCACCGACGACCACGAATCGCCACACGCTCGAGTAGCCGGTGGTTTCCCCTTTACGAAACATACCGGTCGGCGAACTCTCCAGTACCCTGTAACCGATTGAAAACGCTCCTCTAGTTTCGGACCCTCCGGCCAGCGGCAAGGCACTTGAAGTCCATTCCGGCTCCGAGGCTTCGCCGCGCCTCAAATGCAGATCCGGCAGCTTGCCAAAGTGCGGCGCCGTCCAGCTTTTGTAAAGAACAGCGCCCGCCTTGC
>DATDLS010000398.1:0-29480 GCA_036519195.1 Occallatibacter sp. | reverse complement strand
CTGACGGATGATGCGTGCGCGGCCCGCGCCCATGGCGGCGCGAATGGCGAATTCACGCTTGCGGCCGGTGGCCCGGACCAGCAGAAGGTTGGCGACGTTGGCGCAGGCGATGAGCAGAACGAAGCCGACGGCGCCGAGGAGAATGAGCAGCGAGTTGCGAGTGCCGGCGACGATCGAGTCACGCAGAGGCTGTACGCCGAAGCTGTCATTGGTATCCATGTCTTCCGGATGAAGGCGGCGAAACTGGTCGGCGTCGAGTTTGAGCTGAGCGTTCGCCTGGGCAACGGTAACGCCCGGCTTGAGGCGGCCGGCGACAAGGAAATAGTGGCCGAGGTTGGTGCTGTTGGCGTCGATCTGGAAGGGGACCCAGATGTCGGCTGCCGGATCGGTGAGGAAGGATTTTCCGAGGACACCGATGATGGTGTAGGATTCGTTGCTGAGCGAGACGCCGGTACCGACGATGTTGGGGTTGCCGCCAAACTTGCGCTGCCAGAAGCCGTAGCTGATGACCACGACGTGGCCGCCGTTGGGAGCGTCTTCCTGGGGAGTGAAGGTGCGGCCGAGGAGCAGAGGCGCGCCGAAGAGGCGGAAGTAGGCTTCAGAAACGTGGATACCGTGGACCTGTTCAGCCGCGGCGCCAGTGAGGTTGAAGCCGGGACCAGCGAAATCGAAGGCAGCGACATCCTGAAAGACACTCGTCTGCGCATTCCAGGTGTTGAAGTCAACCGGCGAGCTGCGGGGCGAGTTGCCCTCTTGATAAGTATTGAGGAACTGCACCATACGGTCGGGCTCGGGATAAGTGAGCGGCTTGAGCAGGACGGCGTTCACGACGGTGAAGATGGCGGTGTTGACGCCGATGCCGAGGGCGATGGCGGCGATGGCGGTGAGGGTGAAGGCTGGGTTCGCAACAAGCGTGCGGAGGGAGTAGCGGAGGTCTTGCCGGAAATCAACCATGTTGGCGCCGCCGTTCGTTATTTGGTGCTGGGCAATACAGCCCGTACCTGTTGAATAGACGTCGCAACTCTCAAATTTGGTTCCGTAGACAGGAGCGATCGGGGAAGACCACAGTATTCAAGGGAATACGGGGCTTCCAGTTTCTCGTCAACCGCCGTATGAGCAAAGCGTGGATACCATTAACCCTGGATAGCATTCGGACGACGATTCGGCAAAGCAATTCAAGCGGGCTCAAACCGTTTTGGGCGGAAAAGCATTCCGCTTTGCCGTCCAGATTGCTCGTTACTTTGCTCCTTCGGGTGGTGCGAGTCCAGTTTTAGCTCCCAATAAGCACCTTCGCTGTATTTTGCCCATCCCGAAGAACTTATATACCTCGCCCCTGCACCCCTGTGCGTTTAAGTCAGCCAGCAGCTCGCACCCATCTTATCGGTATAACCCGATGGCCAAAACCCTCGCCAACGGCCCAGAGAACAATCGTCGCTCACTCCTCCCCTTCTCTAGGGCAGTACTTTTCGTCGGGCGATGGCTGTAAACCATATGCTCCGGCCGCAGTCGCTGCCGTAAAGTAACGTCTTCGAATCGCTCTCCCAGGAGGGCTGAATCTCATTGCACGGGATATCGCTGATCCGGTGTGCGCGGCCGCTGGTTTCGTCGCGAAGCCAAAGGTTCCAGACGCCATGATCGAGATGGCTATAGGCCAGCCATCGCCCATCCGGGGAGAGGGCCGGATATCGTGAGGCTGCAATCATGATTGGGGTGTTCTCGTGCCTGGCATCTGTCAGAATGATCTTCGGAAGCGCGCCGTTCTCAACGGCCGAGACTGCATACTCGCTGTCAGAACGAAATGACGCCTCGTACACGTTCCACTGAAGAGGTGTAAGCCGCACATCGGTGCTGTTTGATTGAAACCTTGAACGCAGCATCAGCCGTCCTCGACCGTGATCGTCCTGTAGAAACGCAAGATCCCGTCCATCTGATGAAAGCATCGGTTCGCGCGCATGATCGACCAGGGTCTGAGACGGGTTTTGAACGTCCACAATTCGCGACTGTGGGCCGGACACACGCTCGACCAGGATATGCCCGAAACCGCTGCTAAACGAGAAATCGTCATCCTCTGGGCCGACGCTCGGATCGACCTGAACCCGGTTTTGTTCCTCCGTGATCAGGCGATATCCGTTGAAGCTAAACGCGACATAACGGACTCCATCCGCTGTAGTTTGTGGACCTGAGTTGAGAAAGCCCTGTGCTTGCAAGGGTATTCGGTACCGGTACTCATCACGCTCGGCTCGCTCGAGGTCGAGGGTCGAGCGTGTACTCATGATCACCGATGCAACCATGACCGCTGCCCACGCATATCGGCTCCAGTCCGGAGCCGCGCCTCCTTTCGGGCGGTCACGCCAAAGGAGTGCGTAGGTTCCGACCAGCACCGCCATCATCAGTGGCAGACGCGGAAAATAGAGTAGAAGCCCAAGACCGAATGGTCTGTCCGGCACGGGAATCGGGAACCCGATGCCGAGATAGGCAACGATCAGAGCCGACAACCATCCATACCGGCCCTCGCGAAGCAAGATGCCGGAGAGCACGGACACCGGAAAGACCATGAGAACGAAATTGTACGAAGCTGGGATCGTGGAGATGGCAAGGGTCACCGTCAAGAGCGCCGACCACTCCAGGAGGATTCGGTCCTGGCTCTGATCCCCCTTGCGAATGCACAAAATGGCCGGTGCCAGCGCCAGCATCTGCAAGACAGGTGCAAGCATTGCGTATACGACCGGCGAAGCGTGCCACGGATGGGGATTCCACTGGGGCTCGGAGAGAAAAAGACCGTGCAGAATACCGGAGATCGAACCTGTGGTCATATATGTGCCGAGCCCTTCTCCGTGCATCACCCATGGCAGGATTTCCTCCAACCAGGTGCGATTCGCATTGAGCCCAAAGACCGCGATCGAGACGGCAACAGCCGAAAGCCCGGTGATGGTTGCCGATGCGAGCGCACGCCAGTCCCTGCGCTGCAGGAAGAATACAATGAGCAGGAGCGGAAAGACCTTACAGGCTGCCGCGATCGCCACCAGAGCACCGGACAGGAGTCGATATCCGCGCAGATAACTGAAGCATGCCGCGGTCAACAGCAGCAAAAGCAAAATGTAGAACTGCCCATACAATAAGTTGCGATATAAGGGAAAACTGAGGAGAATTACTAAGCTTATTCGCCGTGCGCTGATGCCCGTCATCACCCGCAACATCCAGCCGATCGGAACAAGAAACGCGAGGTTCAGAAGTATCCAAACATGTTTCGCGTTGAGCGGTGTGAGTTCGGCCAGTGGCCACACAGCCAACGTTGAAAACGGCGTGATAGGCAGTAGTCCGATGACACGGATGTCGACACGACGATGATCTTTCTCGCGCTCGATCCACGACCATTCATACATGCGCGACGTGTCATATCCCTCATGCACCAGCCGTGCCGCCATGTAATAGTTTGGGAAGTCTGTGTTCAGCGTCCGCCACGCACGCGGAAGGCTGTGCAAGCAAAGAACCAGCGCAGCAAGACAAAGCACAGCCCGTTCACCCCAGCAGACCGCACGAAGCTTCGACAAGTGAGTCACGCCTCAGCTTAGTCGCTTTTCGCTCCCCCACTTGTCTCACTGTTGTCAGAGGAACGTAATCAAGTGTCGTTCGCTTTTTTCTTAGTGCGCCTGAACCGGCACCAGGTGAGGGTAGAGGTAGTTCACTGACGGAACTGACTGGATATTGCTCAGGCTGGTTCTGATGAGGTTCGAGGCACGGTGAAGACCAGAGTGGATCGAAATCTGCGTCTCGAGCTTCCGGGCCGGATCCGGAAGTGTGACGCTACTTGCTTTCGCCGCAAGGAACAAGCAATTCATCCCAGTCCGTTGAGGAGACATCAGTGCTTGCCTCCGGCCTTCTGATCAGGCGGCCACCCAGCCGCACCTGACCGGAACCCAGCACTGCTTCCGCCTTTCGCAAGAGTTCCTTCACCGGAGCTCGCAGCCAACGGATGCTTCCGTCAATCCAAAGAGGCTCCAAGCCGTGCTTTGCCTGCGGCGGAAGCAGCCTGCAGACGGTTTCTGAAGCAAGCTGAACCCGACCTCTTATCATGACAAGCTCTATGTCCGTCATCGCGAGCGTTCGTAGCCTCTCGGCGGCATTATTGCCCGTATCCCGAACAGCAATCAGGTCGGCCTGTCCGAGTAGAGTGAGCGCCCCCTCTCCGTATTCCAAATGAAGGATCGTTGCAGCAGTTTCCGTCACCATCCTGTAGGCGCGATCGGGTGTGATGCCGCAGGACTCAATCGCAAATCGACTCTCGTCCAGCAAGTCTCCCGCCGCGGTGAGAGGCGAATCGCTTCCCAGGGCGATGTTCTCCACCGTGTCAAGAAGATCCATATCGGGAGTTCTTCCGAAGAGAAATAGATTTGACGATGGGCAAACGATGAGCGACGCCTGCCGCAGCTGCATCAGCTCGACGCCGGCCTCATCAAGTGCCAAGCCATGCACAAGCACAGTACTCGCATCCAGAACCCCAAGCCGATCAAGCTCAAAAACTTCTTGCCTCGCTCGATCGTCGACCCCTTCACAGGCGTGCAAGATAAACGCCCTTCCAGCGGGGGTGGCAGAACGCGCCTCTCGAAGATCGCCGCCCAACCGGGGAGAATGAGCCCACCCAAATTGCCGAACGACCCTGACCGGAAAGTCGTTCCTTTGCAACGCCGGCCACAGCAGGTCATGATGGCACACCGTCGTGACTCCACATAGAAGGTTCCGTATCCCGCCCCACCAGAGGCGAACGTCCTTGGATATCGATCGATGCGTTGCGATGACATCCGCAAGCGTGGCATGGATGTCTTCTCCCCACTCGAGGTAATTCCGGTAGGGTGGATTGCCCAGGTTCGGAAACAGCGCGAAATGCAGATGGTCATGCGCGTTGACCAATCCTGGCATGACCAGAAAGCCGCTCAGATCGATGTCTATGCCCTTGGATGCCTTCGCGAACGACGCAACTCGATCACGCCCAATACATGTAAGCCGCCCGTCAGCAATCTCTATGGAGCCTCGCATACTATCGTGCGGGCCAACAGCGCAGCGGATTCCGTGAAGGAATGTCGCTTCGTATTCTTCGGGCAATTCTGAAACTTCATGCATGCTTCCTCGCGACATACATGCGGAAACTTGAGGGCTCCCGTCGGCCGCGAAGCCTCGCAATCCAGGGACGCAGAGCCCACCTCCATCCATACCAGGGACGATGGATCGTCCAACGAATCGAACAATTGTCTTCAAGTCCTTGCAGCCGTTCGTCTGTCAGGAACTCCTGACTCTTCAGCGAATCGGATGCCGAGCCGAAGCGCTGACGAAATGCTGCGTGCCGCTCGGCGACCATCTGCTTTCCGCTTTCTTCCCGGGAATACCAGGGAGTGTCGCTGATGATCACCTTTCCTCCTGGCTTGAGACAGCGCAGGGCTTCGTTCAATGCTGCTTCATAGTCTTCCGCATAGTGAAACGACGCATTGAAGATGATCACATCAAACTGCTCATCCCGGAATGGGAGGTGCGCTGCTTCGGCTTGGAATCGCGAGATCGGTGTCGGCAGGTGTTTGTGAAAATGCTCGGCAGCGCCCAACCCGTCATTCTCGTTGGTGAGCAGATCAACCGCCACCATACCATAGCCCAAGAGCGCCAAACGAAAGCTCATCCAGCAATTGCCCGCGCCCAGATCGAGAATTGAGCCGCGGCCGCGTAATGGCTTCAATAAATGCCTTATCAGGAAGTCGTAACTTCTCGACCGGATCTCCCATTGCTGGCTGTTGCGACCGCTCATGTCCTTGTATGGCAGCGCAAGATAAAACTCCGCGCCTTCACTCCCCCTGCCTTCCGCCGCGCGTATACGCTCATACTCTGTAATAAACGTCGCGTAGTAAGCGACCCGCTCTGGAGGCAAAGCGCACACAATGCCGTTGTGAATCTTCATCTGGAATTGACAATAAAAACACTGCAGTCCATCGATCTCTGCCTTGCAGCGAGGACATAGCAATCGGACCCCGGAATAAGGCACGGTATTCATCGCTTTGCTGCCTTCAAAGTGCACACGAATCGCTCCGTAGGAAAGAGGATATCCTTGCATTTAAACCTTCCTGAGCGAAGTCAGCTGTTCGATGGGCACAAGCGACGAGGAGGCGATGATGTCGATGGACTTTGGAAACTCGAAGGCGTCCGAGACCCGGTGCAGGGGCTCCATCTCATCGACGATTTGCCAACGGGCAGCGACGCCCGCATTGAGTTTTCCCGGGGCCTTCGGCTGATTCCATGAATCAACTTCGGCATGCAAAGCTTCACGAACGGCGCGATAAAAATCAGTCGTGTAGGCTGCCTTGAACATGATGCAGAGATCGTCGCTATCGGTCCAGTTGCGCTTCGGCCCAAGTTGCGCCTGCACACGTTCATAGAAGACAGTGCCCGGCAACGGGTAGGAAAATGAAATCCCGATGTCGTCCGGCCTCATCTTCCGAACGAAGGCGATCGTCTCCTGGAGTTCGGCCCATGTCTCACCCGGATAGCCGAACTGCAGGAAAAAGCATGCACGAATTCCGGCGTCTCTTAGCCGCTGCCGCGCAGTCTCCACCATAGCCAGAGTGATCCCTTTATCCATCGCGTCCAGGATGGCTTGGGATCCGGATTCCACACCCATCCACACTTCGGCACATCCGGCGGCTTTCAGATGCAGAACAGTATCCTCACGCATCAGATCGGCGCGTGACTGCACCTTGAACGGTATGGCGGCATCCCTGATTGTGATTTCCTCGGCAAGATCCTTAACCCAACGATGGTCCAGCGCGAACACATCGTCACCGAACCAGATGTGATCTACCCCCGCTTGCTTCAACAGCCTCATCTCTTCGGCCACCACCGTAGCTGCGCGCAGATGGAAGCGATTGCCTGAGATCGGTTTCGCGCACCAGTTGCATCTGTACGGGCAACCTCGGCTTGCAACCATATTCGTCGAGAAATATCCATGCGCCTTAAGCCAGGCGTCTCGATACGGTTTGAGCTCGATCAGATCGCGCGCAGGCAGCGAGAGCTGCGCCCATGCAGCGTTTCTCGCCAACCGTTGTGGCGCGCTGACCATCCGCCCATAATTGTCCAGCCTTACGAGGCCATCCAACTCCGGGATTTCGGCTCCGTGAAGGATCGAAGTGCACAGAGTCACAAGTACATCCTCGGCTTCTCCGCAAAGCACATAATCAAACCCATTGGCGAGAAACAGAGCGGGATTATCCGTGGAGTCCGATCCGTGAACGACGACAACAGCGCCGAACTCCCGGGAAGCTTGCGCGATCTCCCAGGCGACTTCTCTCATCCGGGTGAGGCACATTTTCGAAAGAAAGTTGAAGTCGTCCTCATAAACGGCCACGATCTTCGGCTGCTGCTGTTCGAGCAGTTGCCGAAACGTCTGCCCTGGAGGTTCGAGCATCGCGTCAAAGACCGCCACAGACACTCCGCGATCGCGTAACGCAGTGGCCGCATAGAGCGTCCCGATGGGCACGTATGGCTGCATCTTGCGCAGCTGCTTCGCGTCGTACGGAAGGTGATACGAATGTGTCAACAAGGCATCAGCCAAGTTCCACCCCGGAGTTTGCCCTCTGGCTGCTGATGAGACGCAGCCTGCAGGACCAAAATGAGATGCGGGTTCACCGCTTCATGGAATCAGCCTAGTCTTGTCCGGAACTGTTCTTGTCTCAGGAATGTCAACTCAATGTCATCCTTTGACCGGTGACCACAGGCCCAGGCATGCGCAACACGGCACGCTCAATGTCCAGAAACAACCGCACATCGAGTCCGATCGGAGACCGGATCTATCCCCCCGTTTTGCGGTCCTAAATCCAAGAGGTGGCCGAGCTTTTCGCGTTTGGTGGCCAGATAGCGAGAGGAATGAGGACTGCCGGGTACTTCAGCGCTCCTGCGTTCGACAATTTCGATCCCGGAAGCGAGCACCGCACCAATCTTCTCCGGATTATTCGTCATCAAGCGCACGGACCGAACTTTGAGGAAAAGCAGGATCTGAACGGGAAGACGATAATCTCGCAGGTCGACGGCGTGGCCTAGCTGCAGGTTGGCCTCAATCGTATCGAGTCCCTGTTCCTGCAGAGAATAGGCGCGCAGCTTCTCCATCAGGCCTATACCGCGACCCTCCTGATGTTCGTAGAGCAGTATCCCTGCGCCTTCCTCAGCAATGACGCGCAGCGCCAGATGAAGCTGATCATGACAGTCACAACGCAGCGAGTGAAACACGTCCCCGGTCGTACACTGAGAGTGGATGCGAACCATCGGAGGCGAGCTATGAATATCACCAAGCACAAGGGCCAGGGCGCTCTCCCGAGGGGTGATTGCCGAGTCGCGTTTAGAATCCGGACCTTCGAAACCCAACAAGCGAAAATCGGCCCAGCGTGTTGGAAAACTGATATCTGCGATTTGCTTCAATGTGATCACTGTGATTGGCCCTTGGGGTGCAGCAGTCTCCGCTTCTGAATAACAGCGACCGACTCCACCTTCTACAAGTCTATGAAGTTGCTTCCGCAGAGATGTCGCGAGAATGTCTCGTGAACGTCATCGCATTGTCGAAGTGTTTGCCGGGGGTTCGAGACCGCAAAGATGAATTCACCGGGAAAGCCGATCCAGGTGCTGGCGCCAGCGGTACGACTCCAGCGCGTAGCGAAGCCCCTCCACGAGGTGGAAGCGAAAACGCGAGGAGATGAAGCGAACCTGCACGCGATACCGGGCAAGCCGGGTCGAAAGCGTCTCGCCCGAGGAGCCCCGAATGACAATGGGGGGCAGACTCAACGGCAATAGCGAATTCTTAACCCGCCGCTTTCCTGCGACACCGGCCTTCTCAAGCTCCTTTTGCAGCAAGAGGTAGAGTTTGGTGCCCGGATGCTTTCCAAAGGTGGTACGGCGGCCATACAGGTCGACCCAGAGGCATACCGGGGGAGGTAGTGCCTCGGCAGTCCATGCGGTAAGCGCTTCCGGGGCGAAACTACCCATGATCGAGGTGATCAGATACGTGACCACCCCAATCCCGAGGCAAATCCTCCGGTCGTTTTCCACTCTGAACCGAAGCTCACGCCAAAATACATTGTCGTCGCGCCTTGCGAGGACGTGGCGGTAGAACTCAAGAAGATGTCCTATACGGAAAAATGCTGAGGATACGTCTTTAAAGATGTGCATTGCCTGACCGAGAAAAAGGTCGACGGGCGAAAGAACCGGCATGATGATGCCGAACAGCTCTCGATTCTGGACCCTATTTAAACGCGAAACCTGACCAGTTGTATCGCTTTCCAGATGCAACTCCACCGCGCGGAAGGGTGTGTCCTTATACAGGTCTTTTATGGAACTGTGGGGGGTCTCATTGATCTTGAACTCCCAGGTCTTTCCGCTGATGGCATACAGCCGATACCCCCTGCGCTCAAGTATCCTGCGAGCTTGCGCAGCGCTTTTCTCTGCCATGAGATAGTCAAGATCAAATTGATGCCTGAGTTCCGGACGGGGTACGGAGGTCGGAGAGAGCGAGACGCCCTTCATCACCGCATAACAGAGACCGGCTTGTTGAAAGTCGAGCTGGATCGCAACCGATTCGTCCACCATGCCGCGCGTTCGCTGAGCGTTGTCCTTCATCCTCTGCTGCAAATCGTCTACAACCGATTCAGGAAGTGCCTCCAGCAGCCCGAGTTGGACGAACCGATCCAGCAAGTACAGTGCGAGACCGCTGACATCCAGCCATTGGAGTAACCTTTTCCATTCCCCGGTCGAAAGCTGCACCAGCTGCTCGATTTGATCGGGAGCCGGGTCGGAAAAGCTCAACAGGACAGCCTCATGGATTCGCAGTTCGCGGCTAACGCGCTGCGAAGACCTGGCAGCGGCCCGGCTGGAAGTCGAGGCAGTGGAAACCGGAACCGAACAAGGGCCCGAGGACGTACAAAGATCGCGAACCTCAACGCGGCGCGCAAGTCCCCGATCTGAGAGCCGGGCCATACCTGTGTCCTCCTGGTCAATGGCTAGTCTTCCGGCGTGCAGGAAGCAAATGTCGGCTTTCCGCCAGAAAACGAAGACATAGTTAGGTAAGAGTAAGGACTTTCGTCCCTCTGGTTGTCATCTCGCGGTCAAGCAAATGTCACGGTATTGTTAGGCACGTGATCAATGCCTTGGCTCGGGGCCTCCTGCTCGATCTCGTGTTCGAGAGGTGCTACGCGCATCCGGTTTACGAAGCAGGCCGCGGCCCGAAGCTTAATTTCGATGCCTTTCTGCTGAGCCTTCAGGCCGACGCCTTGAAGATAGCAGTCGCGAATTGGGGTGGCGATGAGGCCATCGCAGATCGTATTGAGCTCTTCAATGAAGGGCGGCGCCCCGGTTGCGTGTGGCCATGCTCCCTTCCCCGAGATCCGGAGCTTCAGCAGAGTCACTCATCCGATGCAACGAAACCTTCCCGACCGGAAGCGCAATCGGCCAGCTCCCGGTATTTAAGCAAGAGGATTCATACGGATCAGGCACCCGAGGCAAACGTTTTGCGAATATTTGCCTCAATTTCGTCCTTGGTCGGCGCTCCAGCAGTCTGAATCAATACATGGCCATTCCGACCGACGTAGAAGGTCTCTGGGAGGTAATCCACTCCACCATATTTTTTGGCTATCGCATCATCGGGCAGCAGAATTGGATAGCTGATGCCCAACTTCCTTGCCGCGGTAGCTACCTTCTTCTGTGCCAGACCTTGGTCCTGATCAACACCGAGAATCACCAACCCCTGGCTCTTATATTTCTCTTGGAGCTGTTCAAACCACGGCATCTCGAGTTTGCAAGGCTCACAGTCTGTTGCCCAGAAATTTACGATAACCGGGTGCCCTTTGTACGCAGCAAGCGAGACCGGCCTGCCCCTGGTATCATTCAATGTAAAATCTGGCGCAGGCTTGCCCCGGAAATCGACGCTGATCAGATTCGCCAAGACATCCGCTTGGGGCCCTTGTGAAGATGGGTTTATATTCGTTTTCGCCGCATCTTTCGTGGAGCTCAGTTGGTGATGCTCTCGGCTGCGGAAACCGGCCCACATGCATAAAACGATTATCAGCAACAGGACTACCAGTGCTTGAAGTCGACGCGACACAGTGTTCTCCTTCTGCAGGCATGGCATGCAATTGAGCACACGTACCCTATCGGGTCCATATCGCATGGGCCGCCGTCCTGATGGAAGTATAGGACAGTTGCGTTTGAAAACTTGTCATCGCGTTGTGAGCCTGCTGTCATAGGATTGCGGAGCTGGCTGAGGATCAGGCACACGAAGCTTCCCCCCGCAGCCAATGAGCGCGCGTGTTCGAGTCACGCCGACAAAAGCCGATTCCAACCTGAACTGCCCGATAAATGGTCACACAAACAGGCTTTCCCCGAGGAAATCAACATGCGGGGGGGACCATCGCAGGGGAAACGACCTGGACGAATCGGTCGAGCGGTCGTATTCAGGCTGGATCGGAATTCCCGCCGCTTCGAGGGTGCCAATCCCAGGGACGAATCTCTCGAACGTCGCGGGGCTCACCGATGAAAGTCACTTGACCGGCTGACCTATGTTCCAGTTCTCAAGGCTGCAGACAGACAAAAATTGGCCTCACCTCAAGGAGAGCTCGACGTGCCTTCGTCGTTGCCATTTTTTATTCGCGGCCGATGACAAGGTGTGGATTGCGAGACGCTGGCTGGATGTTCCGGTAACCGTCGCGGAGTAAGTGCTCGAAGAAGTGCCAGTATTCCTCCCGCCTCCCGTGTTACCGCCGCTACAGCCCATCCCGGCGAGCCCGACAAAGATCGCCCGCAGAGCAAAGCATCGCCAACCAGTTGCGACGGCTTCTCGGCAGCGCGATGAACAGCAACGGCGGCACCGTCGCTCTGTCCGCCGAGAGCCCGAACAGCTTCTTGACCTCAGCCTTGCGGTCGCTCATCTCCGGCGGCATCTGAAAGCCGGAAGGCGGATGGATAACTGCTCGGTTCAACACAAAGGCGGAGGGATTGTAATTCTGATCGCCGTCGTACTGGAGCGCGATCTGATTCGCGTCTGAATCAGCGCCGTGCTGCCATGTTGGCTGGCCACAGCGCCAGAAATCGTGACGATGATGAGCCGATAGAGCAACACCGATAGACTCGCAAGCACAGGTCGCGTCCCTTAGGGCGGCCGATCCGCGGCTGCCACGCATTACTTCGGCAAAGTATGTGCCTCCGCATCCTCGAAATCAGTGGACAGCGTTAGTTCACTCCATCGCTCCAACTCCGCAAGGCTCATCTCATAACCTTCCTTCATGTGCTGTTTGGCAAACTTGCCCAATACCAGCCGCATTGGTGGCTCGCTCATTCGCGAGACGGCAAACAGCACGCCGGCAGCCTTCACTGGGTCGCCAGGCTCTGTGCCCGCGTATCTCTTCATGAATTCACGGAAGGGGCCGATTGCTGGCTCATACTCCTCGATCGGCTCCGTAAATGTCATCGATGCACCGGCCCAGTCGGTGCGAAAGCCTCCCGGCTCCACAATGGTCATCTTCACATCAATTGCCTTCAGCTCATGAAACAGCACCTCGCTGAAACCCTCAACTGCGAACTTCGCCGTCTGGTATCCCGACAGCCCTTGACGCGCGCGTCTGCCTCCGATCGAGGTCACATTCATGATATGACCCGACCGTTGTTGGCGAAGTATCGGGAGCACCGCACGGCAGACATTCACTGTGCCCCAGAAGTTCACATCAATCTGTCCGGTAAACTGCTCCGGTGTTTGTTCCTCAAAGGCGCCCATAAGGCCATAGCCAGCATTGTTCACGACTACATCGAGCCGTCCGAACGTCTGCGCCGCCTCATCTATGACTCGCTTTGCGTCTTCCGCTCTGGTTACGTCGAGCGCCGCGACCCGAACCTGCTCTCCAAATCGGGCTTTCAATCCTTCAAGGTCGCCTGTGCTGCGTGCAGTTGCGACTACCAATTCACCTCGTTCCAGTATGCCCTCCACGATCGCTCGCCCTAAGCCTCGCGAACTTCCCGTCACCACCCAAACTTTCCCATCCGTCATACCGTTTCTCCTCTGATATTGAGAATGAGGCTTGTGGTATCCAAAGGCAATCAGGTACCCTTGGGTAATAAAGTCACGCAGAGGAGACAATAATGGCACGTAAACTTAAGATTCCCAAGGAGAACGGCGCCGCCCAAGCAACCAACGGGCCGCAGACAAAAGTTTCGCTTTGCAGCACTCTCAGCGATGCGCAGGAGTCCGTCATTCGCGAGATCATCTCTCGCGCCACGGACAAGTGGTCGCTCTGGGCGCTTAGCGAGCTTGCGGGGGGCGGTCCTTTGCGTTTCTCCCGGCTGATGGATCGTGTCGAAGGTGTGAGTCAGAAGTCTCTGACGGCTACTCTGCGCCACTTGGAGCGCGATGGTCTCGTCAAGCGAACGGTGACCGTTCAGGTCCCAATCCGCGTCGACTACGAGGCTACGTCGCTGGGCAAGGCCTTCGTTCAAGAAACCCATCCGCTCTGGATGTGGTGCGCGCTCAACCTTGGCGGTTTTGATCGGGCGCGTACTGCATTTGATCGCGGGGCTCAATCCGCCCGAGCCAAATCCAAGATGAGTGAGAGCTCTTGATTTTCGAGAACACTCAGACCGCTCCATGTGGTTTCGACTGGGTTTGAATATCCATTCTCGATTGGTACCCAATTAGATTCTTTGTGAGGATCTACCAACGAGAACTTTTTTTTGGACTGAGCCCGATTCTGGTGCCTGTTCACGCCTCTTAGGAGCAAATCTTCGGGCTGGCAAAGGCGCAGAGACTAAAGCATCGTGGTTATCGCATTGGCCGTGGAACTCTTCGAGGTGAAGAATACTGCAGATGCGACTTGAAGCCAATACTTGAACGATGTGGCTGCAATCTTTGCACTTGACTTTGGGAACAAAACAGAAGTAAAGTACAAACCATGATGTTCCGAGTCAATCACGAATTTACACCGGCAGCGACCAAACTGACGCATCGGGGTAACACCGTGCTGAGGCCGGACTAACAGGACTAACTCCGTCTCCAGGAGTCTAAGCCCCCGGCCTTTTACAAGGTTTGGGGGCTTTTAATTTCTGGCCGCAATCGCGCGGTATCTCATCGGTCTGAGAACCTGACTGTGAATGATGCCTATGCGGGTTCGACCTCTACCCGCGCGGCCCATTTCGATGAGGGTGGTGAAACTGGCAACGCACCGCGTTCTGAATGCGGAGAATCAGGGTTCGAAGCCTTGCTCGCCGGCCAGTTAGCGACTCTGCCGGTGATAGTTAGGTCCGAAATTGTTGAGAGACCGTGTGTCTACGCGGCGAGAAGGGAGAGCATTCCAAATTCGTGCGGCTCTAATCGCGTGGTAAGAAGCTGCGTCGCCAAGGAGAATGCCGGTTCAATTCCCGGCTGTCGCAGCGTAACTCAATGAGTAGAGAGCCGTGTAACGCGAAACGACATTGCTGGCGTGGCGGACAGAGCAATACGCCACATTCGTAATGAGAGCTTTGTGGTTCAATTCTGGCCGCCAGCTCCAGAATCATTTCGGGGATGCGAGAGAGCATATGACGAGCGCGATGACAAATCCAGTGTTGGTGCTGAATGCGAGCTATGAGCCTGTAAACATCACGCGGGCACGCCGTGCCATCGTATTGCTCGTCAAGGGAGTAGCCGTCATCGAAGAAGCGCACGAGAGGTTCGTCCATATCGGTCTGCTGCTGCCATGTGTCATTCGATTGCGGCAGTACCGCCGTCTGCCCTCGCGAATCCAGACTTTATCGAGGAAGAACATCCTCATTCGCGATGGACATGTGTGCCAGTATTGCGGCAAGGAGTTTTCGAGTGCCGACCTGGAGCTCGAACACGTTATCCCGCGGGCGCAGGGCGGCCTGAGCAACTGGGAGAACCTGGTGGCCGCATGTCGCAATTGCAATGCAAGCAAGGCAGACCGGACGCCGGCGGAAGCAAATATGAAGCTGATGCGTCAGCCGCGCGCTTTAACGATTCATACTTCTCGCGCTTTCATGCGCCAGCTTGGCGGCGGTGAGGAGAAGTGGAGGAAATATCTCTATTACTGAAATTCGGCCGGTATAGCTCAACGTCAGAGCATCGCCTCGCTAAGGCGAAGGTTGCGGGTTAAAACCCGCTGCCGGCTTCACAAAGTTTGCACCTGTAGCTCAAGTGGCAGAGCGGCGGTTTTGTAAACCGCAGGTTAGGTCTTCGAGTGACCTCGGGTGCTCCAAATGTGGCCGTGCCGACTATGGGAATGTCGGGCATGTCTGTGGAACATGTCTCTTGTGGGTTCAACTCCCACCGGCCACCCTCAACTTAGGAAAGGAGAGCCGCCATGCATTAGGCGTCCCAAGGAACGCTATTCATGAGCAGATCCAATCGCGCCCCGTTCGCCGCGGTGACGGGTGTGAGAAGCGCGGCGGATGACAAGCGCCAAGCAGCGCGCGGTGTCCGGCGCAAGCAGAATCAATGGCTCCGTACAAGAGTTGACTTCGATGACGCAATTGTGCCGCATCGTCTCGAATGCACTTGGAATGAGGTCTATAGCTGGGGCCGAGATGGCAGACAGCGTCTTCAGCTCCCAGACAATCGAGGCTGGTCCCGACACTGTCTTCAACAGAACGGTCTTCATCCATACGAATCGTCTCGATGGGTAAGCCGCAACGAATGGCCGCCGCGTTGGTATGAGCGTCTGCTACGCAAATAGAGATATCGGAACGCAGCTCAACTTGGAGCGGCACTCGGTCTGCACCCGAGAGGTTGTCGGTTCAATTCCGGCCGTATCCACCAACATCCACAAGGCTGCCAAGCTAATCAGGTGAAAGCGCTGGTCTGAAAAGCCAGAGAGCCCGGTTCGATACCGGGGACAGCCACCATTGGAGAGCTCCAGTTTTGTCCGGGTGTGGCGCAGGCTGGAAGAGCACTCGCCTTGGAAGCGAGGGGTCGGCTGTTTAATCCGTCCTCCCGGACCAGAAGTTGAACGCCCGCGCCAAAGAGGATCTAACGCCTTCGCCGCGAACGAAGTGCACGCGGGTTCGATTCCTGCCGGTCGCACCACGAGTCGTGCTACAGCATGTCTCGCATGGAATGACGGTGGAATCGACGTGACGCTTAGGACCTTCAAACGAGACTTTGTGAGAATGACTAACAACCGGGTCATCTGGGGAGTTGTGTCTTGAGGGTCTGAGTGCATACGTGCGGCGAGGGCCGGCCCCGACTCAGGTCGGGATTTTATTGTTCCTTGAGAATGAGGGTTGACAACTGCTGCAACATCGATGGCCATACATAACCATAACTAGACATATGTGTTGCAATATGAGCATGCGACTGGGCGCATGGGCAAAGCAGACCGGGGTGTCGTATAAGACGGCATGGCGGATGCCGAAGGCGGGGACTTTGATTTCCCTGCACCCCTCCCCGCTGCAGAAACGTCTTATAGAAGACGCCGATGGACAGAACTGAGATTACAGTTCGCAACATGCTCACAGCAGTAGAGGCGCCGCTCTACGATATAGGCGTGCTGAGCGATCGGGGAATGCTTCCCGGTCTCGACCGCATAGCCGCCGCTACGGTTCTCGCGCGCCTTGCGTTGCTAAAGTATCATAATGCGCGCGGCTCGCATATCTACATTCGTCCTTCGGGCGAACATCGCTTCACCGTGCTCGATGATCTCAACGAGGCCTCGCTCACCCGGATCTCGGAGGACGGCTTCAATCCATGCGCCGTTGTCGAGACGAGTGCCGGCAACTTCCAAGCCTGGCTGAAGCATCCTGCCGTCTTTCCAAAGCTGATCGGAACCTTTGCCGCACAGACTCTTGCACGTCGCTACCATGCGGACCCAAGCGCGGCGGACTGGAGACGATTCGGCCGACTCGCTGGCTTTACAAACTGCAAACCCAAGTACCGCAAGCCGGACGGTCTCTTCCCTCTCGTTAATCTGAAGAGTCAAAGCGGCAAGCAATATCCGATGGCCGGAGCATTCGTAATGGAAATCACAAAGCTCTATGAAGAGCGAGAGCGGGAACGCGAAGCACGTCGCGTGCAGGCCTCTCTTTGTCCCCAACGAAGACCGAGCTTATTGAATTTGTCTCTTGAACGCTTCCGTACCTCCGCCAAATACCAGGACCGGCCCGCCGCCGCAGACATCGCCTTCTGTATCGCAGCTTATGCCAACGGCATGACCGATGATCAGATTGAACGTGCCCTGGTAGATGACTACCTCTCCCGCAATCCGAGCCCTTCAAGACGAGCTGCCTACATCCGGGGAACGATGGAGAAGGCGAGAAGATGGGTTGGGCAGTGAGTTTAGGTGTTTTGTTAACTCAAGGCCGGGATGCGATACCGTCCGGTCATAAAAAATCTGAGCACGGACGACCATCCCATTGATTTGCAGAGGCATACGTTTCAGGCGCAACAGGTAGAAGGAAGTCCAGAGATGCACGGATTGAACAAAGACGTCGTTCTCATACCGGCAAAAAGCACAGCAGAGATCGAGTTGGTTGCAAACAACCCCGGAAGGACTCTCTTTCACTGCCACCAGCAAGATCATATGGACCGGGGATTCATGATGGTGTTTCGATATGCATAATGGCTCGCGGAAGGACAACGGAAGGTATCGTTCATTCGCTTTCCTATCGCTCCTGGCAACCTGTCTGTTCTCATGCTTGCGCGTAGCCTATGGTCAAGGAAACTATGAGATTCAGGTATATGGAGCGGACACGGTCGCAGCAAAGAATCTGATGGTTGAATTGCACTCCAACTACACCGTCACCGGGCAAACGAAAACTATCGATGGTGTTTATCCGACGGACCATCAGGAGCACGAAACCCTTGAGCTGACCCAGGGAATTAACAACTGGTCAGAGATTGGCTTCTACGCTTTCACCAGCGAACAGGATGGACATGGAGTTCAATGGGTAGGAGACCATATCAGACCGCGCGTGAGGGCGCCGGATAGCTGGCATCTCCCGGTCGGGCTTAGCCTTTCGACAGAAATCGGCTATCAGCGGGCAGTCTATTCACCAGATACTTGGACGTGGGAGATACGCCCCATCATTGATAAGATTTTCGGGCGATGGTACCTTGCCTTCAACCCTGCTCTCGAACGCACCTTGCATGGTCCGGATGTAAATAAGGGGCTCGGCTTCTCACCTGGAGTCAAGGTCAGCTACGACTTCACTCGTCAGATTAGCGGAGGCCTCGAATACTACGCAGATTACGGTCGACTCGGGTCCTTTGACACACTCCATAATCAGCAGCAACAGATCTTCGCCGTAACAGACCTGAACGTATCGCCAAAATGGGAGATCAACATCGGTATTGGGGTTGGCCCAACTGGGGCGACCGACCACCTCATCGTCAAGGGAATCCTCGGTAGACGTTTCGACTGGGGTAGAAAATCGGCAGTCGAATAAGGACTTGCGGCTCGCCGGAATAGCGATCTACTGTCAAATCAGTCAGATGTACACCCTCTCTGGACAGCTTTGCCTCTCTTTGGCTTGCCGACTCTATTGGCTCCTTCCTGGACGCAGGCGGCGACACGGTCTACTACTTCCATTACCCGCCTTTGAGGTTCGACCGCGGATGTAATGACTTTCCGGGTACCTTCGGAATGTTTCATGTAGACAGCAACTATAAAATCCTTCAGCCGCTTTCGCAGTTCTTTGCCAGCAAGCTCATCACCAGCGAATGGGTGCAGCCCGGCGACGAGGTCAACTCCGTCTTTCCAGCCTCAAGCCACGTCGAAGATGATGCTGGGCACACTCTCATTACCGCCTATGCCCTGCATTGACCCGACAGCAAATGGTCTGTGATGCTTGTAAACCGCGACCAGAGCGGTTCCCACAAGATCCGGATTTCTTTTCAGAATGGGACCGAAAAGCAGCGCGGTTTTCAAGGCAGCGTGGATACCTTTGCCTTTGGCAACACGCAGTATCATTGGCACGCAGCCACGATCTCTCCGATGTCTCACCCTGAATCGCCGGAGGAGCCAGTGATCGAAAGTGGAGAGGGCCTTGCACGGCCCGATGGGCCACCCGGCCATGAGAACAAAGACGTATCTTCGGCCAATGAATTCGACCTTCCCTCAGCCTCCATCATGATTGTTCGCGGAAACGTAGCTCCCGAAACCAGATAGATGTGCTCCCGGCCTGTTTTGCGGCCATGAAGGAGTGCGGCGTTTTACGAACAGAGACGGCCGCCACTCCTTATCGAATCAACTTCTCACTGATCTGGAGCGTCTATGCAAAGTGAAATGATGCAGCGGCCTTTCAATTTTTTGCATAAATTGCTTTTGGGTACTATGGCAGCGGCGGCCCTCATTCTGCTCTGTCCCCGCATCTACGCCGCTCCGCACCCTATCCATCATCGCCGACCTCATCCCCTTGTGGTGGGCTACTTTCCAGGATGGGGCCAGACTTACGCCCAACCCTTCAATGTGAAGGCTCTGATCGTCAACCGGAGCGCGAAACTCCTCGATCAGATCAACTATTCGCAGGCCTCGGTTGCTGGCGGGCGCTGTTCCCTGGCAGATCGCAAAAGCGACCTCGAAACCGTCTACACAGCCGAGAATAGTGTGAACGGTAAGCCGGATAGCCTCAACTCACCGTTTCGCGGCTACTTTCACCAGCTAAAGGAACTGAAACACCGTTATCCGCATTTGAAGATTTTGATCTCACTGGAGGGTGCGCCTGCTGGATTTATACAGGGAGCTAAACCTGAAAACCGGCGCACATTCGTCGCCTCCTGCATCAACACGTTTTTGCTCGGAGATTTTGCATCTGGAATCAGTGAGCCGGGCATCTTTGACGGGTTTGATATCGATTGGGAATCGCCGCAGCAGAACGATGCCCCCGATTTTCTCGCGCTCGTAGCGGAGTTTCGTCGCCAGATGGATGCTTTGCATCCTGGCTTTATGCTCTCGATTGCCGTTGGCGATTCGCCCCTGATGCTGCCCGGATCAGATTTCGCAGCACTCTCCACTCTGGTCGACCAGGTTGGAATCATGAACTACGATTACACGGGCCCGTGGAGTCCAACGACCGGATTTATTGCGCCGCTCTTTTCCGAGCCCGCCGACCCGAGCCACTCCAACAGCATTGAACAGAGCATCCTGAGCTATCATGCCCGGGGCGTACCTCTCGGAAAAATGCTGATGGGTGTCCCCTTTTATGGGTATAGCTGGACCGCAGTCGGAAAAACCAATGCCGGCCTGTTCCAGGCCGGCAAGGGAGTGCATGACGACAAGCCGTATCACTACATCCGCGCCCTCTCCACCTCCTCTACGATCCACCGGGACCCGCATACTCAGGAGCCATGGCTCTTCGATGGTCAGACGTTCTGGACCTATGAAGATCCGATCTCAGTCCACTACAAGGTCAGCTACGCCGCGCATGAGCGATTGGCGGGCATCATGATCTGGGAGTTGAGTGGAGATACCACCGATGCGGAACTGCTCCGTGTTGCACATCGCTCGCTCAAGAAACCCATGAATGCGGTCGCATTTGAGAAAACGGCTGAGAAATCGGAGCCTACGTCTGGTCCCATGAATTGAGACGAACGGTCGCTCCCATGCTCAGTGAACTCACAGCCGACATTGCAATGATCACAAGCCCAGATCACATGATTTTCCAATACCATCAATATGGATTATTTCGCGGGTATACCCAAAGTTGTGATACCGCCGAAGGCAAACGGACTAACTGAACCCGACCACGGGATGCGGCACATACGGCTCCTCCAGCGCAGCAATCTCCTCCGCGGAAAGCTTTACCGCAAGAGCAGCCACGACATCGTCGAGGTGGTTCTGCTTGGTGGCCCCAACAATGGGCGCGGTCACCACTGGCTTGCTTAGCATCCAAGCCAGAGCGAGCGTCGCCCGTGGAACGCCTCGTCTCTCAGCCAGTTCGCCCAGCCGATCCACCACCTTCCGGTCAGCCTCGTCGGTCTTCGAAAAGATTGCCTTGCTGAACTGATCTGTCTCCGAACGCTTCGTCGTCTCCGACTGCCACGCCCGTGTCAGGCGCCCACGCGCCAGCGGGCTCCACGGAATCACCCCGATCCCTTCGGCCTCGCACAGCCCCATCATCTCCCGCTCTTCTTCGCGATAGACCAGGTTATAGAAGTTCTGCATCGAAACAAACCGCGTCCATCTATGCAGGTCCGCAACATAAAGCGCCTTGGCAAACTGCCACGCATGCATCGACGACGCCCCGATATACCGCGCTTTCCCGGCCTTCACGACGTCATGCAGCGCCTCCATCGTCTCTTCAATCGGAGTCTCATAATCCCACCGATGGATTTGATAAAGGTCGACATAGTCTGTACCCAGTCGCTTCAAGCTCGCATCCAGTTCGAAAAAAATCTCCTTCCGCGACAGTCCCTTCCCATTCGGATCATCGCGCATCGCGCCGTTCAGTTTGGTCGCAATCACGATATCTTCGCGCTTCGTATTCGCCTTCAGAAACCGACCTAGCAGTTCCTCGCTCGATCCAACCGAATAGACATTCGCAGTATCGAAGAAGTTGATCCCAAGGTCCAGGGCCTGCTTGAAGAATGGCTGACTCTGCTCTTCATTCAAAACCCAATCATGACTTCCAGGCCGCAGGGGCCCCGCAGGAGCAACTCCGTAAGACATACATCCCAGACAAATACGAGAGACCTTAAGTCCTGTCTTTCCCAAATTCACATACTCCATGCAATCTCCTTCAACGCTCAAAATCCGCGCTTATGTTTGACGAAACTGACTGCAACGAAGACCCAGAGCCATTCGCGCCCCCGCGCGCTAAGCCTCCATCGCTTGTGAGTAAACCGCTATCCTCGCCACCGCAATCAACCAGTTCCGGGTACCACATCCAGAGAAAACTTCTGCATACTGTCCACGGTATCGACACGTTTACAAAGAAACGTCGCGCAGCAACCCACCAGCCGCGTCACCGCCTCGTCCGGCGTCAGGTCCACTGAATCCTGCCAAGCCCTTCACTGCGCCCAAGCCGCTCTTCGTATCCTCTCTGAACTCAGCGGCGCTATGCAGACAGCAGGAGGATCGTTCCCCTCACTTGGCCGAGAATTTTCTTAATCAGAGGGGCTGCTTCGACACCGACGCCGCGAATAGCATCGGGAAATCGGCGATCGAGTTCCCGCTGAATGGCATTCGGCTCGGCCTCGGCCTTGGCCTTAGCCGCCGTCACGCCGCATTCGAGGCGCGCCAGGCCGGCGTGCGCATTCACCGAACGAACGGTATAGATGACAGGCATCGGGGGGGCGGAGAGTCATGACGAGCTCTGCGTCGGCAAAGAAATGGAATCCGGCAGCAAGGTCACCAATGAAAGTAGAAATCTTGCTTTCCGGATCCGGGGATCAGAGCTGCTGCGATCAACCCGCTCGCCAAGAACAGCTCATGAGCGAATCTCCCGACTGTGAAACCACGCTCCGAGAACGCCTGCACGCCTTAGTCTTCCCGAATCAGCCCTGCCGGATCGATCCTCAAAGCGCGCCGAGCCGGAATCCACACCGCAACCAGACCCAGCAAAACCATCGTCAGAAGTACGCCGCCGAGCACCAGCGGATCGCTCGGCCTTGCCTCATAGACAACCTGTCCCAATAGCTGGCTCGCCAATACTCCCAGCGCTAATCCGGCCGCCGAACCGCACGCCAGCAACACCAGCGGCCGTCCCAGTGCCGACCGCATCAGCTGCGTGCGCGCCGCTCCCAGGGCCACTCGAATCCCCAGTTCCCTCGTGCGCCTCGAGACACTGTAGGCTGCGGTGCCGAAGATACCGGTGATGGCCAGCATCGCTGCCAATAGTCCCATAATCCCGAGCGCCGCAGTTGCCGCGCGGGTCGGAAAGAAGGCGAGGTCGAGTGCCTCCGGCCAGCTATGCAGAGTCAGAGGAAGATCAGGGTTGATGCTCGTGAGTGTCCGGTACAGGGCAGAAGCCACTTCGCTCGAAGGTAGAGCCGAACGAAGGACAAGAACTGTGTCATTGCTATTTACTTCCTGGGACAAAGGAAAAAACATCGCGGGCTGCGCTTCTTCGGTAAGGGTTTGGTATTTTCCGTCTTCCACCACGCCGACGATTTCCTTTGGATTGGTTCCTCCGAATAACAGGAAGTGTTGGCCCACTGCGGGAGCGTTTCCGAACATCATCCGGGCAAAGGTCGCATTGACAATTGCAACCTGCGGAGAATTTGCGTCGTCATGCCAGGTATAACTCCGGCCCGAGAGCAATCGCGTTCCCGCAGCTTCCAAATATCCCGGAGAGACCGAGAAATTTCGACCGTCGAAGACCTCTTTCCGGAAATCGGTAGTGCCCGCTCGAAAGACTCCCTCGCTCCCGCAGCAACCATTTCCCAACAGAGTACGATCGATGATTCCCACCGCCGACACGCCCGGCAGGCGTGCTGTTTCCTCCAGCATGCGCTGTTGCACTGTCAGAAATTCTTCTTCTCGATACCCCGCCATAGTCAAGTCGGTTCCAGCCAGCATGCCCCCCTTCGGTTCAAAGCCCAGGGGGGCATGCAAAGAGCGTTGCATTCCGCGTAACGCGACGAGCGACGCGGTTACCAGTAGAGTGCAGAGTGCAATCTGCACGCAGAGCAGGAGGTCGCGTAACGTAAAGCGGTGGAATGCGGGCGCTGAGTTCGTGCCCGTCTTGATCGCCTGCACCGCATCGGACTCCCACACTTGTCGTGCCGGCAGGATGCCAAATAAACATCCGCTGATCAGCGACAGCAGCAGCGCGATTCCATAGACTTTCCCATCCGGAAGCACGGTCGCATGGATCGGAAAGTCCGCGAACGGCTGCCATCGACTCAGCAGCTGAAGGAGGCCCGTGGCAAAGGCGGTCCCCGCCACTCCGCCCACGAGTGACACCACCACTGCTTCCGTCATCAGCGCCCGCACGATCCTCCACCGGCTGCTCCCGATTGCCATGCGAATCGCAAGTTCCTTCCGCCGATCCGCCGACCGCACGGCAAAAATTCCTCCCAGATTGGCACACGCAGCCAGTAACACCAGTGAGGCCAGCCCCATTATCCCCGCCAGAAAAGCACGCGCTGGGTCGCCCCACACATCGCCCTTCAGACCCGGCTTCACCAGTCGCGCATCCAGCCCATCGTCATCTGCCGGATACCGTTTCGCCAGGCGTGCCGAAATCGCGTTTATATCCTCATCGCCCTGCGCAGGGGTCACGCCTGGCCTTAGCCGCCCTAGGATCCACAAATTGTGCGTTCCGCGATGCGCGAGAAAGTGAATGCTGTATCCGATCTGCGGAACCTCCACCATCGGAATCCAGAAATCCGGCCAGAAGAAAATCTCCGTCCCATGGAACTCCCGCGGTGCTACGCCAATCACTGTGAACGGGTGTGTGTTCAGATCCACCGTCGTCCCCACTACGTTTGGATTTTCGTTGAACCGTTCACGCCAGAAATCGTAGCTCAGAACGATGTACGGAGCCGAGTTCACTCCGCGCTCATCGTTGGCATGAAACATCCGCCCCAGCGCAGGCTGAATGCCCAGCATGTCGAAATAATTCCCCGACGCAACATACCCGTAGCTCTTGTGCGCCGACTTCCCAATCCGGATCGCCGTGTCTGTCGTGTCGAATGCCGACAAATCGCTGAACGTGCTATTTCCGTCGCGATAGTCGAGATAATCCGGGTACGACTGCATGTACGATCCGTGCTCTCGGTGCTCTACCAGATAAAGACTTTGCGGCTGGGGCACATTGAGCGGGCGCAGGATGAGCGCGTTCATCACGCTAAAAACCACCACGTTCGCTCCCACGCCGAGCGCCAGAATCGCCATCGCGGTCACCGCAAATCCGGGCGACCTCCGCAGTTGCCGCACTGCATAGCGTAGGTCCTCGAGTAAGCGTTCGAGGGGCACCCAGCCCCAGGTCTCGTAAGTTAGCTCCTTAATTATGGTTAGGTTGCCGAAGGCACGCCGGGCCGCATACCGGGCTTCTTCTGATGAGAGACCACTCTCCCGTTGCTCTTCTTCTTCCAATTCCAGGTCAGAACGAAGCTCCCGCTCCAGGTCCACATTCCTTTTCTTCATCGGCCACCATCGCATAACAACTCTCCTCAACGGCGGGCCAAATGATGCGCGCCACTGCTTCCGCCATCTGCTTCCACTGCGATTCTTCGAACACAAGCCGCTTTCTGCCTGTTCCCGTAAGTCGGTAATAGTTGAATTTCCAATCGCGATTCGGGGCTGTCTCCCATTTCGAAGTGACCCAGCCTCTTTCCTCCGGGCGATCGAGCGCAGGGTAGAGCGAGCCGTGCTGCATCTACAGGAATTCGTTTGTGGTCCCCTGGATATGTTTTCCGATCTGATGCCCGTGGGCAGGGCCATAAAGTAGCGTTCGCAGGTTGAGCATGTCCAGCGCGCCCTGGAGAACCCCAATTCGCCGCCTCGCGTCCATTTTTCACAGAAGATGTTCTACCCTCAGCCTCGCGATGATGGTAGACGCTCGACTATCGGTTGTCAAGTGACTGTTCTTAAGGTCTCAAATGATGGCCCCAAGGCAAGCGTCTCAGAGAACATATCGATCTTGCATGTTGGCATCGTTGGCCCCCATTTGGTCCGTTCCGCGAGCTCTCCCTCGAAGACTGATATGTTGGCGACGTAACTTCAAGAGGCTGGCATCAGGCGAAACTTAATTCCATATGCTAGAAAAATTTGGCCGCCTGGTTTGCGAGCCCATTGACTTTCGCCTTCATACCTGTTTACTCTAGGCATTACGGGACGAGGCTTTGTCAGAAATGCTTGCGATTCGTCTCGCGATCTTTTTCCTGGGGTTCTTGAGAGGATGATTCTCGAGTCGCTCCACCGTCAGCCGGTCCACGGATATGCCCTTGTCCAGCACATACAGCATCGCCCCATTCGCCCATTGCAGACTGAAGAGGGCTCACCTTATCCAGCCCTCTGGCGCCTCCCCAACGCGAAGCTGGTCAAGGCAGAGTGGGTCATCTCGTCGTCGACCAACCGGCAGGCGCACGTCTAGAATATCTCCCGCGCCGACCTCAGTTACCTGGAGTGCCAAATCTCCAGCTTCGATCGCCTGCTGGTGGGAGTCGAACTGGTTCTTGGACTGGCAGGGCGTACCGCAAACTCCTGAGGAGCAGTTCCGATGAGCTGGCTCGAACGCATCTTCCGGCCTGGTCTCTACGACGATCTCACGGCCGAGTTGCGCCAGCATCTGGAAGAGAAGGTCGAGCACTTGATGCGCAACGAGGGCATGAGCCGCACGGCAGCCGAACAGGCTGCTCGCCGCCAGTTCGGCAACATTACGTTGATAGAGGAACGTAGTCGTGAGGTTTGGCAATGGCACACTGTCGAAGGAACGCTCCGCGACGTCCGTTACGTCGTTCGCCGGTTAGGAAAATCGCCGGGTTTTACGGCAGCTGCTCTCCTCACGCTTGGCCTTGGCATAGGAGCCAATATCGCTGTCTACAGCCTCGTCGATTCCGTGCTTCTGCGTCCCCTTCAATTCAGAAATGAAAAGCGCTTGGTACAGGTCTTTGAGGAGAGACCGGCGCTAGGTCTCACGAAAGACACGCCCGCACCGGCAAATTATTTTGACTGGAAGCGCCGGAACCATGTCTTTTCCGACATGGCAGCTCTGGACGGAGACATCTCCACCATCACCGGGGATGGCCGCCCTGAAGAAGTAGACGACGCCAGGATCACCTCGAATCTGCTGCCGCTCCTCGGCGTCCAGCCGGTCCTTGGCCGCAACTTTACTGCGGACGAGGACCGGCCCGGGAGTGCAGTTGTCCTGATCAGCGCTGGACTATGGCAACGGCGGTATGGATCGGACCCGCACGTCGTAGGCAGAATCATCCACCTGAATGGTCTCGCCTATCGCATTCTTGGCGTCATGCCGTTTGGCTTCACTTTTCCGGAGCGTTCTGACCTGTGGCTTCCGCTTGCTCTTACCACGGCGAACGAGCTAGAGCGCGACAACCATTTTCTTCAGGTTTTTGGGTTGCTTTCGCCCGGAGTCACCACTCAATCGGCAAGACGGGAAATGGCCGATATCTCGCTCCAGCTGGAGCACGAGTATCCCGCGACCAATCGCGGATTAGGCACTTCCGTAGTCTCTTTGCGGGAGCAATTGCTTGGCAGCTCCCGTCTGGCGATCTTTGTGCTCGCTTCCGGTGTCATCGTCCTTCTCCTTATTACCTGTGCGAATATCGCTGGACTCATGATTGCGAGGGCAGCGAAGCACCAGCGCGAAGTAGCCATACGCGTGGCGCTCGGCGCAAGCCGGCGGGAATTGTTGCGGCAGGGATTGGCGGAAGGTTTTGTGTTGTCCCTTGGCGGCAGCGTTCTTGGAGTTCTGTTCGCGCTCGCATCAATGCCGGTAATGAGGCACTTTGTTCCGCTGACCATCGCGCAATGGGCGCAGCCCGAGATAAATTGGGCGGTACTGCTTTTCACCGTTCTTGTCGGCGTAACCACGGGCCTTGTTTTTGGCCTCATTGGCCAGAGTGCAGCTGCCGCGCTACCGCAGGAAGGACTGAGCCTGGGCAGCCGAGGCTCCACGGATAGCAGACATAGGCTCCGGTCGTCGCTCGTGACAGTGGAAATTGCCTTGACCTCGATCATTCTCTCCAGCACCGGCCTGCTCGGCGGGACCTTTTGGAAACTTGCGCACACAGATGTCGGATTTAATCTCGATTCTGTTCTCACCATGCGAACGGAATTGCCCGTTTCCAATCAGACTCCCTATCGAGAGTTCCAGGCCCGCGTCAGCTTCTATCAACGAGTTCTGGACAGGGTCGAACGCCTTCCCGGAGTAGTGGCTGCGGGCTATACGACCTTCCTTCCATTTACGAACTCAGGTGGAACGAGCACAGTTCTCATTCGGGGTGCGGCGCCTTTGCTGGTAGGAAACGTCAATGATGTCAACATGCGCATCGTTACACCGAACTACTTTCGTGCCCTCCAGATACCGCTTCTCAGAGGAAGGACTTTTACCCAAGCGGACGAAAACAATAAGACACCGCTGGCCGTTATCAATCAAAGCATGGCACAACGGCATTGGCCGAACGCTAACCCGGTTGGAAGGCAATTTCGATTCGATCAGCCTGGATCGTCGTGGATCACGGTGATTGGCCTTGTCGGTGACGTTCACCAGGCGGACGTCGAAACACCAAGCCGCGCGGAGATGTATTTCTCATATGGACAGGCTCTCGATATTCCCGGATATTTCAAGCCTCGCGACCTGGCAATCAGAGTTGTTGGCGATCCTATCAACTATAGGGATGCGGTAGAACAAGCGATCTGGTCCATCGATCCAGGACAGCCGGTCTCCGACGTTCAATCGATGCAGCACCTCGTGAATGTCCGGATGGAGAACTACATCCTCGAAGCCAGATTCTTTACGTTCTTCTCCTGTATTGCGCTGCTGTTATCTGCGCTCGGCATTTATGGACTGATGAGCTACAGCGTAACGCGAAAAACCCGGGAGATTGGCATCCGGATGGCGCTCGGAGCACAACGCGAACAGGTGCTGACCTCCTTTATCACCGCTGCGTTCCGACTATTAATCGTCGGGCTTGTTTTGGGGGCTGTCGGGTCGGTGGCCGCATCACGATTACTAAGAAGTCTTCTCTACGGGATTTCAGGCCTGGGCTGGGGGGTTGGAGTCCTTCCGCTCCTCGTGCTGGCAATTTCCGTCGCACTCGCAGCTTATATCCCCGCCCGCCGCGCCGCCAGCGTCGATCCCATGCAAGCCTTGCGCGCCGAATAGCAGATCCAGAGGGGATTAAGCGAATCTGACTCGTCCAGGCTCTAAGTCCTGAATAATCGGTTCGGAATGCCGAGATGGATTAGCTGGCCATTTTGTCACCACCAATCGCAAAGCATCTTTCCCTCTCCATTGAGATACTCGGCGTTCTCGCGCAAGTATCGCTGATGTTGTGGCCGCTCGCGATGGGCTGGAACCTCCCTCGATGGAGGGAACAGGCCAACGCGGCTCAAACCCGCATGGGCTCTTCCGTTCCGGGATGCATGCGGGGCGTCTCCACTTTCCCCAAGTTGGAATCTCGCCATCTCGAAAACGGCGAACATTGTCTCAATCGACACGGCCCTCGGATCGTGCGACACCGGACCTTCCTTCGGCGAACTCGAAGATCCCAATCCAAGGCCGGGCACCCGAATCGTCTCGGTGGAATTAGTGACCGAGCGTTTCCTCATTGATTCAGACTGACGGGCGTTTGGGCCTTGAGGGCGCTGGCCCCTCGGCTGGCCCGGTTGCGCTGTGAGCGAAGCTTCATGAAGGACTTGGCTTCGGCATAGAGCCGCGGGACATCGCGGTTCACGATTGCCTGCCAGACCACCCGGAAGGCTGCCTTGGGACGGAAGTAGTACTCGTCGTAAAACTTGTGGACCATCTCCATGACGTACTCGGCCGGCAGGCCGGGATACCTGATGTGTGCCATCTGA
>DATDLS010000397.1:0-34311 GCA_036519195.1 Occallatibacter sp. | reverse complement strand
CCCGGCGATTGTTGATAGCCAACAGATATCAGCAACAGTAAAAGGCATCCCGCTGACCGGGTCGGACCCCACGCAGTATGCCAACCAGATCACATGGCATACCGCCGACGGTGGCTCCCATCCAAGTGGGCAAACCACTTCAGGTCAAATTGCGCTGGACGGAAGCAACTTTCAGTCGGGCTATATCTACACTCCCGCCGAGAACGATCAAGGCTACACTGAAAGCTGCGTCTGGGGTTGTTCACCACCAAGCATTATCTCATCCCCAACTGTTCTTGGGATGAAAGGCGACGTGACTTATCTGACCAGTGCCTCGGCAAGCAATGCTGCCCGCATCGATACAGATGGGAACTATATCACCGACAATGGCTCTGTCATTATTGATACAGTCGGCCGCTCGATTCCCTATCCGGCTCTGGTCGAGTCGCCAACCTCCGCACAGATACAGTCCTGCTCGGGATCGCTTTCGATAACCGAAATCTATTCATGGACGCCGCCCGGATACTCGACGCCGTTTCTCTTCTGCTATATAAACATCTCTTTGCAGTTTTACAGTAGCGATACGAGTGGAGCAGAGGTGACCGATTCACCGACCGAGATGGTGTTGCAAAGCATCGTCCTGCCTAACCTTCAGACCTGGACATTTGCATATAGCGAGTCAATTGCGGACTGTGGCTATTCGTCAGGAGGAAGCACCAATATTGGTGATGTAACTCAAATCAAATTTCCGACAGGTGGCACCATTAATTATAGCTATACGTGCATTTCACCATGGAACTCAACGGTGAGTGATCTTCAGACCGTGGCAGTTGCGTCGCGAACGGTGAACGCCAACGATCCATCCAGCGCTGATAAGTGGACATATAGTTATTCCGGCAAATCTACGACGATTACTGATCCGCTCGACAATCAGACGGTTCAGTCTTTAGCGGTTGGCTCCGTATCGAATTCAACAAACTACAGCAGAACTACTAAGTATTACACAGGGAACGCGACTTCCGGGAAACTCCTTCGAACCGTGCAACGCGTCTATCCGCCGCAGTATGCGACATGGGCTCAGTTTCCACTCTACCCATCGTCAGAGACGACGACGCTGAACAATGGCGATTCCAGCGAGACAACTCACAGCTATTGCTGCAATATATCGTACGACTACTCAAGTTCACTTATCGCTGCTGGAACAGGTCCTTATACAGCCAGCTATGGCAAGATTACGGACTCAAAAGTTTATGACTATTCAGCGAGCGGCCCGGGGACGTTGCTAAGGGATACCCAAACCAAATATTTATTTCAATCGAATTCAAACTACACGAACCCGGGCTTTTTCGACCTCGTATCATCGCAGACCATTTATAACGGCAGCGGCACTCAGATGGCTCAGACCAGCTACGGGTACGACCAGACAGCGCGCGTGACTTCGGGTATTGCCTCCCTTAGCGGATCGGAGATGACCACACCGCCTTACAGCGTCTATGGCCATCAAACGACGAAGACAACCTGGCTTAACACAGCCTCCTCTAACCCGACCACTACTATTAGTTACTACGACACCGGCGAAACCTACCAGACGAAAGACCCTCTTGGAAACACCACTTCAACCTATTTCTGCACTGGGTCCGCCCCCACAACGGTGCGTTGTACGGCATCAACCTACCGGGGTGCGTTGCCAACGGTCGTTTCGAATGCACTCAATCAGCAAACAAGCTTTAGCTACCGGACGGACACCGGGCAAAAGCTCACGGTTAAAGATCCGAACGGCCAAACAACTTCGTATTGCTATGACAGCGGTTGTACCGGGGCCAGTGACCCACTCAATCGGTTGATGACCGTGAATTACCCCGACGGTGGACAGGCCAACATCCAGTACCACGACACCGCCCCCATCGGCGCAACTGTGACGCAGAAGATCAACTCCTCAACCAGCAAGCAGACTCAGGCGATCGTTGATGGCTTGGGGCGCATGTCTGAAACGATCTTGCTTTCAGCCCCCGGCGGAGCGACGTACACCCTCAATACCTACGATGCGCTGGGACGGAGTTATCAAACTTATAACCCAACTCGGTGCCAGCCAATAACCACCAATTGCGGCGAGTCCACCTGGGGCTATACAACAGAAAGCTACGATGCGCTGAGCCGGAAAACGAGCCTGATCGATTCCGATAACGTCAGTACGCAATCGTGGACCTATAGCGGAAATGTCGTGGCCTCGACCGATGAAAATAGCAATCAATGGGCACGAACCAGCGATGCATTGGGGAGACTGACGATAGTTCAGGAGCCGAATGGCAGCGCCCAAGCTCCGTCTATGACAACGAATTACACGTATGATTCCCTGAGCAACCTTCTTTCGGTGGCCCAATTGGGGGGCGCAAGCACCTCGGGGATCACTCGGAACCGAAGCTTCACTTACGACAGTCTTTCACGGCTCCTTACTGCTACAAACCCTGAGAGCGGCACTATCAGTTATACGTATGACGCCGACAGCAATTTAACATCGAAAACGGATGCGCGAAGCGTTATGGCATCCTATAGCTACGACGCATTGAACCGGCTGACAAAGAAAAGCTACTCAGACGGGGTCACTCCGACGTCTTTATTCGTATATGACACGGGAAATATTACTTTCAGTACTACCCAAAAGTACACAACCAGCAACGTCGTGGGCCGGCTGAGTGTCATCTGTGTGGACATTCCAGGGGCATGTCAGAGCATGACGGCTTACAGCTACGATCCCATGGGACGAACGGTCGAGACCTTGAGCAGTATGCCGAGCAATCCGACAACGGGAGCTGTGTATGCTGTCTCCGCCACGTACGATCCGGCTGGGGACCGCACTTCGTTGACGAATAGTACCGGCCGCACCTTCAACTATTCTTACGACGCCGCTGCGCGACTGCAAACCGCTTCGAATACGGTCACTTTGAATGGCACAGCTGTCACCACACCGATGGTGAGCAGCATGACCTACTTCCCCTCCGGCCAGCCGCAGACTATGACTACCAATACGGGCTCTGCAGCGATAACCGGAACCTGGGGCATGGACAATCGGCTGCGGGTTACTTCGTATCAGAATCTGAGCACCACCAACTCCGGCAACACCAACTACGGCTATTCGCTCAAATACACCCTCAACAGCAATGTGTCTACGTCCAGCGAAACGGTCTACGATTCTGGCGTTGGGGCCGAGTCGTGGTCGTGGGCCTACAGCTACGACAGCCTGAACCGCCTGTCAAGCGCCATAAGCTCCGGAGCTATTCAGTTCGGTTGCGCGGAGACCTACGATCCGTTTGGCAACCGGACAAACCAGACTGTCACGGGCGGGAGCGGGTACAGCTGCACGTCCGGTCCAGCCCCCGTCACTTCGGGCACGAACCTCTTGAGCGGGTACAGCTATGACAATGCGGGCAACCTGCTCTTTGATGGATTCAATACGTTGACCTATGATGGGGAGGGGCGGCTCGCTACGTCCACTTCGTCGAATGGCGGATCGACAAGCTACCTCTACGACGCTGAGGGCGAGCGCGTGAGCAAGACGGCAGGCGGAGTGGAGACCGACTATATCCGCGATTTGGACGGCACGCTGTTGGACACTTACGTGAGTGGAAGCAATTCCGGCCAGCCGCAGGAGATGTGGATCGGCGGGAGGCACTACGGCACCATGTATGCGTTCTCGAACAAGACGCAAGGATCGATGCTCTCGCTCACCAACTGGCTGGGTTCGGAGGCGGCCCGGTCTTACACCGCCTCCAATGGGGAAAATTCCGGTGTTCCTTCGGTGGCCTTCCTCAGCCAGCCCTTCGGCGATGCTCAGACTACTCTCTTCGGCGGCGATTTCGAAGACATTCACTTCACCGGCAAAGAACGTGACGCCGAGAGCGGCTTAGATAACTTCGGTGCGAGGTACTTCGGAAGTACGATGGGCCGGTTCATGAGTCCCGATCCGCTGGGCGGAAGCCTAGCAAATCCTCAGTCGTTGAACAGGTACGCATACGCGTACAACAACCCGCTCACAAATACCGATCCGACCGGCATGTATGTCTGCAAGGACGATCCGAAAGACGGGTCATCTAATTGCGCTTCGGATAACGACAAAAGGTTCGAGGCATCGCGGCAACACGATCTTCAGTCGAAGAATTCCGACGTTGTGCGTGCTGCGTCGGCCTATGGAGATGTCAACACGAAGAACGGCACAACAGTAGGCTTTGCTGACCTAGGCAAAAGCGGCGAAGGCGGCGTGACTACTTCGCATCTTGGCACCGATGCAAGCGGGAACTTGCAAGCGCAATCGGATGTCACGATCAACTCGGGCAGCAGAGGTACAGCTTTGGACGCAGACGTTGGGCATGAAGGCAGCCACGTAGCCGACGCTCAAGACATGGTCCACGGCTTATCGGTCGATGGTGTGGGCAATTTCAAAGTCGGCGATAACATCAGCCAGTACAGCTCAGAACAGCGAGCATATGGAGTTACCGACTCGATCTATAGATCAGCGAATGAATCCTTCAATGGCTGCGGAAATGCTAACTGTGCGCTCGGAGCTGGGTCGAGTCCGCTTGGTATAAGCGGGCGAATCGACGCGATACTACTTGCAAATCCCAAAATCTATCACGGGCCGGATGGCAAGCCCTTAACCCCAAGCACTCCGGGTGGAAACGTGCTGAACTTGACGATCCCGCACTGAGGCGCGATGGATATGAAGACGCAAACAAAAATCCTCTCGCTGCTGTCCTTGCTGCTTGGCATGAATCTACAGGTCTGCATCGGAGCGCAGATGCCCAGCAAAGCGTCTCTCTGTGACTTACAGCGGACGGCTAAACAGGGCGAGCATCGGCCTGTTCAAGTCGGCGGAATTTACAGCAATGGGTTCGAGATGGGTGTTCTTACTGATGCCGCATGTCCTTCAGAACACACTTGGGTTGAACTCGATCTTCAATCGCCCACGAACAAAGAGACTCTTCGATCAATGCTGGATACAGGAGGGCAGGCAGACGTAGTGTTCGAGGGCGAGTTCTATGGGCCGGGGACCCCTGATCCCAAGTTGCCGGAATCCATCCGGAAGTCGTACCAGCCTGGGTGGGGGCATCTCGGGGCGTTCAAAACCAAGTTGGTTGTACATGCGATCCAGAGTGTGAAGCCCGTACCAGCAGACCATCCGGCCAGCGCGGACGCCAGCCATGAGGTTCCCATCCTTCAGGGAGCTGCGCTGCCGGTCTATCCTCCCATCGGGCGGGCCGCAAGCATCACCGGCAAGGTGATCGTGGAACTGACGGTCAGTGGCGGCAAGGTGACGAGTACCGAGGTGAAATCCGGTGCCCGTTTTTTGGCGGGCGGAACCGAGGCGAACGTGAAGACGTGGCGTTTTGCGTCTGACGTGAATGGCACGTACACGGTCACCTACACCTACGCGATCTCCGGCAGCGAAACCGACAACCCAACGAACCCCACGGTCGAAATGCTCCCCTCGCTAGACGTGAACATCACGGCCCGCCCGGTGAAGCCCATCTTCATGTATGGCGTGCAGGGTCATCCATCGCCAGATACGGCTTCTCATGAAGCTCTGCACGCTCAGGGAGCCGTCAACCCTTAGAACCCGTCCACAGGCCGCTGGCGCGGCCGTAGGCGCGTCCGTGGGCCTGAGCTGGCTTCCATGGGCCTACCTCTTCCAAGACAACGCTGCTTCGCATCGGGTTGAGGGTGACACGTCACCCCCGAATGGGTGCTGTAGAGGAACCTAAAGTTCCTGTGCGGGAACCACAATGTAATGAGCGAGCTACAGCCACAAGGCGCGAAAATGCTGGAGTTTACAGGTTGCTGTGCGTGAACGTGAATGGAATGCGGCAGTTAGAGGCGAATCGGCCTGTTCTCGGTTCCGGCGCGTAAACGTGGCGGTTACTGTGCGTGAACTTGTTGAAAACACAGGCCATCGGCATCGGTGGCCGAATACCCTCCGCTCCAGCGTCCGTCAAGGCTCTTCGCTGCGCTCCGACCGCTACGCGGCGCGCAAAGGACGCGCGGCCCTGACCGACGCCTCCGCTGCGGGTGGTTGCTGGTCATGAGAAGAATGTCTTCTCCTCATGTTCGAGGAACATGAGAGACGCGACGGCGGGGCCAGCGGCGGCGGTGAGGGAGACACCATCCCTAAGCCTGACGGCTTAGCAGCGGCCAGGGCGACGGCCAACCCGAACGGAGATCGGACGCGGGCCGGACGGCGTCCGGGGCTGTCCGATGAGTGTTCGAGGTTAGCGGTAGACTTCGCGGCGGTGCCGGACGGCGGTGACGTAGAGGGTATGGCCGTAGTCATGGAAGCGGAGCCGGTAGTCTCCGACGCGGAGGCGGAACTCGGGTGGCTCGATGCCCTGGAGTCGTTTTACGTCTCCCTCGCCGGTGGCGGCGAAGGCGGCGAGAGCGTGAAGAATGCGCAGGGCGGTTGGCTGGTCGATGGCGCGGAGCTGGGCCTTGGCCTTGTCGCGCCAGTCGATCTTCTTGGGGTTCATGCTCACTGTCCGGGACGGCGCGGTTCGGGTTCGAGCGGGGTCTGTCCCATGCGCTCGAAATCTGCTGCGGTGAGGCCGAACTCGGCCAGGACTTCATCGTGGGATACGACCTCTCCACGGGCGTAGGCGGCGCGGCCCTCTTCGATGTCGCGGGCCTCTTCTTCGCTCACCGGCTCGTCGTCGTAAGGTGCGTTGGCGATGGCGCGGGCGACGGGATCGAGCATGATCTCCAGCAGTCCGACGACTGCGGAGACCTGGCCGGGGGCCATGCGGTCGATGAGTTCGTGGGCGTGTTCCTTGGTCTGGGCGTAGGGCATGGTGGAGTCCTTTTCCTTAGCTTATCGAGTTGCGGCGGCCTCAGTCGTGAGCTTCGGCACCGACCGTTCCGGTGAGCGAGTTGATGAGTCTTATAACCGCCTTCTGGTCGCGCTCCGGCAGCAACGTGATCCTCTGAAATCTCTTCCAAAGGCGCTGCTTCTCCGGGTCGCTTGCGACCCGTTCAAACTTGGAAACCTCTCTGGGCTTGGCCTGGATACCGAGCAGTTCATCTGCGGTGACCTTGAGGGCCTGTGCCAGTTGCACGATCACCGGCCCAGGCGGAGAACCGCCGTCCGTCTCGTAGTAGGAGATCGCGCGTTGCGTGACCTGAGCAGCCTTGGCTAGCTGCACTTGCGTCATGTCGCGTTCCTTGCGGAGAGCGATGAGGCGTTGGCCGAAAGAATCCTTGTTCGTGGTCGGTGTTCCCTTAGGCATGGCAAGGCCGATTCTAAGGGCACCTTCCGCGACCTCCTTCTCAAGATGCGTTGACCAAATATACATATCCGTATACTCTCGGAACGAGTTTACATGTGACGGGCAGTACCAACAAATGCATAAAAAACACTTGACAGGTTTTTACGAGGAGGGCTGAAAAATGCCATACACACCGGACGATGTGAAAGAGCGGCTAAAGCGGGAGGTATCGATCCAGCGGCTGGCGGAGGCGCGTGGGATCAAGCTGCGCCGGGTGGGCAAGGAGCTGATCGGTCTATGCCCGTTCCACGACGACCGGAACCCCAGCCTGAACATCGACCCAGTGAAGAACGTGTGGAGCTGCAAGGGTGCTTGCGGGGAGGGCGGCGATGTCATCCGCTGGGTTGCACGGACGGAAGGCGTGAGCGACGGCCACGCCATCGCGCTTCTGAAAAAGGACTACGCTCCATCGTCGGGGCGGGTGGTGAAGCAGAGCACGGTGCCGAAGCTGCCGTGCCCGGTGACGCTGGGCGCGGAGGACCGGGCGGTGATGCTGGAGGTCGTCAAGTTCTACGGCGAGACGCTGCGAGAGACGGTGGAGGCGAAGCGTTATCTCGAAAAGCGCGGGCTGAAATCTGCGGAGATGTTGGAGCGGTTCCAGCTTGGGTTCAGCGACCGGATGCTGGGGCCGGCGTTGCCGGACAGGAACCGTCTCGCCGGCGCGGAGGTGCGGGGGCAGTTGGAGCGGCTGGGCATCGTCCGCGTGAGCGGCCACGAGCATCTGCGCGGCTCACTGGTGATCCCGGTGATGAATCTGGAAGGCGACGTGGTGCAGATGTACGGGCGGAAGATCAACGACAATCTCCGCACCGGAACGGACTATCACTTGTACCTGCCGGGGCCGATGCGGGGCGTGTGGAATGAGGAGGCGTTCGTCGCTTCCAAGGAAATCATCTTGTGCGAATCGCTCATCGACGCGCTGACGTTCTGGTGCGCGGGGCATCGCAACGTGACGGCCAGCTATGGCGTGAACGGCTTCACCAAAGACCATCGCGCGGCCTTCGAGCGGCATGGAACGAAGCGTGTGTACATCGCCTACGACGGCGACGAGGCGGGCAACAAGGCAGCGGTAAAGCTGGCAGCGGAGCTGATCGAAACCGGCGTGGAGTGCTTCCGTGTGGAGTTCCCGAAGGGCATGGACGCGAACGAATATGCTCTCAAGGTGACGCCCGCAGCGAAGAGCCTGGGGGTGCTGTTGAACCGCGCATCTTGGCTTGGAAAAGGCCAGCGGCCAGCGCAGCGCGTGGCCGTGCCGGTGATGGTTGCGCCGTCCGTAGTGGCTCAGCCTGAGATCGTCGCCGCTGCGAAAGAAGAGCAAGCAGCTAAAGAAAAAATGATCGAGAAAGCGGCGCCGGAGCCAATCGCGGAGCCAGTGATCGAAGCGGCTGCGAAGGAGCAGATCATCGAAGAAGCATCCATCATGGCCGAGATCGAGGCCGCTGCTGTCGCTCCCATCGAACCAGTGCCAGAGCCAGCCATCGCAGCATCCGTCGCCGCGATCCCAGATCATGTTCTTCCCTTAGCTGCCGTTCTTCCGCCGGTTGCGGCGATGCCGCCACAGGTTGCGAACAAGCTCGCCGTGCAGACCGAGGTGCGCGGCGAGGACGTGATGATGTGGTTCGGCGACCGCGAGTACCGTGTGCGCGGGCTTGCGGCGAACACAAGCACGGCCCTTCTAAAAGTGAATCTCCGCATCCTTGGAGTGAATGTGCATGGCGACGTTGCGCTGCACGTCGATACGCTGGACTTGAACTCGGCGCGGCAGCGCATGGCGTTCTCGAAACAAGCCGCCGAGGAGCTGGGCATCAAGGAAAGCATCATCGGTCACGACCTGGGCCAGGTGTGGATGAAGCTGGAGGAGCTGCGCGACGAGCAGATCAAAGAGGCGCTTGCACCGAAGGAGCAAGTGGTTAAGCTGACCGACGAAGAGCGTGGGGCGGCGATGGAGCTGCTGCGCGATCCGCGCTTGCTGGAGCGCATCGTCGAGGACTTCGCCCGGTGCGGCGTGGTGGGCGAGGAGGTCAACAAACTCGTTGGATATATCGGCGTAGTGTCGCGGCATCTGCGCGATCCTCTGGCGGTGATCGTGCAGTCGTCCTCCGCCGCTGGCAAAAGTTCGCTCATGGATGCGGTGCTGGCGTTCGTGCCGGAAGAGCAGCGGGTGCAATACTCCGCGATGACGGGCCAGTCGTTGTTCTACATGGGCGAAACCAATCTCAAGCACAAGGTGCTGGCCATCGTGGAAGAGGCCGGAGCGCAACGCGCTTCGTATGCGTTGAAGCTGTTGCAGTCGGAAGGTGAGCTGACGATAGCTTCGACCGGCAAAGACCCGGTGAGCGGTCGCCACATCACGCATGAGTACCGGGTCGAAGGCCCGGTGATGATCTTCCTGACCACGACGGCCATCGACATCGACGAGGAGTTGCTGAACCGCTGCCTGGTGCTGACGGTGAACGAAGACCGTGAGCAGACGCAAGCGATCCACCGGATACAACGCGAGGCGCAGACCATCGAAGGGCTGCTGCGCCGCAGAGATCGCGACGACCTGCTGCGGTTGCACCGCAACGCGCAGCGTCTCCTGCAGCCCGTCTCTGTCGTGAATCCTTATGCGCGTTCGCTGACCTTCCACGACGGCCAGACCCGGACGCGGCGCGATCATACGAAGTACCTGACGCTCATCCATGCCATCGCCCTGCTCCATCAGCATCAGCGGCCACGGCTCACGCGGGAGCATCGCGGCAAACCCTTCGAGTACATCGAAGCCACGCTCAACGACATCGCCATAGCGAACCGGCTGACCGCCGAGGTGCTGGGGCGTTCGCTCGACGAGCTGCCGCCGCAGACGCGGCGGCTGTTGCTGTTGGTCGACCAGATGGTGACGGCAGAGTGCAAGCAGCAGCGGATCGAGCGCACGGACTATCGCTTCTCGCGCCGCGAAGTCCGGGCGGCGACGGGCTGGGGCGATACGCAACTGCGCTTGCATCTGGGGCGGCTGGAGGAGCTGGAGTATCTTCTGGCGCATCGTGGAGGGCGCGGCCAGAGCTTCGTGTACGAGCTTGTCTTCGCCGTCGAAGGCGACGGGAGCCGACCGGTGATGCCGGGGCTGATCGACGTGGAGACGCTGGGCGGACATCGGTACGACGGCAACCTCGCGGGGGTAAAAGGCGGGTTCGCGGGGCCGGAGAGTGAGAACGCGGGGTCAACGCGGGGCCAAAACGGCGGGGTAGCGGGGGGTGCGCGGGGTGCCTCCTCCCCAATGCCCATAGGGGCTCCAGCCGCTTTTTACGAAGATGCGCTGAAAATCATTACTGCGGTGCATGAGGTAGAAGAGAATCACGTCGTAGCCGTGCCGCCGCATCGTAGCAACGGAAGTCTGAATGGCAACGGGCATCATGCCGGGGGTGTAACATGGCCCGTGTAGAGAAGCGGCGGAAGCCGCAGCCCATCGTCCAGACGCCTCTCCAAGCCCTCATGCGCGACCATCTCCATGCTCTCGAAGTGCAGAACTACTCCGAGTTCACCGTGCGGGGCCGCGCGGGGCATATAGGCGTCTTCCTCGCATGGCTGGAGGAGCGCGGCATCACGGAGCCGGTGGAGGTCACACGGCCCGTCCTGGAGCGATACCAGCGGCATCTCTTCCACCATCGCAAGACCAACGGCGACCCTCTGAGCTTCCGGTCGCAACACGCGCGGCTGGTGCCGTTGCGGATGTGGTTCCGTTGGATGACCCGGCAGAATCACATCCTGCATAACCCGGCGTCGGAGCTGGAGCTGCCACGTCTCGGCCGGTCGCTGCCCAAGAACATCTTCTCGGCGGCCGAGGTCGAACGGATCATGGTGTTGTGCGAGATGGAGGAGCCTATCGGCTTGCGTGATCGTGCGCTGCTGGAGGTGCTGTACTCGACTGGCATCCGGCGGCTGGAGGTCGTGCGCTTGAAGCTGTACGACCTGTCGCTCGACCGCGGCCTCATCCTCATCCGTCAGGGCAAGGGCAAGAAAGACCGCTATGTGCCGATCGGAGAACGTGCGATCGCATGGCTTGAAAAGTACGTCCGCGAGGCACGTCCGCAGCTTGCCGTCGAGCCGGACGATATGACTGTGTTCGTCACGGCCCAGGGCGAGGCGTTCAGCCGCGACCATCTGAGCTTCGCCGTGAAAGAGCGTGTGGATGCGGCGCAACTCGGCAAGACCGGATCGTGTCATCTCTTCCGCCACACGATGGCCACGCTGATGCACGAGAACGGCGCGGACATCCGCTTCATCCAGCAGATGCTCGGCCACGAGGACATCAAGACGACCCAGATCTACACGCAGGTTGCGATCCGCGCCCTGCAACAGATCCACAAGGCCACGCACCCGGCGCAGATGAACAGTGCGCCGCCGGAGCTGCGCTCGGCAGCGGAGCGGGAGGGCTTGCTGGCTGCGCTGGAGGCCGAAGTCGAGGACGACGAAGAGACGGGCAGCTAAGGAAAATACAGCACAGTGCTGTACGGTCGCCGCCGTGGTCGAGACTGAAAAATAAATCTGCCCGCCCTCTTGACAGCGTTCCAGCGCAATACCGGATCACACGGTAATCCCGGCGCTGAAAATAAACTGCCGCGCCCTCTTGACAGGTTTTAGCCAGGTGCATCGGGAGCGCAATCTCCTCCCTATGTTCTTCCCTTAGCTGCGCTCTTGCGCCGCTCATCCGGCCACGAATCGAGATGGAATCCCCCTGCGAATCCGCTCCTCTTCCGCGCCCCTATCCCCGTACAATCGAATGCAAATGCAACTCAGCTCCGACGTGCGAATCCCGGACGGCATCTTGGCGGCGAACGCGCTGCTAGCCGAAAACTCGCATCAGGGGTTCGGAGCTTCTACGCACACGGTGTACCAGGGCTTCGGCGTCGCTATCTCCAGCACTGCACTAGGGATACCCGGCGCGTTGTACGACGGCGATGTCAGGTCACGTTGTACCGGCAAAGAAAGAGATGCCGAATCAGGCAACGACTACTTCCCAGCAAGATACTATGCCAGCTCAATGGGCAGATGGTTGAGCCCGGACGATCCCTTCAACGATCAGAGCACAAGCGACCCGCAGAGTTGGAATCTGTACGGCTACGCTCGCAATAACCCGCTAACGAACACAGACCCTTACGGGCTCTCGGTTCAGATTTGCGACAATAATGGGAACTGCCATACCGTCGAAAACAGCGAGTATATTGCAGCCCAGCAGGGCAATAACGGCAGTTTGAATGTTCCGACGCTCGACCAAGTCGGGATGAATGGCAATGGAAGTGGCCAATTCAACGCAACAGCAATCACAGATGCCAATGGAAATACCGTGGGCACCGCCACATATGTGTCGGATGGACCGACAGACTACTATGCCAATAGCACGGGTATAAACAAGATAGCTCAAGCATCGGCAACAGTTGGTCCCATAGCTGGTGTAGAGATGCTCATCATTGGCGCTGGCTTGGACGGCTTATTCGCGGAGAGCGTCGCCGATCCTACAGTAGCAACAGCTATTCGCGGCGCTACGAAGGCGGTAGACTATACCAATAAGCTTGCGAGGTGGAAACAGGTTCCTCCAGGCCAGAAGATGCTGCTGGACGAGTGGCTGGGGCCAGTTAAGGGGTCCGGGGGCGCTCCGGGACCGATGTCCCCTAACCTGACAAAGGAAACGATTGAGGCCTATCGAGATGTGTCAACGGCAGCGGGAAACGTTGGACGAGATGGGGTAGGTAGTCAAGCCGCCAGACTGCCAATCATTAACCAAGCCTTGAGCAACATGAAATAGCGGGTGAGGTATGACAAGAGTAATAGTGGCAGAATTTAGTTCTCCTCTCCGCCTCACGATAATCGAGGAAACCGAAGTTGACATATTGATGCGGGCGGAGAGGATGATAGAGCGTGACCCGGATCAGTCCAATGGCTTCTACGACTATTTGAGAGTTGATCCAGAAACCATTGTAGGCGTTCGTTGGTGTCCGTTCACGTCGGCAGAATTTGTACTAGATCGACTGCCAGATACGCCCCTCATTACGCTGGAACCGCTCGGAGCGTCACGATCACTCAATTTATGGTTCGGAGCCCAGACGGAAATCAGCGGGCCGCTTTCCGATGACCAAGCCTTCTGGTACAACCGCATACTCGAAAGGCAGGACACCGGGGAGATCTTAGTGACTTTTGGGCTGTCGAATGTCTCCGAAAAGGAGATCGCCGTTTTGAGCGAACGGCTTGCGGTTCTGAAATGAGTCGCACTTAATTATGGACCGCTCTCGGGGCGGCTTGCTGGCATCTGGGGCTTCGGTGGGCATCCTCGGCACAGCCAGCGGAAGAGCACGCTGCCTACGGCATCGGGTTAAGGGTGGACACTCCACCCCTCGCAGGGAACTGCACGGAAACCTCGTGGCGCTCTGTGGGAACGTGTTCTGCATCTGAGAGATAGGTGGTTGAACATGGACGCGACGATAGGGGGAAGGATGAATCTCGAATACGACTCTTTAAATCGGCAGCTTCGGGAACAACTTCCAGTTCTGGGGGAGCCTCGATACACGCAGCTAATCGCCGGCATAGAGGCTGGGCCATACGTTGTCTTCGGAGTCATGCTCAACCAATATCTGGTCGATGTCGCAAAGAAGGATGATCTTCAAGCTCGCTCAGGAGTTGCGGCGTTCATCGAGGAGATGGCAGTTGCTCAGAACGAGCGAGTGTCCGACATGCTCGCGTCTGAAGTGCTGCCGACTGTCGTTGGAAGCCAGGCAATGGTTGATGCCTACTGGCCCCTGCTTGGCGTGGCAACAAGGCGTCGGCTGAGGCTCCTGAGTCCACGGTTCACTGCAAACGTGAAGTTTCCTTCGTCAGAATGAAGGGCTGCGCCACCCGGAGCGAAGCCCGCGCCCCGCGCTCCAGAAACCGCCTTGAGCGGCTCGCACCATATTGCCAGTGGCTCTGCCGGGGGATGTTTACAATAAAGTTATGAACAGAATGAAGCTTGGCAATTCGGACATGGAACTATCGCCCATCGGCTTCGGTTCCTGGGCAGTCGGTGGTGGTGACTGGCAATTTTCCTGGGGGCCGCAGGACGACAACGACTCCATCGCCGCCATTCACAAGGCGCTCGAACTAGGCATCAACTGGATTGACACCGCGGCTGTCTACGGTCTGGGACATTCCGAGGAAGTAGTCGCGCGGGCTCTCAAGACAACCTCCCACAAGCCATACATCTTCACCAAGTGCGGCCTGGTGTGGGGTGAAAAGCGCGAAGCCACGAATGACCTGAAGCAAATTCGCCGCGAAGTCGAAGACAGCCTGCGCCGCCTCGCGGTGGATACCATCGATCTCTACCAGGTGCACTGGCCTAAGCCGGACGAGGAGATTGAAGAAGCATGGGGCGTAATGGCCGACCTGCAAAAGCAGGGCAAGGTTCGTTGGATTGGCGTCTCCAACTTCAGCGTGGAGCAGATGGAGCGCGTCAAGAAAATCGCTCCTATTACCTCCAACCAGCCGCCCTATTCCATGTTGAACCGCGCCGTCGAGGCTGCCATCCTGCCCTTTTGCCAGAAGAATAATATAGGCGTGATCAACTATGCTCCGATGCATTCCGGTCTGTTGACGGGTGCCATGACCAAGCAGCGTGTAGCCAACTTCACCAGCGACGATTTCCGCCGGAACGCGAAGAACTACCAGGAGCCTCTGCTATCGCGCAACCTGGCAGTGGCGGAGTTCCTCGGCAAAATCGGGAAGAAGCACAACGTGAGTGCCGGTGTGGTGGCGATCGCCTGGACCCGGCATCATCCGGCAATCACTGCGGCCATTGTTGGCGGACGCAACGCCAAGCAGGTAGAGGGCGTCCTTGCCGCAGCCAGCTTCCGCTTATCGGAGGAGCAGTTCGCAGAAATCCAGGCCTATCTCGCTCAGCACGTCGCCTAGCGTTTTCAGGCGGCTACACTCACGGGGCGGCATTGCGGAGTCGACCTGCAAGACTAACGAAATTGCGAACAAGGGGGCCGATTGGTCACGCTTCCGCCAGGTCAAGCCGATCTTCCATTTCGCCTCGGCCAGATGCGTGTCCAGCAAACGAACACTCGGAACACGCATCCGGCTCGCTGAACTCGGGACCAGGCTGACCCCAGCGCCAGCCTGGACGAGAAAGTGGACGGTCAACAGCTCGTTCACCTTCTGAACAATGCGGGGACTGAATCCAGCAGCTGTGCAGGTTTGCACCAGAGGATCGAAAAAACCCACTGAGCTGCTGGATAGAACGACAAAAGGCTCGTTGCGAAGATCGGGAAGTCCCCCGCGATAAGCATCGGCCGCTCGGTTGTTGGAGACTCCGTTAATCCGCTTACGGTGACTCGCGATAGATGGGCCGAGGTCGCACGGCTCGCCAATGTGAGCTTAGTTGAGGTCGAGGTGATCTGTTCCGAACTGCAGGAGCATAGAGCGAGGGTGGAAAATAGAAGCTCGGACATCGAGGGACGACCTTCTCCAACTGGGAAGATGGAATTGGGCTCAAATTCGAACCTTGGAGAAGGCCACACGTAATAGTTGACACCGCCCTTAAATCAATTGTTGAGGTGCAGGATGAATTGATAAGGAGCTTGTCAAAGCGCGTCATTCGCTAAAATAGTCTTTGGCTTCTGAGGCGAAGCCAGAAGGCGGCAAGACGGATCAAGGGCATCGAGGAGCACATTGATTTTCGTGCGCCGGGGCCACTACGATTCTGAGGAAAGTTGAGGGAGTGAAATGCTCGATGTTCATCCGCCCCACGGGAAAATGCATGGTGCAGGGGATTTCTTTCTACACTTGTTTACAATCACAGTCGGGCTGCTGATTGCGCTCGCGCTCGAAGGATGCGTAGAAAGACAGCATCAGCGCCATCTTGTGCATGAGGCTGAGGCGGGAATGCGGCGGGAGATCGAAGAAAACTCGAAGCAGATCGGGTCGCTTCGTCAGCAGGTAGTTGACGAAAATAATCAGTTTAATACGGATTTAGCTGTACTTGACGAACTGAAGATCAATCCCAAAGAAAAACATAAGGAGCTCTCTTTTACCTTCAGAATGCGAGGATTCGACGATGTGACCTGGAAGACGGCGCAGACGACAGGGGCTCTGGGGTTGATGCCCTATGGGGATGCGGAGGTCTACTCGGGCATATACGACACGCAAATGGCACTGGAAGGTCAGCAGAAAGAAATCGTTGACGATGTGATGCGGGCCGCTTCCTTAGTGATCACGAAAAAAGAAGGCGAGCAGCCCACGGCGGAGGAGATATCGCTAATCAGGGAGCGGATTGGGCTCGTACAGCTTCGACTGTTATTGCTGAATTCGTTTATCGATGGACTGGAAAAGACTTACAAGAAATTCGAGGGCGAACATGCGGGAGCTTAGGACCGGTTTCCAATGGTGCTGCTTCGGCATCTAGATTGCGAGTGGATTCGCGTCACTCGCTCAGTCCACAACTGGCCTTGATACGGAGGTGAAGAAGTTTCAGCTGGAGGAACTTCAGACATCTGTGACCAAGATGGCTCACGGGGCTTCGTTGGCGACGACGATGTCTGCGGTGGTGGCAGGGGTTTCGCTCATGAGCCCGATGGAAGCGGCTGACTGACGCGGCTGACAGACGCGGCTGACAGATTGAGGACCGGGCAGATCTGGACGGGAGAGATTCGGAGCCAGGTTATCGCGCCGACCATCCAGTCGCCCATTTGCTCGAGAGCACGACACAAGCAAACGAAATGGCGAGCGCCAACGCAACGGGCGCGATCTGGGTTCTAAGGAGAATTGCCGACGGAGCACTGGAATGAAGCCACGTCCACCAATCCGCGCCAGCCGGCAAACTCTGTTGCATGCTCTCAAAGGTGTTCACCGCCAGGCGGCAAAGGATTACGACTCCAGTCACGATGGCGGCAATTCCGGGCAAGGCCCACTTCCATGGAAATGGAATGGGCGCCGGCGCTGCGGCCTCTTGTTGAATGGCGTCGGTGACCGAGGCTGCGAAGCCGGAGGTTGGCAGGAGCACGTCCTGTTCGAGAAGAATCCGATCCAGATCGTTGTCGGTGTGGGATGTTCGTTCGGGGCTATTCATGGCCGATCTCCTCTCGAAGTTGGGGAAAGCGCTGGCGGAGCAGATCCCGGCCACGCGAGAGCCGTGCCTTCATCGTACCTTCGGGCAGGCCCATGGTGGCGGCGGCGGCGGCGAGGTCCATCTCATGGAAGTAATAGAGGATCAGCGGCTCGCGATACTTGTCGGGCAGGGCGTACACAGCGCGGCGGATGGCTTGGTCGCGTGCCGCGCCATCGAGTTTGGCGTCGTGGCCGAAGGGGCTTGAGGGTTCGGCGGCCTGATCCAGCGACAGGCTGACGGAAGGAATCCGCTTCAGCTCGGAGCGATAGACGTTGGCGGCGACGGAAAACAGCCAGGTGGAGAAGCTGCTCTCGCGCCGCCACTGTGCGAGTCCTCTCCAAGCGCGGATGAAAGCTTCCTGGGCCATCTCTTCGGCACGGCCACGGTCGCGGCTGTAGCGCCATGCCATGTTGATGAGTGGCCCCTGCCAGCGATGGACGATGCCGGCGAAGGCCTGTAGGTCGCCGGCAAGGACACGGTCGACGAGCGCGGCTTCGGGGGACTCTGAGTTCGACGGTCTGGGGACCGGTATCTCCGTGCCTGTTTCCAACCGGAAGTTGCCAGCAGCGATGGAATTCGGGGTCACGCCGACGGCTCCTTTCTATAGATGGGACAGCGGACTGGATGGACCGATGCAAACGGTGGGACTGACTTCCATCGCTGCGGGTTGCATTTTGTTGGTTGCGAAATAAAAGCCGCTGAAAATCCTCACCCGCACCAGAAAATGCAACCGCATCTGCTAGGCAGATGTCGTACCGGTCGCATGGGGAAAACCCAGAGCGGAGGAAGCTATGGTATCAAGCGGAATGGTTCTATTGGCGGATGGGTTTGAACACAGCGAGGGGATTGCGGCGGGCGGACTCTTCCTGTTTCTAAGCGTGCTGATGGTCTCGGTGTTTTCCTTCATTTCAATCGCCGTCTGGTCAGAGGCGCGGCGCAAGGAACGCGAGGCATACTATAAGGCCGAATCTCTGCGTCGCGTCGCAGAGATGCCAGGGGAGGGAGCCAGGTACGTGATCGAGGTAATGAAGGAAGACGAGCGCATCCGGCAGGCGCAGCAGTTCTCCGACGAGATCAAGAAGCGTGAGGGGATGAAGATCGGGGGGCTGATCAATATTGCGGTTGGAGTGGGACTGTTCCTCCTGATTTACTTTACTTCATCGGAAAAAGGAGCGGCCTTTGTGGGGTTCATTCCTGGGTTGATCGGGGTCGCATTACTGGTCTACGCCTTGCTCCTTGCCCCGCGACCTTCCTAGAGACTGGAGAACGTTTGCAAGTACGCCAGAAAGGGAGCGTCGCTTATGAATCTTATCGGAGAGATTCAATTGTGTCCGCACTGCGGGCACTGTTGCCAAGATCCTCATAGACTGTTGAAACATTGCGTTACTTTTCTGCAAACGTACATAAATTCCCGTTCCAGCTTTCGCGATTCCGGGATTTAACTCTAGCGCGACAGGTGTTATGAAAGGCCTAAGGAGTGCGGCGGGGGAGCTATCGGCGGTGTAGACGACAAGAGATTGGGCCTTGCCATCCACTGTCTGCTCACCAGCGTAATACTGTGTGAAGCGCTGGCACCGGCTGACGAAGTGATCCACGGTGCCCGGCGCTCCGCCACTCCAGAGTGTGCTCCGCCCGCACTGTCCAGGTACCGTTGTAGACCGTTAGCCGGGCAAACGGATCCGGAACTGGCTGGACTCTTGAAGAGTCTTGTCTCATGGCGAAAGGAAGAAGTGGGATCATGATGATGCTGTTGATGAATTTGATCATTTGCTATAGCTACCTGTAGTCGCCCGTAAGCGCGTGGGAAGCCCAGTCGCTGGCGTCAGGATACAGTTTCCGCACTTCCTGCCGGGCGCACTGCAGGGCCCGAGCCTTCGAGACACCCGTAAACCAATGTCGATAGAACCGAACGGCTAGTGCGCCCGCCGGAAACGGCCCGATGTGCGTAACCGACGCGATCACCGAGGGGGCGCCCGCCGAGTGAAATGCTCGGATGAAGCCGCTTACGTTGCCGCGACCCTCCATGCGAAAGCGGCCCCCCTGGCAGACATTCATAAAAACAAGATCCGCACGCAATCTCCACGCGAGCGCCTCCCGCGCCGTCACAATGCCGTTGGCCAGTTTGAGCCTGGAGGCATTCATCGGGTCGTGCACCTGAGGGTCATTGTCGCCATGACAGGCAAGATGCAACACGTCGACATCATCCACCGCATGACTGAGAGCGTCACTGGTCGCGTCGGAGTCGAGCAGCGTCGTGCATGTTCCAGAGCCCGCCCACAAGGCGGCAACCTCCGTCGCTTGATCGGCGAAGCGGACCTCCGGTTTGTCTTCAGGAGCCTGGCCCACGCCCACTGCCAGGCAGGATCGCCCCCTCTGACGCGGCCGCCCGGAATTGGCCAGAACAAACTCCGCCGAAGGTGCCATCGCAAGCGGACACAGGTCGTTGAGATAGCGCCCTCCGCTCAAGCTCAGCGCGGCGAAGGGCACCCGAAAGAGATAACAATCGGGCAGGATGTAGAGCACCTCGGCACGCGCGGCTATCCCTTCCAGCAACGCTTCGATAGGGTTGATCAATTTCGCCGACAGATCGGGCACTGCGTCGAAGATGATCTTCGTCCAGTTCGTGCTGTTTTCCATCACCTCCGCCTGCCGGCCTTCTCCGGAGCCCTTCAGCAGGCGCGTAGCCATCTCCGCGTACCGGAACGAAGAAAGCAGCGTAGCGGACGGCTGATCGTCATCCGGCCCGGCAGAGAATATCAGCGCTCCCCAGTGGCTCAGACCAAAGGACACAAACGCAGCGCGCTCGGTCCGAAGCCACGCTCGCCAAACATCCCACTCAACCGCCGAAGGCCGCGCGGCAACACCGCCGAACCCAGCCGTGCGACCCCGCTCCGAAGCCTTCCAGGCTTCCTCCAAACGATTCAATTTCGTAAGCGCGCAGGCTTTACTGAGATAGAGATTTTGCAACTCTTCCAGGCGGTGGTTAAGCGCATAAGAATATTCCCCGCCATCGACCTCGCCTTGTTTTTCGAGAGCATCAATGCGGCGATCAAGGTCAGCCAGGGCATCTTCATATCGGCCTAAATCATAGTATGCTGCGGCGCGAACGCTGAGAGCCAAGCTGCCGGCAACGCTGTTATCACCGGCAGAGCTCGGGTCCTCGGAGAACGGCGCAAGCAGCGCCAGAGCCTCCGCCGGCCGATTTTCGGCCAAAGCCCGAATCGCTCCCCGCCCGATCGCCATGTCTCTATAAAACCCAGACGCTTTCCCCACTTCCGAGGAGATCTCGCCCTCGCCTCGCAAGGCGCGAACCTCCAGGAGCTTGGCCATCGGAGCCTGTTTCTCCATCTCATTGGCGAGCAGCTTTGCAGTCTCCACACCCTTCGCCGCCGCCTGCTCCGCCAGTTCCAGATCGCTCTCCGCGGCTTCCGGGCAGTTCATATTCAACACCGCGGAGCGGGCGCAATAAGCATCGGCAAGCGCCATACATACCTGTACAAGGCACGAAGGCAAAGCCGCCGCCTGCTCCGCCGCTCGCGTCAGGATCTCCACCGGCGTGAATACATCGCCAAGAAACGACTTCAACTGGGCGCGAATCACAGCAGCCTGGCTCGTCAGCGAAGTCCGCCGCTCCTCAAGCTCCGTCCGCAAACGCGCCGAGAGCCCGCGAAGCGCCGTAATCGCCTCCGCTCCCAACGGAGGCTTTCCCTTCTCGGCCCGCCAATCGGAGAAAAGACCAACGGTCACCGGCAGTTCGAAGCTCTCCGCAGTTTTGGCCACCGCATCAACCGCCGCTGTCAGCGCGCTCTCCTGATAATCCTGACGCCCCAGCAAAGCGTCGACAGCGTCGCAGGTGGTAATCGCCTCTCCTGTATCCCGAACAATCTGTTGGATCAGTTCGCTTTTATTCTCGCGCGCCTCCGCGGCAATGCTGTCGACGATCCCGCCAGCCGTGGCGCTGCTAAGCTGCAATTGCGCCTTTTGCAGCCGGAGAAGCAGCCCGAGGTAAGTCAGCCCGTGCGCCGAGGCTAGATCGAATGCTTCCTGGTAGCGCTGATCGAAGAGGCTGAGCCGTTGCGACCCCAGGCCCGCCGTACCCGACTGCGCCTTCACCTGGGCGGCCCCACGCCAATCGCCAAGTTCGGCAAGCTGAACAGCGATCGCGTCCAAACCGGCGCTGGCATCGGGAGCGTCTTCTCGGACATCGCCGGCTGGCATCATCTATAGGCCTGGAACATCCGCCGCCAGCAGACTCGCTCGCATCTGCAGCAACATCTTTCGCGCATCCGGACTAGAGTCGGTCCCGAGCGATGCAACCGCAGCCTCAACCACCTTTTGTGCCTCGGAACGCCGGTTGAGCTGCAGCAGGGCAGTCGCCTTGCCACACTCGATCTGAAGCCCTGTCTCATGCGAAGTCCGATCATTCGTCGCGCTCATCGCAACGTCCTGCGGCGTGAGTTCGATGCCCGCCATAGTGCGCATCTTGTCCAAAGCGGCGTCTAGCTCCTTGCGCTGCTGCTCGATGGCACTGTGTTCCTGCGCAGCCCATTCCAGTTCGGGCAGAGCCGCGCTGGGGTTGGTAGCCAGCAGTAGATACGCGTCTTTAAAGCGCTTGTTGAACTGGCTATCGCGCTGCTGGAGTGCAAGCGCCATCTGGGTCAAAGGAGCGGCAGCGGCCACATCAGCCTCCGACCTTCGCCGAGATCACGGCCCACGCCTCTTTCGGCAGGGCGGACAATACCGGCGGAAGCGCCTTCAGAATGGACACCAGTCCGGCGGCAGGAATAATCTTCAAACCGTCCGGCCCCTTCTCAATGCGGGGCAGTACCGCCAACGCCAGAACCACAATGAAAGTGCCGGTAATCGGGTCGATAAGCATATCCAGCTTCGAGGCCGAGGCAACCGCCTCATCCACCGTGGCCTTCAACTCCGGGGAATTGTGAAACGAAGCCAACAGCAGCCGGCAAATCGATGCGCGGGCGTGAGCATTGCTTCCTCCCGGACTCTCATCCATCAGCACATCAACAAATTGCGAATAATCTCCAGGCGCTTCATCCTGGAGACCGACGGCCAAACTCTGAATGCGTTCAGGCGTAGGCTTCATCCCCCCTTCCCATACTCGATCCGGCGAAAGATCATAGAACAGTTTCAAAGCCTGGATGGCCTGCCGATCGGACAACGTGTCAATGGGATTAAGACTGGTCATGAATGCGCACTATACAACATGAGAAAGATCTAAACAAGAATGAATATTTTTGCCCTACCCCTCGAACGGTCTAATGGGCAAAAATAGCCACTGATTTAAACACTGAGCCGGACTTTCGGTCCAGTTGTCCGAAAGACCCCGACCAGGCGCATATGGCCGGTGCTCGCGCGCAAGAGATCGAGAAGCTCCACGATTCGACGCACCGCTTCGACGACCTTTTCGGAGGTTACTGACCAGTCCTGATATTTGTGCTGGACTGCCATTGCTCGGCTCCTAAAAGCGACTTCCTGCCACAATATCATTCTAAAACTGCGGGTGGGCGACATCGAAGTGAAATTATGCAGCCCGGCGTGCCTCCCAGTAGTCCTCAAATTGGCCGTTCAGCGGGCAGCACCGCAGGGCAACGATGGCGTTGGCGCCGCGAACTGCGCAGAACATGCCGGACCTTTTGAGCGAAGATTTGGCAGAGGGATGAGCAGGCGACAAAAGGACCGAAGCCCGCAAGACCGGGGCGAGTCGATCTGGAAACGCGCGTTGGTCCGTTAACCGGCCAGTTGCTTTCCCTTTCCTTCGAGTCATGGATCGTGATCGAGAGAAGCAAGTCTCTCAGCTTCATTCGGCGCGCAGTGCTTGCATGGGGTCGACCGAAGCGGCTCGCTGCGCAGGCATGAATGCGGCAATAACGGCCCCAACTGCCAGAAGGGAGCCAGCGAGAACGATAATCCCCGGATTTGTGGCGCTAACGCCAAAGAGTTGACCTCGCAGCAATTTCCCCGCCAGCAATACGACCGGGAACCCCAGCAACAATCCAATCGCAGTCAGCTGGAGTGCGCTCCGAATAATCATGCGCACAACGGATACGCGATCAGCTCCCAGAGCCATGCGAATCCCGATCTCATTCATCCTGCGCGCCACGGCGTAGGACGAGATCCCATAAAGGCCCACAGAAGCGAGCAGCAAGGACAACAAACCGTAGAGCATCGTCAGACGAATCAGCAGGAGATCTTGCGTAAAGTTCAGGCTGACGTTATCGGCAAAGCTGCGAACATACAGGATGTTCAGATCGGGATTGAGATCGGCCAGAGCACGCCGCACCGCTTGTTCATAGTGCTGCGGCGTGCCGCTCACCCGGAGTTGGATGCTACCTACATAATTCTGCCCCAACTGCTCACTGTTCTCCGCAGAGTCCTGGTAGATCTCGTTTTGCAGGAGCGGCAGATAGAAACCTGGATAGGGAGGCGCGTGCGGGTTGCCGTACTTTGCGTCTTCTGCAACACCAACAATCTCATAGTCTGAACTGTGAGCCGCTTCAAGAATGCCGAAATGCCTGCCGATCGGATCGACGTTCGGAAAGTAAAGCTTTGCGAACGCCTGGTTCACGACAGCGACGTGTCTTGCGGATGGAGTATCCCTCTTATCGATCCCCCTCCCACGGAGAATTGCCGTCCCCAAAGTCGCAAAATAGTTTGCGCTGACGTGGTCCACGTCCGGCCATAATCCACCGTCTGGCAGGGGAGCCCGAGCAACTCCGGGAATTGTGATCGGCTCACCGGAACCGTTCCCATCCATGGGACCGAACTCAGAGAAACTTGCGCTTATCACACCGGGAATTGTTTCCAGGCGCTGTTGGAGATTCCGATAAAGGGGTTCTAACTGCTCAGGTCGGTATTGGTCGACTGGCTTTTCCATGCCGATCATCAGACGACCCTCTGTCTGAAACCCAAAGTTCTGCTGCTCGAGGTTCTGCATGCTCCTGATCAGCAGCCCCGTAGCAACCAGAAGAACCAGGGACAGCGCGGTCTGGACAGCAACCAGGATTTTTTGCGGCAATTCAGAACCGTCCCGCTTGGAGCGCATTGCGCCGCGCAGCGGTTGTGCCGGCTGCGTGCGTGCGGCCGCTTGGGCCGGGACCACACTGAACACCAGACCTGTGACGGCTGAAACAACAAACGCAAAACCAAGTACAGGCAGCGAGGGCAAGGGACTGATCGGGATGCCAGCCATGCCGCGAAACGCCAGGAGCAGGATGCCGCGAATTGTGACAAAGGAAACCGCCAAAGCGCCAGCCCCACCCAGAAAAGCAAGCGCCAGGCCATACACCACCATTTGTTGCACGACTCGCGCGCGGGAAGCGCCCAAGGCCATCTGCACGGCCACCTGCACGCGTTGGCCGGCTGAACGCGCCATGAGCATGTTCGCCACATTAGCGCTGGCGATCAGCAGGACCAAAGCTGAGAGCGCCAGCAGCAGCTTCAGTCGCTGCGCATAGAGCGTGCGTAGAGACGATATACCGCCGCTCGCGGGAATGATCTCAATATGCTGTCGCGGAAGCGATTCGCGCTGCCGGTCGAAGATAGGCTCTTCGCGGAGCCAGCTCTGCAGTTCATCCGTAAGCTTCGCCTGGACCACCCCTGGACTCCCCCTGGGCGGAGCCGTCCAATCAACATAAGCCAATGCTGGTTCCAGCGATGCAGAATCGAGGTCTGTTGCCGGAACTTCGGCTCAAGCGAAAGCGGCATCCAAAAGCCAATGGGATTCTGACTCAGCGCATCCCCGAAGAACGCTGGAGGCATGATCCCGATGATTGTGACCGGATGGCCATTCATGAACAGCGTCTGGCCTATCGTTTTCGGATCCGACTGAAATCTGTTCTGCCACACCCGATAGCTCATCACGGCAACGGCAGCGGCATTGGGCTGGTCGTCAGACGGCGTCAATGCGCGGCCGGCGAACGCCCGGACTCCAAACATCGAAAAGTAATTTCCCGAGACCAACTCGGTGAAGTATTGATCGGGAACTGTTGCATCGGGGCGGCGGACGCTCATCGCGTCGCCGGTGGATGACTCATAAGCCGCCAATTGATCGAATGCGGGCGTGTTGTCGCGTAGTTGCTCGTAGAGAGGATAAGAGTAGAGGCGGAATTTGCCCTGCAATGCTCCTGTTCCACCGCGGGATTCACCGTCACTCAAGCTATAGAGCTGATCCGGTTTGGGCACTGGCAGCGATTGCAGCAGAACGGCATGAATCAAGGTGAAAATGGCTGTATTGGCCCCGATCCCGAGCGCCAGGGTCAAGATCGCCGTAACCGCGAAGCCCGGAGATTTTTGTAGCTGCCGAAATGCATAACGGACGTCCGAGCAGATGTTCTCCAGCCGTAGGCAACGTCCATCGCCACTACGCGCTCACGAGTTGCGATCGGATTGCCGAAGCGCAGCAAGGCGTCTCGGCGGGCGACCGCGGGAGACATGCCGCTGGCGATGTTGTCATCCCCACGCAAGGCGATATGCGCTTCGAGTTCGTCGTCTATTTCACGGTCCACACTCGTGCGCGAAAAGAGATTTGTTATGCGGCGAATGATCGACATCGGTTCTCCTTACGCGTAGCGCAAGATGGCGCGGATACCATTTACAAGCTGCTCGAAGCTTTCTTCGGCTTCCTGCAACTGCTTTTTTCCGGCGACGGTCAGCCGGTAATACTTGGCCTTCCGTTTCGTCTCTGTCAGCGCCCACTCCGAACTGATCCAACCACTCTGCTCCATCCGGTGCAGAGCTGGGTAAAGAGAGCCTTCCTCTACCTGAAGCAGTTCATCGGAAGCCTTCTGAATGTGTAGAACGATTGCGTAACCGTGCAATCGGTCTCTTTGTGAGAGGGTTTTGAGCACCAACAAGTCCAGGCTTCCCTGGAGATCGTTCCTCGCCATAAGTTTTACCCCTAGCCACCTCGGACATCCAGAATAGGCATAGAAGTGTATGGGTGTCAAGACTCACCCGCTTCCGTATCGGGTTTCGCGAGCAACTTCTGGCCTGGAACAATGAAAAGGGAAGTCGGGGTTCTGACGTGCCCGCCTCGCCTGACAGATAATGCCAAAGCGGAGATACACTCGTCGAGGTCACTCCGGGCAGTTCTCGTTCGGCTGCGCAACCTCTCCATATTATGATTTTGTTGCACTGGTCACTATGATTTTGCATTCCTGGTCACGCGGCTTGTGCCGTTCCCTAAAACCAGTGTCTGAGGAGGTATTGAGGGTGAATCGGTCACGATCCAACTTAATCTCTTGCGGAGCCAATGGAGCGACGCGTCTGGTGTCTGTGGCCTGCGTGTTCTTCTTTGCAGGCATGCTGTTCCAATCGCGCCTTTTCCGCTCTGAGCCAGTCAAAGCGGCCTCTGATCACCTCTACGAGTTGATGATTTACCACACGCTTCCGGGGAAGGCACCCGCCCTGGAGTCCATCTTTCGGGACGTGTCCAAGTTGCAGGCCAACCACAATCTCCATGCGGTGGGCTATTGGGTTCCGAAAGAGGATGACCCTGCCTGGAAAAACACGTTTGTGTACCTGGTAGTCCATTCTGACCGCAAGTCTGCCGAGACGAACTGGAATGCGTTGCATGCCGATCCCGCTTTCCAGCCTTATTTCCAGGCTGCAGCTCCCCTGATTCAGCAGATAAACGGGGACTATCGCGTGGACGAAGTTTACATGCGTCCGACAGATTTTTCAGCCTCGAAGTAGGAATGGAGAATGGAATGGGTTTGTTTTCTAGCGCGAAAGCCTTCGGTAAGACTGCTTCCGTTTTGTTTCTGCTGCTTCTTTCGAATGTTGCGATGGGACAGCGGCCCGTGTGGATTGCCACCTGGACGGCGAGTCCTGAGGCAGCAGATGCCGACCCGGACGATGCTCTGATAGATCTCAACAATCAAACAGTCCGCGAACGGGTGCGCGTTACTCTCGGTGGCCGGCAGATTCGGATCCGCCTCTCCAATGAATGCAGCAGCGCTTCCGTTCTTGTGGGAGGGGTGAGCGTTGGAACCGCCCGGAGTCGGTCTGATGTAGTGTCGGGATCGCTTCGACGCGTCACGTTTGGCAAGAAAAACACGATCCTCATTCCACCTGGAGCGCCGGCGCTCAGTGATCCGGTAGATCTCCCCGTAACGGATGGTTCCGAGATCGCCATAAGTTTGTATTTTCCCAAACGCGTCACGTCCGTCACCGGGCATTCGTTAGCCCTGAGACGTACCGTGATTTCGACGCATGGCGACCATACACAGGAGATCGCCATCGAAGGTGGAAACCAGTCCGACGGCTCAGTATTCCTTAGCGAAGTGTTAGTCCCGGCCCAGGCGAAGAGGCAAGTGATTGTTGCATTCGGCGACTCTATCGTAGACGGCGATAAGAGTACGCCAGAAATGGATCACAACTGGCCAAGCGAACTGTTTCGCCGTCTGCAACAGATTCCTCAGGGATCTCGCTTTGCGGTAGTCAATGAGGGTATCGCGGGGAACCGCATGCTGACCAATGGCCCCATCACAAGTCTGGGTATTGCTGGCTTAGCGCGCTTTGATCGGGACGCAATGTCGGTGCCCGGAGTTACTTATATTGTGGTGCTCCAGGGGATCAACGACATCAGTTTTCCGGGGGCTATGCTGGGCAAGATACCTTTGGCGTCCGAGGCCGACGCACCGACCGCGGACGAAATCATAGGCGGTTATCAGCAAATGATTGCTCGCGCGCATGCCACTGGCATTCAAGTCATTGGTTGCACCATCATGCCGACCGAAGGAGTCACGATCGTCGGTTACCACACCGAGCTAAAGGAACATTTGCGGCAGGCCATCAATCATTGGATCAGGACCAGCAAAGCATTCGACGAAGTGATCGACTTTGACGCTGTCATGCGCGATCCCGATCATCCAAGCAGGCTTTTGCCACGCCTAGCCTCGGAGGATCACCTCCACCCCAATGATGATGGCTATCAGAGGATGGCTAGTGCCATCGATCTCTCGCTTTTTAAGTAGTGTCTCCGGGCCACTCTGGCGCCAATTTGCCGAGTTCCGGGCGGGTTGTAAGCATACACGGCAACCTCAACCAGGAGATCATTTTTGAACACACGCCCAGCCAATGAACGACGACAGTGATCGGTACAAAGTGGCATTTGAGGGGCTGTGTGCGATAGGTGCAACGCCCCAGGCTGCGATTCAGTCGGATGCTTCACGCGCCTTCGCTCCTGAATAGCCAGCGTCCACCAAACTAGCGCGTCGTCATCAGATGGAAGAATTCGGCCCAGAGCCGGATGGCGTCTTTAAGACGGCCCAGGAGCGCATTTATCAATTAAAGGACGTGCCGGGGAGCGTCTGGACACGCTCATGACGTTGTACGCGCTGAAACATCGAAGTGATTTTGCCTCTGCGCTTTGATCTGAAGCAGGCATCTCACAACACTGACGCGAAGAATACGAAGGACTGGAATTTTCGCAATGCACCTTCATTCGTTGCTAACAATATAGCCGGTGAGCGCAACGATTCAGGAAGTCGTGCTGAGATTCCGAGTTCTGGATGCATGGCCGACTTAACCGTACAGAACCTCGGTTGGAGCCCGCCACAGACCCCAGGGAGGCCGAAAGCAGGGTTGGAGATAAGTTGTCGCTCGCCTACATCGGAACCGTCTCGAGCACGACGGAACGGGATGAGCGCGCGCATCGTTCGAGGCAGTTCCGGTCAAGAGGCAAGAAGGGAGCCGCAGGCGTTTGCCGCGGGCGCGCTCGATATAGACATATATAGGAGTTTCAATAGCCTCTTTCTTGCTAGGGCTGCACATCCGTCATGGCTGCTTCAGCCTACGCCTGTTTCTCCTAACTTCCACAACTGCGAGAGCCGCCAACGCGGCAGCAGGCGTGGCGCCCGCGGCATGGTTCTTGCCGGTAATCCGCCCGGAACGACAATTTGTCCATACACGTGCTACGATGACGCGTTGGAAAATCTCGCACTCAGGAGACGGCTATGGGAGAGTTGCTTCAGCCTTGGCATCTGATCGTGCTTTTCGTAGTTTTCGCGCTTATTGTGTGCCCCTTCAGGGTTCTTCCTTTCTGGTTCATCTGCAGAAAAGCCGGCTTTTCGCCGTGGCTTTCGCTGCTCTATATCCTTCCGCTCGGCGGCTGGGTTCTCAACTTCGTGCTCGCTTTCGCCGAATGGAAAGTGATACCGGCGCCCCAGGCGTACTGGCCACCGCAGCCGTCTTATCCGCCGCAGGAGGTCATTCCACCTCAAGGCTGATGCAGGACTGAGGGTACTTCCCCAACCCGAAAAATGGATTGGAGACGGGTTGGCGGTCAACCGCCCGGAACAGATGCCCAGGCCCGGATTGCGAACCCTAAATACAGCCAATTATTGGGTCTCAAGCAAAGCGCCCTGAATGCCACACGTGATGGTCGCAATGCAAATCCGCCACATGAACGGTTCTGGGGATCAGGTGTCATCTCCTCCCGATGCCAGCCAGCGCGCTGGTTGCGGCAAGATATTCGGCGGCCAGAACTGCTTTCCATTCGCCGCCCAACTGCACATCGAAGCGCACTGAGATCATCTCCCGGCGCCTGGAAGCACCGCACACCACCACAACCCACATCGCCGCCACTCACCACCCCGAGCTGTCGGATTAGCGGCGCCACATTCTCGTCGTACGAAAGGGAAAGGGAACTAATCCCCACGCCCCGCCGTAACCTCCTTTGCAGTCCTTCACGCAACAGGAGATAACCATGCGCAGCCTCGCCCCCGCAGTTGGATATGCTCTACCACTCCTCCTCGCCATCCCCCTGCACGCCCAGTCCTTCACCACCGGTCCCTGCAACGGAGACGAAGGCAACACCCGCAACACCAGTTTTTTTGGCAACAAAGAGAAGGTCTGCGAACTCCGCCGCACCACGTTGCCACTGGTCAACGGCCAGCTCAGCGTCTCAGACAAAAACGGCGGTATCGAAGTCATCGGCGAAGACCGCCAAAACATCGAACTCGAGGCCCGCGTCGTCGCCAAGGACTCAAGCAGCGAGCAAGCCAAGTCCTTGCTGAAAGAAATAAGAATTCTCACCGACGGAACCATCCGCGCCGATGGTCCAACCTTTTCAGGCTGGTTTGGCAACAGCTGGTATGTCAACTTCCGCCTGCACGTCCCCCAACACCTGGCCGCCCAGCTCCATTCCGAAAACGGCGGCATCGACATCTCCAACATCGACGGAGAGATTCACGCCGACACCACCAACGGCGGCCTCTCCCTCCACGACCTCGGCGGCAAGGTTCATGCAACGACCGTAAACGGCGGCCTCGATATCGCCCTCAGCGGAACGCAGTGGCGCGGTGAAGGACTTTTCGCCAAATCCACCAACGGCGGCGTCACCGTCAAAGCTCCCGATCACTATTCCGCGCACCTCGTAGCATCAACCGTCAACGGCGGCATCACGATCGGCTTCCCCATTGTCATCCAGGGTTCGATCCGCAATCACATCGACACTCAAATCGGTCAGGGCGGTCCAACCATCCAGGTGGAAACCACCAACGGCGGCGTCTCCATCGATCGCGATTAGCCATCGGAAAGCTTCACACGGACTGTTACCTCTTGGGGGTGTAAGCCAAAATTTATCCGCGACAGACACCTCTCTGACATCCAAAAGCAGGTAAGCAACTGCCAGACCAAGAAAATGCTGTTGGATCAAAAGATAGATTTGGCGACGGAACTATCCGACCTGCGAATGGCGCAAAATCAGGGCTGAGCTGCGCTGAGAACGTGCCACTCTCCAGTGAGGTACTGCAGGTGATCTGCCAAGTCGGATAGAGATATGCAAGTATGGCGCGGCAGAGAAGATGAGCCTCCCGTGCGAAGTCAGGGCTTCTGTTGAGGCACGTCCGGCAAGATATGGCACGCTACCACATCGACTTTGTTCGGCGAACCTGCCATGGTACTCAAACGAAGGAGCAACTGGAAATTCTGGCGCCGACCGGAAGCTGAAATCCCGCATTTTTGTAATGTGTCCGAAAGGCGGGGCAGATTGGTGACCAAGTTCGCCGCCGCTTCGGTACCTTCCGCATTTGCTCCGGCCAGAAGGAGGACTTGGCCGTTCTGGTCTATATTCTTCACCAAAGCAACCACGGCAAATGATTGCCCCGTGGCTCCGCCGAGGGCAGTCGGAACATAGAGCGGCAGTTCGTGTGGACGCGGCTGGATATTGCGGACGATCTCCTGGCGAGACTCATTGTCGAACACGAAGCGGAAGTCGAGTTGATCGTTGAAGAGAGAGAACCAGGGGTTAGAACGAGGGCTCCCCAGAAGGATGAAGTTGTCATCGGTCTTCAGATCGGCAAGTTTAATGTCCCGGGCAGAATGCACGCTGAATCTTGCCGATGCGGATCGCGCGAGCATTGCGATTTGAACGGCGATCGGCGTATCAATCGTCGCAGCATTGTCTCCGGCCAGAATACTTTGGCAAATGCGATTCACTTCAGGCGTGAGGGCACCGGGGTCGGGAATATAGTTGCGGTTTGCGTAATCGGAGATCGAGATCTCACGACCAGTCAGGTCCTGCACTTCGGCGATGTTCGGATCGCTAATGATGAGATTGGTGGAAAGTGGAGAGCGGAAAAATGCCGACCACGGATAGACCGAAACTGGCGAGATCTCAGCGCGCGAAGTGCGAATCCAGAACAAGCTCCACAGCGCGAGATTGAGCGCCACGATGAAAATGCTGAGGGCAAGCCATTGGCGCTGGGTGTGGCTCGCCGTTCGGGTTGGTTCCAATTCAGGAACGGCAACAGAAACGGCGACGGGCTCCCGTTGCGGGACTGAAACGGAACTCGGTTGTATTGCTGTGGAGTAGCTGGATTTGGTCCCATTTTCGTAGCGTGTATCGATTAGATTGACGACACCGCCGTGGTCAAAAAGTTGATCACGCGCGATTTCAGGAATGTAGGAGCCCAGAGGAAGGCTAATACGGTACGCGGAGGGGGCGCCATATTTGCCATAGTGCTGGAGCAAGCGTTTGCGCACATCGCTGGCCGTGACTCGGACAATCGCGTCCTCGCCGGTGTCATAGGATGGGGTTCGCCCGAAGAGCTCGACACCGATCACGCGCTCTTTTAAGGACTCGAAATTGCCAGCAATTGCTTGATCCACGATGTACTGCAGAAACTGGCCGCTGCGATGACTGCCCTTAAATGCTGTGCCTTCAATTATTTCCTTGAGGTGAAGACGCAATGTGGCAAGGTCTTCTTTCGATCCTGCGATTTTAGCAATCTCCGCTTCTCGAGCGTCGATGGGGTCCATTGAGAGCATGTCGAGATTCTGCGACCTCAAAATAAGACATAATCGGTGCGGCCAATTGTAGCACTCCGCTTCCTCAAATACCTCTGCCGCACCTCAGAGCTAAAGATGCCCCGCCGCAATCGCCGGTACGGTTGAACAAGAGCCCGTCGACCGGCGCAACTTAAAGAAAATAAATCGGATGCGGGCGCAAGCAGTTTTGCACAGCGGAGGGCCAATTTTGCATCGACGCCGGCACCGCAATCGAACGGCAAAGACTCCCGTAACTGAAGCCTTCTTAAGGGTATCTACCGTTAGCGATTGTCGTCTCTGGCAAGCTATTTATTTTCAACAACATACAATCCAGTTAGGAAATCGGCTAACGTTGCTATCTGTTACGGGGCTCCATTAACGTGGTTCTCGCAAGCAACTATCACCTGGAGCAAGCGCAGACGTGAACAGACAGAGCAATCCGTGTGAACGGTTGAGCATTGAGCAGGATCTGATCTCGAGATTGGGAAGCCAGGACGAACGCTCGTCATGCCGAGCCGAGGCGAACGGCTTGTCTACGACGCCCGGGTTTGAGCATGATTGCCGAACACAAGCAGAGCCTCCACTCAATCTCAAGGATCTTGGCGAATATGCCGTGGTGCTGGGACTCGTACTGCTGTTTGCGCTGTGTCTGACGTCCGTCCAGGGACAGCAGGCAGACCAAGTTACCGCCCCAAATGCTTTGTATAAACAACGGGACGCGCCCATCGAACGACGCATCGACGACTTGCTGGCGCGGATGACCTTGGAGGAGAAGGCCCGGCAACTCGATCTCTATGCAGCTGCCAGAACCCTGGAAGACAAGCATACTGGCAACGATCACGTTGCCCTAGATGCAGCCTTTCTCCCAGGTAAAGCGGAAGCGATGTGGGGAAGTCTCGGAGTGGGTGGCATTCACGACACTTATCCGACCTCGGTTCAATCCAACGCAATCCAAAGCTGGGTTATCGCACACAATCGTCTCGGCATTCCAGCGCTCTTTGTCGAAGAGGGTCTACACGGCTTTGACACGGGTACCGTGTTTCCCGCGCCGATCAATCTTGCCGCCACCTGGAATCCGGACCTCGCGCGGCGGACCGGGGCTGCCATCGCAGCCGAGGCTCGCTCGACCGGGGTCGGCATGATCCTTGCTCCGGTTCTCGATCTCGCCCGTGAGCCGCGCTGGGGACGGGTGGAGGAGGACTTTGGAGAAGACACCTTTCTGACCGGGCTGTTTGGCTTGGCGTATGTGCGAGGAGCACAGGGCGAGAGCCTTAACACCGACCACACCCTGGTGGCTGAGCCTAAACACTTTGCCGGACATGGCTCACCCGAGGGTGGGACCAACACTTCGCCCGTGCATATAGGAGAGCGGGAGTTGCGGACCGCGATGCTGCGTGGGTTTGAGCCGGCCTTCCGCGAGGGGCACGCAATGGCCGCCATGGCTGCCTACCATGAAATCGACGGCATCCCGGTTACGGCGGATCCATTTCTGCTAAAGGAGGTTCTGCGCCAGGAGTGGGGCTTTGAAGGGTTTGTGCTCTCAGATCTGGGCGCAATTCGACGTCTGTACGATGTCCATCACGTTGCCGCGTCACCCAAGGACGCCTCATGCATGGC
>DATDLS010000396.1:0-38061 GCA_036519195.1 Occallatibacter sp. | reverse complement strand
ACCTGGCAGCTAACTGCTTGCCGGAGCTATGGATGAGCGGGCTTTGCCGGTGGGAAAGGCGTACCGTGGCCAATGAGAATTCCCTCTCGCCCTGAACCTTTCACCACTCGGGATCAATCCCCAGGCTGGTCGACTGCCCGGCAATCCACAAACTCCTGTTTCTCGACAGCAAAAACGTTCGAGAGCATTCTCATCAGTACTCCCATAGAAATTCTAGTTGTGTTTGATTCCTTCCATGAGAGGCTTCAGAGAAGAGTTCTATGGGCAAAAGGGGCCAATCACAGAATGAAAGTAGCTTCTGGGGGTCTGGTTTGTTACCTTTCCATTGTCAGTCCTTTCTAAGAACTGGCCCGCGAAAGTTCGGCAATCGCTGAGGTTTCCCGCAAGCGGAACTCCGTAGCATGCAATTTTCGTATATGCAGTGTAACCCCTGACCGACTTCGTTCGTTGGAGGATTGACCCGCAATGGAACTTCGCATTCAAGGGCTCACCAAGAGCTACAAAGGTGGCGTGCGCGCCCTCGACAACGTTAATCTCACCATTACTCGCGGGCTCTACGGGCTGCTGGGGCCGAATGGAGCCGGCAAGTCAACGCTGATGCGCACCATCGCAACGCTGCAGGAGCCCGATGCCGGCTCAATTCACCTCGACGATCTCGATGTGCTCCGCGCCAAGGAACAGGTGCGCAGGATGCTGGGCTATCTCCCGCAGGATTTCGGGGTCTATCCGCGGGTAAATGCCGAAGAGATGCTGGACCAGATCGCATTGCTCAAAGGAATGACGAATCGCAGGCAGCGGAAAGAGGCCGTGCACGAGCTCCTGCATCGCGTGAACCTGTGGGATCACCGGCGCAAGCGGCTTACCGGATTTTCCGGTGGCATGCGTCAGCGGTTTGGCATTGCGCAGGCGCTTCTCGGCAATCCTCAGTTGCTCATCGTCGATGAGCCCACGGCAGGGCTCGACCCCGGCGAGCGCAACCGCTTCTACAACCTTCTGGCCGAGATCGGAGACAACGTCATCGTGATTCTCTCCACGCACATCGTTGAGGACGTCATGGAGCTCTGTAGCAACATGGCCATCATTCACCTCGGCAAGGTGCTATTTGCCGGAGCGCCCGACCGCGCCGTGCAAACGCTTGAAGGCAAGGTCTGGCGCAAGTCAATTGAGCGCGACCAGGTGAAGGACTACTCCAGCCGCATGTCCATCATCTCGAACAAACTTGTCGCCGGCCGCCCCCAGATCCATGTCTTCGCCGACGCACAGCCCGAAGACGGATTTATCCCCGTCGTTCCTGACCTCGAAGACGTCTTCTTCGCCAGCCTCGCCGGACTTAATTAGGAAGGCCCACATGCTCAACTTTGCTCTCTTTGAGATTCGCTACTGGATCAAATCGGTAATGCTCTGGGTCTTCACCAGCATCGTCGCATTGCTGGTGTTGCTGGCCATGAGCACCGACCAGGTGTCCGTGGGCGGAGCCATCGGTAACACCTACCGCAACGCACCGTTCGTCGTTGAGCAGTATTACTCCATCTTCTGGTTCATTACGCTGCTCATGGTAGCGGCGTTCGTCAACTCCGCCGCGGCGCGCGAGTTCTCCTGCAACATGGACCAGATCATCTTCACCAAACCCATCCGCAAGATGGATTTTCTGGTGGGGCGATTCCTCGGTTCGGTCGTCGTCTCCACGATTCCCATGATCGGCATTTCGATCGGCGCGCTGCTCGCCAAGCTGATGCCCTGGGCCGATGCAGAGCGTTTCGGCCCGGTTGTTGGCGCAGCGCACTTGCAGGGCATGCTCGTCTTCGCGCTGCCAAATACACTCTTTGTCGCTGCCATCATCTTTACCATCGCGGTGCTCACGCGCAGCACCGTGGTTTCCTTCCTCGGCGGCTTGCTCCTGCTGGTGGCGGACATTACCTCAGGCGTGCTCGCACAAAAGCTCGATAATGAGAAGCTGGCCGCCATGATCGATCCGTTCGGCAACGACGCCTTCTCGTTCATGACCAAGTATTGGACGGTTGCCGACCGCAATACGCACGCGCTAGGATTCACCGGCCTGTTGTTATGGAATCGCCTGCTATGGATGGCCGTGGGGTTGCTGGTCTTCGCCTTCGCATGCTGGCGCTTCAGCTTTTCAGAGCGATCTAACGGCCCGAGCAAGCGCAAGACTGGCCACGCAGAAGAGGCTGTTGCCGAATCAAAGCCGCTCATCGCCGGTCAAGTCATTCTCAGCTACGGCGCAGACGCTCGTTGGAAACAGCTGCTGGCCTCCATCCGCATTGAATACCGCCGCCTGCTGAAGACGGTTTCATTCATCGTAATCACCTGCGCGGCTCTGTTGAACTGCCTAACCTCGTTGATCTTCAGCGCAACACAGGGATTCGGGCTGACGACGCGGCCGGTCACATACGCAATGATCACCATCATCACCGGCACGCTCTACGCCTTCCTCATTGCGTTAATCACCTTCTTCGCCGGTGTCCTGGTATGGGATGAGCGGGATGCCCGCACCGATGAGGTGAACGATGCGCTGCCGGTGCCCGAGTGGCCTGCTTTCCTCGCAAAATTCATTGCGCTCATGACAGCCATAGCGTCCATCCAGGTCGTAGTCATGCTGGCCGCCATTTGCGTGCAGGCCGCGCACGGCTACATGCGCTTTCAGCTTGGCGTGTATGCCGAGACGCTGCTGGGGCAGGATCTGCTCAACTTTGCGTTCCTTGCCGCGCTTGCGTTTCTCATCCATGTCCTGTCTCCCAACAAGTACATCGGTTACTTCGCCTTCATCGGAGTCGTGGTTGCCAACACATTTATGTGGCGGCCTCTCCATATAGGCACACGCATGGTGCAATTCGGCAGCCTGCCCGATATGACCTACTCGGATTTCTTCGGCTACCAGCCGTGGATGAAGAGCTGGAGTTGGTTCGCGGTCTATTGGACGCTGTTTTCGATCCTCATTTCCATGCTCAGCATTCTGCTGTGGCAGCGCGGAAAGGACACTCGATGGAAGGCGCGCGTTGCCAATGCACGCTTGCGATTCCGCGGCCCGGTGCGCGCCTGGACCGTTGCTTCCGCTGCCGGATTCGTGCTTGTGGGCCTATGGATTTACTACAACACAGAAGTGCTGAACAAGGTCGAAAGCCAGAACGACGGCCAGAAGCGGCTGGCGGATTACGAAAACGCATACAAGAAGTATGACCATCTGCCGCAGCCGCGCGTCGTGGACGTGCATTACGACATTGCGCTCTATCCGGCAACGCGTGAACTGGTGATGCGCGGACAAGAGCAGATCAAGAACGAGACCGACAAGCCGATCGACACGCTGCACCTGACACTAGACCACAACTTTACTTCAAGCATCGAGTTGCCGGGCGCGCAACTGGCACAGGACGACAAGCGGCTCGACTACCGGATTTACAAGCTGACGACGCCTCTGGCTCCAGGTGAAGCTCGTACGATGAAGTTCGATGTCGAGTCACATCCGAAGGGCTTTGAAAACTCACTAACGATGACCGGCGTGGTGGAAAATGGCAGCTTCCTGAACTCGGGCAGCGTGCCGCAGATCGGCTATCAGTCTGGCAATGAACTGACCGATCCCAACGACCGGAAGCGCTTCAAGCTGAAGGAAAAGCAGATCATGCCTCCACTTGAGACGAACTGTACGAGCGATTGCATGAACAACTACATCACCAACAACGCCGACTGGGTGAATGTGGACACCGTCATCAGCACCAGCGGCGATCAGATTGCAATTGCGCCCGGATCACTGATCCGGCAGTGGCAACAGGGCGGCCGCAACTACTACGAGTACAAACTGGACCACTTTGCACTGAACTTCTATTCGTTCCTGTCGGCGCGCTACCAGGTGGATCGGACGAAGTGGAACGGCATGGATGTGGAGGTCTATTACCTGAAGGAACATCCATGGAATGTGCCGAAGATGGCTCGGTCGGTGGAGAAGTCGTTTGAGTACTATACGACGAACTACGGGCCGTACTTCAACAAGCAGGCGCGCATTATCGAGTTCCCTCGCGTGGCGAGCTTTGCGCAGGCGTTCCCAGGAACAATGCCTTATTCGGAGTCAATCGGGTTTATCGCAGATATCGAGAAGCCGGACGACATCGACATGGTGTATTACGTGGTGGCGCACGAGATGGGGCACCAGTGGTGGGCGCACCAGGTCACAGGAGCAGACATGCAGGGCGCAACCTCGCTTTCTGAGACCCTGGCGCAGTACTCCGCGCTGATGGTGATGGAGAAGGAGTACGGGCAGGACACAATGCGCAAGTTCATGCAGTACGAAATGGACAATTACCTGCGGTCGCGCGGTAGGGAGCGGCTGAAAGAGCGGCCGCTGATGCGCGTGGAGTCAAGCCAGGGATACATCCATTACCGCAAGGGCAGCGTGGTGATGTATTACCTGCGGCAGATGATCGGGGAGGATGCGATCAATCGTGCGCTGCGCAAGGTGCTGGCGCAGTACAGGTACGCGCAGCCGCCTTATCCCACGTCGTGGGCGCTGGTAAATGCCCTGCGGGAGGAGACGCCGCCGCAATATCAATACCTGCTGAAGGACTTGTTCGAGGACATTACGCTGTTTTCCAATCGCACGCTCGATGCAAAGGCAAAGAAGCGTCCGGATGGAAAGTACGAGGTGACGGTGCAGGTGGAGACCCACAAGTTCAAGGCCGACGAGAAGGGCGCGGAGACCGAGGTGCCGGTTGATGACTGGATTGAGGTGGGAGCACTGGCCGCTCCAGAAAAGGGGAAGCATTACGGCAAGGTGCTCGCGCGGCAGATGGTGCACATGACCGGAAAGGGCGGCACTTACACCCTTTTGACGGACTCAATACCGGATAAGGCCGGGATCGATCCGCTGCTACTGCTGATAGATCGTGTGCCGGATGACAATTTGAAGAAGGTCGATAGGGTGGAGTAACTATGCGACCAGGAGACGCGACCGGGATACGCGACCGGGGTGGCCGGTGTTGCAATGGAGCAGAAGCAGAAAAAGCCCGACAACGGGTAACACACCTCGCTCTCCTGGCCTAGAGTTGCGCACTTTTTAAAGGCGCTCGCTCGTGTGCCAAAATTTCTTTCCAGCCAGGATTATCTGACTTCCGCGTCTGGAGCGCTGCAAACACCTGTGGGCAACGCGACAGGTGTTTGCAGCGCAGTGTGAGCGATCAGACCGGAGAGTACAGAAGCGTGCCAAGCTCTCGAGGTCATCTGCGGGTAGCTCGAGCGCGCTTGCTCTCATCCAGAAATTTTTCGAAAAATTTTATCACTTCTCTCTTGCATTGCGTTTTCAGGTATGTTATCTTTCATTGTATGGAGATGAAAGTAACGAAAGCGCAGCTGGTTGCTTCCCGAGATAAGCTCATTCAGCAGATCCCCGATCCTTCGACCATCTTGCCAGGTTCTTTGTTAAGCCGCATGGTGCGCTGCAACAAGCCCGGTTGCCGGTTTTGCGAGAACGGCAAGGGCCATGGCCCAATTGTGATTCTCACCGTCAGTCTGGGGGACCGAAAGGTGCGCCAGGTCCAAGTTCCCGACGAAATGATGAAAGAGGTCGAGGAAAGCCTGCGCGCGTTTGCTCAGACACAGGATCTACTGAAGCAGATCGCAGCCATTAATCTCGAACTGCTGAGGGAACGTAAGCGTAAGCGGCAGTAAGGTCTTCTTTTTTTGCGCTTTTTATCTTTCATTTCATAAACTGAAACGGAAGGGGCCGTCTTTGCCCGAACTGCTTGATCCGTTCCTTTACTCCTCTTCTCCTCGCTTGCCAGTCCTGCTTTCCTCAGCCCACTTTTCCTCCTTCTGGGCAGTGACCTGCGCCAGGATTCTTTGTTCAGACCGGCGCTTTCTTACCCGCGTTCTTCAGTCTGGGCAACTGGGCCGCCACAAACACTTCTGCTCTTTTCATCGTTTTTTCAGCCAGGCCCGCTGGAATCTCGACGAGTTCGGCCACTGCATCTTTCAGCTTCTGCTGCCTTACTGTTCCGAGGTGTTGACCGGCGCTGTCGACGACACCCTGACGCGAAAGTCTGGTCGCAATATCTGGGGTGCCGACATGTATCAGGATCCGCTCCGCTCCACGCAGAAGCGGACCGTGTTTTCCTTTGGCCACAACTGGGTCATCTTCTCCCTGCACGTCTCGTTTCACTTCGCTCCCGGCAAGGTCTGGGCTCTGCCCATCCTGGTCCGCCTCTATCGTAATGTTCCTCTTCCAATCTCAAGTCGCGCATAAGGGTCATTCCGATCAATCGGAACCGGAGGAGCTGCCGGAGAGATATGCTCACAGGTGGATTGACCACTAGAAATTAAAATCCGCCACAACGAACAGGAACTGCAACCGGGGGCGACGTGAGAGAACGGAGATTGACAAGAAGTCTTGACTTCACGTCCCGAACCGGCCCCAACAAAGAAGACAGCTACGTCCTGCAGATGAAGCCGGTCGTTCCCTTCAACTTTTATTACCTTCCTTGCGCTGAAAGATTGCCCCGGCTCGGTCCCCTGTAGGCGCTCTTCAGAAAAATGCGAGGCCGGAAGCATCCGCTCCGGCCTCGCATAGGGCATTCTCTAATTGAGTTCTGCCTTATGCCGTCCGAGTTCTATCATTTGGTGTCAACCACAGACGGTTAGGAGCACCCGGAAGGTTCTAGCTGCACCCACTGGTAGATCCGCAGCTCATGCAGCGGTAGCAGCTGCCATTACGGACCATGATGGCGCCGCAGGTGGAGCAGCTGGGGGCGTCGCCCATCTCGTACATCTCGCGCATGGCTTCCGAGGCGTGATAAATGCCGCGGTCCTTGAGCTCAGGCCCGTGGGTGGGGGCAACCGATGCTTTGGGTTGCCACGCCTGCGGTTCGGGAGCGATGCCGCCGCCGGGAGCGCTGGTCTGGTTGTTTACCTGGTTAAGGCGCTTGGCTACTTCCTGCGCTAGGCGGGCCAGGTGATTCTGCGACGAGGGCGATTCTTCTTCCATCTCCTGATCGGCGAGGATGCTGGGTGAGACGGGCAATTGCGGCGCTTGCGGCGCGAAGCTGGCGAAGAGCGAGAGCTGGGTACCGGAAAGGAAGCGCAGGTTAAGCCAACGGAAGATGTAATCCATCAGGCTCTTGGCGTAGCCGATCTGCTCATTTCCGGTCCAGCCGGAAGGCTCGAAGCGGGTGTGAGCGAACTTCTCGCACAGGACCTTAAGCGGCACGCCGTGTTGCAAGGCGAGCGAAATCGACGTGGCGAATGCGTCCATCAAGCCGGAGACGGTTGAACCCTCCTTGGCCATCTTGATGAAAATTTCGCCGGGCTGGCCGGTGGGATAGAGGCCAACCGTGATGTAGCCCTCGTGGCCGGCGATGGAGAACTTGTGGGTGACCGAAGCGCGCTCTTCGGGCAGGCGATGGCGAACGGCGCGGGGCGGAGCGTTGAGGTCCTGCGCGGGGGATTTGACTGGAGCCGGAGCCGGGCTGGTGATCGGCGAAGCGGCGATCAACGGCACGGCGGCAGCCTTGGCGATTTCATCGAGCGCGCGCTGGAAAGCTGCGGACGCGGCGATGACCTGCTTGGCAGTGATTTCGAGCTTCTCGCCGATCTTGGCTTCAAGGGCTTTGACGTCCGCTTCAGAAGCGCCGTGGCCTGCGGAGAGTTGCGCCAGTACGCGGCCGGCAGCGGCATCGAGAGCGGAAGGCTCCTTCTTCTTTTCGTCCATGCTGGTGTTGAGCGGCTGCGTGCCCTTGGAGCCGTCGCGATAGATAGCTACGGCCTTGATGCCCCGACGCCAGCTTTCGGCGTAGGCTTCGGCAACGTCCTCGACGGTGGCCTCGTGGGGCAGGTTGACAGTCTTGGAGATGGCACCGGAGAGGAACGGCTGCGTGGCGGCCATCATCTTGATATGGCCCATGTAATTGATAGAGCGGGTGCCTTTGGCCGGCTTGAAGCTGCAATCAAACACGGCCAAGTGCTCGGGCTTGATGCCGGGCGCGCCTTCAATGGTGCCGGTGGCGTCAATATAGCTGACAATGGCGTTGACTTCGTCATTGTTATAGCCGAGCTTGAACAGCGCCGCGGGCACCGTGTTGTTGACGATCTTAATCATGCCGCCGCCGACCAGCTTCTTGTACTTCACCAAGGCCAGATCCGGCTCGACGCCGGTGGTGTCGCAATCCATCATGAAGCCGATCGTGCCGGTGGGCGCGAGAACGGTCGTCTGGGAGTTGCGATAGCCGTGCTTCTCGCCGAAGATGAGCGCGGTGTCCCAGCTCTCGCGGCTGGCCTCGATGAGCGCATCAAGCTGTGGAACGTTGAAGGGCTCGCCGCTCTGGCGTGACTTGCCGATTTTGTTGACCTCGGCGCGATGCATGCGGATGACGTCCAGGAACGGCTCGCGGTTGACGTAGAAGCCGGGGCAGGCGCCGCCCTGGCGCTCGACCGAAGCGGTGAGCGGCGTGGCCGAAGGAATGGGCGGGCAGTTGGCGGCGATGACGGCCGACTGCAGATAGGCCTGGCCGCACATGATCGCAGTGAGAGCAGCGGCGAGGTCACGGCCGGCAGCAGAATCATATGGCAAGCCGAAGGCCATCAGCAGCGCGCCGAGATTCGCGTAGCCGAGGCCGAGCGGACGATAGTCGTGCGAATTGCGTGAGATGGACTCGGTGGGGTATCCGGAGTTGTCTACCAGGATCTCCATGGCGGTGATGACCACCGAAATGGAGTGGCGGTAGGCCGCGATATCGAACACGCCAGCCGAGTTGACGTACTTCATCAGGTTGAAACTGGCCAGGTTGCAGGCGGAGTTGTCGAGGAACATGTACTCCGAGCAGGGATTCGACGCGTTGATGCGCGCCGTGTTCTTGCTGGTGTGCCACCTGTTGATGGTGGTGTCGAACTGCATGCCAGGATCGCCGCACAACCAGGTGGCTTCGGCAATTTTTCTCATAACGTCGCGGGCCTTGTAGGTCTCGACCGGCTCGTGGCCCTTCACGCTGTAAGTGGTGAATTCGCCGTCGGTCTCGTAGGCGCGCATAAACTCGTCGCTGACGCGGACGGAGTTATTCGCGTTCTGAAAGAAGATGGACGAGTAGGCCTCGGAGTCGGGGCCTGAGCCATCATAGCCAGCCTTGATCAAAGCGAAGGCCTTGGCCTCTTCCTTGGCCTTGCACTCGATAAAGTCCATGATATCCGGGTGGTCCACATTGAGGATGACCATCTTGGCCGCGCGGCGGGTTTTGCCACCGGACTTGATGACGCCGGCGAAGGCGTCAAAGCCGCGCATGAAGCTCAAGGGGCCAGAGGCTTCGCCGCCGCCGGAGAGCAATTCCTTCGAGCCGCGAATGGTAGACAGATTCGTTCCGGTCCCTGAGCCCCACTTGAAGAGCATGCCTTCGGTCTTGGCCAGAGTGAGGATGGATTCGAGCGAATCGTCGACGGCGTTGATGAAGCAGGCCGAGCACTGCGGATTGCGGTAACCGGTGGCGGAGTACTTGACCCCGCCGGTGACCGGGTCCCAGTGCCAGTTGAGGCCGTCGGAAAGCGGCTCAAGGCGGTCGCAGCCTACGTTGAACCAGACGGGCGAGTTGAACGCCACCTTCTGGGTCAGCAGCATATGTGTCAGCTCGTCATGAAAGATGGCGGCGTCCAGGGAGCTGGCGAAGTATCCGCCGGCCACGCCCCAGTCGCGAATGGTTTCTGCCACGCGTCCCACCAGCTGGCGAACGCCCGTTTCGCGCTCCCGTGTGTCCATCTGCCCATGGAGGTACTTCGAGGCCACAATGTTGGTGGCAGTCATCGACCAGTCCACCGGGACTTCCACATCCTTCTGCTCAAAGATCGAGTTGCCCTTGGTGTCAGTAATGGAGGCGGTCCGCTTCTCCCACTGGACGTCGTCGTACGGCGACGCACCCTCGGTGGAGAAATGGCGGGTGAAGGTCAGCCCCTTTTCGGCGTACGGGGTCGCGTGGACGGCGGTAGAAGTTTGCAACTGGGCCTCGTTCATGGGAATCCTCTCAATGGGCGAAAAATCGCTGAATAGCCTGCTTAATCGGCGCAAGGCGGCCTGGATCAGGGCTGGGTAATGCCTGGGCGCAACATCGGAACTCGGGGGTGTGTCGTTACTGAGAATTGTCATTTCTTGGCGGCCCGCCGGAGGCTCTTCACGCCGGCTCTCATTACAATCTGTTAATAGCCGCAGATGAAAAAATAGCGCTCCCTGTGGTGCATGTCAAGAACAAACCACAATATGTTGTATTTCGTTGCCATTCGCGGCAACAGACCGCTAAACATGGGCATTTGCCTGTGGAAAGCTCAAAACCGCCTTTCCGAGCGCGGACTTGATGCGGAACTTGCACCAAAAATTGTGCAAACACCCGGCCGGCCTGCGGATCCGACCCCAAACAGAAGCCTAGCCTCCGCGAGGCCTCTCTACAAGACGCAAAACTGGTGCAAATCGCGCGCGCTTCTGTGCGAACTGTGGACAATCGCACCCAATGATTTGATGACCGCGAAGGTCGCTTCGGTCCACGGTTCCCGACTTCGGAAGGGGCTCGCGCCGGCTGGCCAGGCCGTTGCGATCCTCAGGCTGTTCCCGACGTAGTGCCTCGCGATAAACTGCCAAGCACTACCCCTGGTCAACATGAGCTCTTCCCCAGATCAAGGTGACGGAGCTGTCCGACGTTGCGGCAGCCAGGCTGAAGGCGGCGGACAAGGCTTCAACCGCGGATCCCCCCAGCAGTGGCATCTCACCACGGCCATACGATCCTGACCAGTTCGCTGCGATGCTGTTTGGCTGCTAGGCTGAGGGTGTGCCCTCCGCCAATCCAACTTCTTTTCACTGGGAGCCGGTTCCGGCTCCCGCGCCCATCACTCTGAGCGGCCAGTACGTGACGCTGGAGCCGCTGGATGCGAACCGGCATGCTGCAGCGCTTTGGGAGGAGGTGCACGGTCATGACGAACTATGGGCGTGGTTGGCTGATGGTCCCTATGCGAGCGAAAACGCATTAGGACAGGCTCTGGTCGAGAAGCAGTCGGGAACGGCGGCGGTTTTTCTGGCCATCGTCCCGAAAGCGACCGAGAAGTGCGCCGGCTACGCCAGCTACATGCGCATGGACCCGGCGCATGGCGTTGTGGAAGTGGGCAACATTCTCTTCACACCTGGACTGCAGCGGACTCGAGCGGCCAGCGAAGCAATGTTCCTGATGGCCGGCCACGTGTTCGACGAGCTGGGGTACCGGCGCTACGAGTGGAAGTGCAACGCGGAGAATGAGCCAAGCCGGCGCGCCGCGCTGCGTTATGGGTTCAGCTTTGAAGGCATCTTCCGTCAACACATGGTGATTAAGGGGCGCAACCGCGATACGGCGTGGTTCGCCATGCTCGACCACGAGTGGCCGGCCCGCAAGCGCGTCTTAGAATCCTGGCTAGCCGCGGAAAACTTCGACGCCGAAGGCCGCCAGAAAATAAGCCTGGGAGCATTCGCCGCAGCAGGCAGTTAGATTCTTGGCAGCCTGCTGGACTATGTCTTCTCGCGCGGAAGGCGCAACCGGAACAAACTCCGGCCCCAGCGCGGCAATCGCCCGGCGCAGCGATTCTTCATTGCCAGCGATGTCGCAACAGACAATGTTCCCTTGCGCGATCCTTGGACGGATAGAAATGGAAATCGTCTCGGCCAAAGTTTTTGGATCGCTGGCAGGCGGAAGCCACGACATCATGCACAGAAAACGCCGCCATTTTCAGGCGGCGTTCACGTCGATTGAGAAGACTCCGAATCAGTTGCCTGCCTGGGAGTCAATCCTCATTCCGTAGAACGATCGATGCACGAAGAACACTGAGACCAGGAAGAACACCACTGCCAGCACGTGTGTGAGCATCGGGTTGTCCGCAGCCAGTGTCACTGCAAGCTCGACGGCAAGTAATCCGAACAAGGTCGCGAACTTGATAATCGGGTTCATGGCCACCGACGAGGTGTCTTTGAACGGATCGCCGACCGTGTCTCCGATCACGGTGGCGTCGTGCAAAGGAGTCCCTTTCTGGTGCATATCGACCTCTACGACCTTCTTTGCGTTGTCCCATGCGCCGCCGGCATTGGCCATGAAGATCGCCTGGTACAGGCCGAAGATCGCGAGCGAAAACAGGTAGCCGACGAACAGGAACGGCTCGATGAACGCGAACCCAAGGGTAGCAAAGAAGACGGCGAGAAAGATGTTGAACATTCCCTTCTGCGCGTACTTGGTGCAGATTTCTACCACTTTCTTGCTGTCGCTGACCGAGGCCTTCTCCGTGCTTTCCAGGTTGATGTTGGCCTTGATGAACTCGACAGCGCGGTAGGCACCCGTAGTGACTGCCTGCGTGGAAGCGCCTGTGAACCAGTAGATGATGGCCCCCCCGCAGATCAAGCCCAGCATGAAGGGCGCGTGCAGCAGTGATAGTTTCTGTACGTCATGGGTGAGTCCGCCGGTCAGTGCCATGATGATTGAAAACGTCATGGTGGTTGCACCAACCACGGCGGTGCCGATCAGAACCGGTTTTGCCGTGGCCTTGAACGTATTGCCGGCTCCATCGTTGGCCTCCAGCAGGTGTTTTGCGCGTTCGAACCTCACGTCGAACTTGTAGTCCTTCTTCAACTCGGCTTCGATGCCGCGAACATTTTCAATCAGCGACAACTCGTAAACAGATTGAGCATTGTCGGTAACCGGCCCGTAGGAATCGACGGCGATCGTGACCGGCCCCATGCCCAGGAAGCCGAAGGCGACCAGGCCAAACGCGAACACGGCCGGCGCGAGCATTTGCTCCGCCATGGACGAGCCTGTGCTGAAGTAATAGCCCGTTCCCATAAGCGCGACCATGGTAAGTCCCAGCCAGTAGGCCGACATATTGCCGGCCACGAATCCCGACAAGATCCCCAGGGACGCCCCGCCTTCCTGCGCTGATTTGACGACTTCCTTCACGTGGCTGGATTTCGTTGAAGTGAAAACCTTGACCAACTCGGGGATCACCGCGCCCGCCAGGGTTCCGCACGAGATGATGGAAGCCAGCTTCCACCAGAGCGTTCCGTCGCCGAGAGCGGGGATCATCAGGTACGAGACGATGTAGGTGAGGAGGATGGAGGTGATCGACGTGATCCATACCAGCGAGGTCAAGGGCGACTCGAAGTCCATTTCCTCGGAGTTCGCGTATTTTGCGTGAGCGATTGCGCCGTTGAGAAAGTACGCACCGGCGCTGGAAACCAGCATGGCCACGCGCATGACGAAGATCCAGACCAGCAGCTGCGCTTGCGTCTCCTGACTCTTGACTGCCAGCAAGATAAATGTGATCAAGGCCACGCCGGTGACGCCGTAGGTTTCAAAGCCATCCGCGCTGGGTCCGACCGAGTCGCCCGCGTTGTCACCCGTGCAGTCTGCGATTACGCCGGGGTTGCGCGCATCGTCTTCCTTGATCTTGAATACGATTTTCATCAGATCGGCGCCAATGTCGGCGATCTTGGTGAAGATGCCGCCGGCAATACGCAGGGCGGCGGCGCCCAGGCTTTCGCCGATCGCGAAGCCGATGAAGCATGGGCCCGCATAGTCGCGCGGGATAAACAATAGGATGAACAGCATGATGAGCAGTTCGACCGAAATCAGCAACATGCCGATGCTCATGCCAGCCTTGAGGGGAATCGCAAAGAGGGGATATGGTTTGCCGCGCAATCCTGCGAATGCGGTCCGTGAGTTGGCAAATGTGTTGACGCGAATTCCGAACCACGCCACCCCGTAGCTGCCCGCGATGCCGACGAGCGAAAACAACAAAATGACCGGTAAGGTAACCGCAATCGATTTTCCCGGCACCGGCGCCAGATAGCCGAAATAGAGCGCGATAATTACCGCGATGAAAGCCCAGAGCAGAACAATGAACTTGCCCTGCGTCACCAGATACGTTTTGCACGTCTCATAGATCAGTTCGGAAATCTCGAGCATGGTGCGATGAACCGGGAGGTTCTTCAACTGCACATAGATCGCCAGGCCAAACAACAGGCCGCCGACGCAGAAAAGCAATCCGATCATCAGAAGGGCATGTCCGTTCATGCCGAAGAAATTCACGGTCGACAAATCCGGCAGTACCAGGTTGGCTTCGCCTCCGCCGCCCGCGTGATCCGGCTGGGCATGGGCGAATGTGGGGGCGACGATGGGAAGCAGCAAGCCCAGGACGAGCGCGAGGGTCTTGGACTGACGTTTCCGTAATACTTCTGCACCATGCTTGATGGCGCCGACAATCTGCTGCAAAGGGGCGTGCCCCGTGTCTCGGCCGATACCCAAGCGCGTGAACAGGAAAGCCGCAGGCAACGAAAGCGCGCTCACGGCAAGCGAGAAGTACACCCCATACTGGACCACATCGTTTTGAACTTGCACACGTCCTCCGAAGTTATGGTTTAAAGGCGAATTTCGAATCCCTTCAAAAAACGAGCCCAGTTGGAAGGCTGGGCAAAGTCACGGGGAAGCCTATCATCCGTATTGGCCGCTGTCGAGTCATTGCCACGCCAGGCAGCAATTCTAAGTGAGGAACCAGCAGGGTTTAGGCTTGAGGTACCCCAGGTCCCGGATGTAAAAAGCGAAAGATAGAACCAAGTCGGTATGGTTTGCAGGGGAGAAATGGCGATCTTAAGGACCTCCCTACGGGTCGTTTTGCTCTTTATTCGCCCCGCATAGACCTCTCGGGACGAAAAGCGGGAAGGGCTATTGTTTCGATTTATGTGGGAGGATTTGCCGGGCGCGCGTCCATGCGCACCGAGCGCCAGCCAGGGGCCTTTCCGGCTTTGCACTCTCAATGGAAGACGCGGTAAAGAGCCGATGTTTTCCGAGAAATCTGCTGGGAACCGGAGCTATCGCAGGGGGATGTCGAACTTGTCTTCAGGAAACCGGATGCGCAGGTTTTCATCCGCCGGATCGTAGACCCGGCCGTTTGGCCAGGGGTGCAGCTTGAATAGGACCAGCAAGTCACGCGTCTTGTCGTCGAGGGCGCGGAAGCTGGCGACCTGCTCGACCGAATAATGGCTGTGCAGGTCTTCGAGTGCACCGGCGTCGAGTTGATTCCAGGTGGCATACCAGCCGGGCTGATCATAGCCCAGCTTGGCGGCAAGATCGGGCAACTCGGGGCCAGGGCCATCGAACATGTCGTTGAGAGCGGGCAGGTGCGTGATCAGCGTGATCTCATCGCCGCTGATGCAAACCAGGAGCCGCTTGCCGTTGGGGTGCTCATCGATATAGCGGGTCAGCCGCTGGGCAGCATTGACGAAGGTGTACTCGGGATGCGTGGCGTAGCTCAGCGTAGCTGCGCCGTTGATGCCAGTTGCCATGGCGCATAAGCCGAGAGCGAGCCAACCCGGCCAGCGCGTTCGCGTGGGTCCGGCTTGCCGCGCGCGGAACCAGGGCTGGAAAGAGGCGTGCGCGTCCTCCAAGAGCGCATGGGTTCCCTGGGCCACCATGAAGAAGCTGAAGAACGCCACGACCGTGAAATAGCGCGGCTGGGTATGATTCTGGTAGGTCATGAAGAAGATGGTCCCGGTGATGGCCAGCGCAGACGCGCCGAAGATCGGGTCCAGCAGAAGCCGGCGGGCGCGGCCCTTGCGCCAGGCGAGGCAACCGGCACCCAGCAGGATAACAGCGGCCAGCGGTACCAGGATGTAATCAACCCACAGAGCGCCGTGCAAGGCCCAGCCCAGGCTGATCAGCGGCCAGTAGAACTCGGCCGGCTTGATGTAGCGGTTGACGTAGAACAGGTATTCGTATTCCGGCAGCATACCGGAATGCACCACGAACGCCATCCATAAGCCGAAGCTCGCCAAAGATGCTACCCCGGCCGCCAGGACGCATCGGACGATGAGTTTGCGGCCGCGAGGACCAAGGCCGCCCTGCGGCGCACCCATTGCCATTCTACGGCTGCGCCACAGCGGCAGTACGATGGCCCATGCCATCGCGGGTAGCAGGAAAACCGCAGAAGTCTTGGTGAGCAGCATCAGCGTAAATAAAAAACCGATGACCAGCGACACCAAAACCGGGTGGCGGAAACCGGGAAGCCGGACGGCGAGGTTCAAGGCGGCAAGTGTCAGCGTGATGAGCAAGGGTTCAAGGATTGCGAGGCGGCTGAAACTATAGAGAAATGGACTGGCGACAAGCAGCGTGACAGCCAGCAAGGCCATCCATTGGGGCCCACGCCTTTTCAGCAGCAGATAACTGAGCAGCAGGCTGGTAAAAAACAGGGACACCGCCAGGCCACGTGCTGCCTGGATGGAGACGCCGGTGAAGAAGAACAGCAGCCATTCCAGAAACGGCCAGATGGGAACTGCGGGCGCGGGGTTGAAATCGCCGCGCAGATACCAGCTGCCGAACAGATGGGCGCGAATTGCCGCGTTGCCGTACCAGCCTTCGTCGGTGTACTTGGCCCAGTCCACAGCCCAGGGCGAGTGGTTGGGGAAATCAGCGCGCAGGTCGAGGGCATGGAACACGGCCAAGACGCCGATGACGACTAACCAGACCGCGATGAGACCCCGCTTTTGCGACATTGTGAGCGCCGTTTCTGCAGATCGAGAAGCTGGCTCTCAACCTGATTCTCTCTTTCTGATTCCACACGTTTGACGGAGAGGCGTGCTGCCAAGATGCAGTACGCCTCTCCGTCAAATGCCTTTTGTTCGTCAGGAGTCCAAGTCCCCGTATTGACCTGTATGATGTTTCTGCCCCAGCCCAGGAGACTTGACACCTTGCAGATCAATCGATTGATAACTATGTTCGCACTGGTGACGGCCTGGGCGTCAATTGCCCTTGGCCAGAACCTGATTCCCGCCGCGGCGTGGCGCATACCGATCGGCACGGCCCCCGCCAATCCGGGCGCACAGCGCAGCGAGTTGAAGGGCGTGAACATCGACGATGGCTACTGGCAGGGTGCGCCGGTGGGCGGGATGGGCGCGGGCACATTTTCGCGCACCGAGCGGGGCCACTTCGAGCGCTGGCACATCAAGGGCGGGACGCATAAATATGAAGACGTACCCACGAACCAGTTCGCCGTGTTTGCCGAGCCCCAAAACGGACGACCGGTGGCCATGGCGCTGGCCGTGGACAAGCCGAAAAACGACGCGCTGAGCGCGTGGAACTGGAGCTATCCTGCGGGAGATGGCGAGTATGCGGCGCTTTATCCGAAAAGCTGGTTTGCCTATGGTACCAAGGCGCTCCCTGTGAAGCTGACGGTGGAGCAGTTCTCGCCGGTGCTGCCGAATAACTACAAGGAGACCAGCTACCCGGTAGCGGTGTATCGCTGGACGGCGGAGAATCCAACTTCAAAGCCGGTGACGGTTTCGATCCTGTTTTCGTGGACCAACATGGTGGGCTGGTTCCGCGACCAGTCGCGCAATTTTGACAATGCTTCGAGTGAACAGGACTTCAACCGTTTCAAAACAGAAATGATTCAAGGCGCGGACGGAGCTGGTGCGATGTCCGGCATTGTGTTTGACCGGATTCGCACAGGCCAAGTCGAGGATGACTGGGACGGACAATTCGCGATTGCCACGCTGCCTGGCGCCGGAGCTGAGGTCAGTTACCTGGCTACCTATCCGGTGGCTTCGAACGGCTCGGAAATCTGGGAGCCATTCTCGAAAGATGGCCGGCTACCCAATGCGGCACAGCCGGTGGCCTCCAGCGGCGATGCGCTGGCCGGGGCGTTCGCGGTGCGCTTCACGTTGGCGCCGCATGAGAGGCGGCTGGTTCCGATGGCGCTGAGCTGGGACATGCCAGTGGTCGAATTCGCCGGCGGGCGCAAGTGGGATCGTCACTACACGCGGTTCTTCGGCACGGAAGGCACGCATGCGTGGGAAATTGCGCGTACTGCGCTTGCGCATCACGAAGAATGGAGCCAGGCGATTGACGCCTGGCAGAAGCCGATCATCACCGATGAGAGGAGACCGCAGTGGTATCGAGCGGAGCTTTTTAACGAGCTTTATTTCCTGGCCGACGGGGGAACACTGTGGGGGCATGAGCGGGCGGCGTCCGGCGAGGCTCGATCCAACGCGGGCCAAGACAGCTTCACGTATATGGAGTGCTTCGACTATCCATTTTATGGAAGCCTGGATGTGCGCTTCTACGGATCGTTTCCGCTATTGCGTTTCTGGCCGGAGCTTGAGAAGCAGGAGATGCGCGAGTATACCTCAACGATCGCAGAGTCGAATCCACAGCGTTACATCTGGGGATGGAAATCATTGCGAGAAGGCCACATGGTCGAGTACACGCGCAAGGTGCCGGGCGCGGCGCCCCACGATCTGGGCTCGCCGGGCGAAGACCCGGTGATCAGCCCCAACCAGTACAACTACCAGGATGTTTCCAACTGGCGCGATTTGAATTCGAAGTATGTGCTGATGGTGTGGCGCGATTATGTGCTCACGGGCGCGAACGACGAGGCGTTTTTGAAACTGAGCTGGACTGCGGTAAAGCAGGCCATGGAACACTTGAAGCAGTACGATACCGACGGCGATGGGCTGATTGAGAACGGCGGATTTCCGGACCAGACCTACGACGACTGGATCGCTACCGGGGAGAGCGCGTATACCGGCAGCCTGTATCTTGCCTCGCTGAAAGCGACCGCGCGCATGGCGGATAAAATGGGCGAGCTGGCAACGGCCGAGGAGTACGACACCTTGGAACAGAAGGCAGCTCGGGCGTTCGTGAAGAAACTGTGGACCGGCACCTATTTCCGCTACGCAGTGAAGGGTCAGGACACTGAGGCAGTGATGGCAGAGCAGTTGGCCGGACAGTGGTACGCGGACATGACCGGACTGGGCGACCTGGTTCCGAAACAGATGCGGATCTCAGCGCTTCATAAGGTGTATGACACCAACGTGCGCAAATTCGCCAACGGGGAGATGGGCGCGGTGAACGGCATTGGCGCAGATGGAACGCTGCTCGCTGGCAACGACCAGATTCAGGAAGTGTGGACCGGAGCGACGTTCGGGATTGCGAGCCAAATGATCGCCGAGGGGCTCACGGACGAGGGATTCGCCACGGCCAAGGGCGTCAACAACGTGGTGTGGCGCGACCGCGGTTACTTCTTCCGCACACCGGAGGCATACGATATTCACGGACTCTACCGCGCCAGCATGTACATGCGGCCGGGATCGATATGGTCGATGGAGTATGCTCTGGACAGGAAGTGAAAAGCGCAGAAAAGCTTTATGCTTTCCGTGACTGGTCCGGCCTGCTGAAGATTTCCTTGAGGTTCAGGCCGATTGGCGTTCCAGCGACCTCGAACTCCAGTGTGTCTCGCCAGCCGTTCCTAGTTGAGGCTTGCCCACTTCGCGTGGCCGGATCGATGAGCCAGATATTCTCGATGCCCATCTTTCTATGGTCCTGCGATTTCTCTGCCATTCTCGAAAAGGCGTCATCCGGCGAGAGAATCTCGATCGCGCCCAAGGGCGGCACGGAAAGAACGTCTTCGTTCAGAGCGCCCGGACGGACCCGTGTTACATCGGGAATGCGGACGCGACCGGATGAAACCCTGACGCGTTGCCCGGTGGTCACAACGATCTGCCACTCGTCCTCATGAGCTGCCAACCAGATGGCCAACAGCGCCTGTACGCGCGCCTGATCCGTGTTGCCCGCGTTTCACTCCTGCAGTTCTCCATCAACGTCTTCACAGTCCGGGTGATCCGTAGTTTGAAGATACTCGCTCAGCGAGATCTGTGTGGTTGTCGCCATGGTATCCTCCGTTTCCTGGACTGGGCTGACACCCTTACGATCATCCACTCTCTTACCTGCCGGATCTTGTTTTTGAGATTCTTTCTCCCGCCGACACGCTGAAGGGTGTGATGACCAGGTGCGGATTCTACGCGCAGATGGAAATTCAAACCGTCCGGGTTATCGATCCGGACGGGCCGAAATACCGCTTCATCGCCGGACGGCTGGAAGCGCTCGCAACGCGCGCCTTCGATTTTCCCGGAAGCCATTGCCGCTATAACCGCGATCAAATCGAGAAGCTTCTCGACGGAAGAATGAAGCGCAACCACTCTCGTCCCAACCTCTCCCGCCTTCTATTCGTAGGCGAGCGCGTCGATGGGATCTTTGCGAGCCGCCATCCACGCGGGATAGAACGCGCCGAAAAGTGCGCCGACGAATGCGATGCCCGCGCCCCTGGCAACCCATACGCCGGTAATCTGAAAATGCTGCGTAGGATACAACCTGGTCACCAGCAGTTGCACAGCAAAGCTTCCGGCGATGCCCAGCACCACACCGGCAAACGCCATCACCGCCGTCTCGCGCATTATCACATCCACGATGGCCAGCTTGGCCGCGCCCATGGATTTGAGAATGCCGATCTCTCGCGTCCGTTCCAGTACTGCCGTATACATTGACTGAAAAATGGCCAGAAATCCCACGACGACCGCGATGAACGTGACTACGTCGAGCGCGATATTGAAGCCCGGCAGCTTGTCGGGTGTCATCTCTTCCAGAAAATCGTCGACCGTTTGGACTGGATAGTTCTCAAGACCCTTGGTGTCATGGATCTCCTGAATCACCATATTGTCATTGGCCGGGCTGTCGCATTTGATATAGAACAACGAGGCCTTGCCTTCGGCATCGTCGATACGGTCCATGGTCTCTAACGGAATCAGCTTGCGCGCGCCTTTGCCATGTTCGACGATGCCAGAGACGCGGAAGGGGTGATTCAACACATTGAGCGTGTCGCCAACATGATATCCGCTACCGGAACTGGCAAACACATCGTCCAGAATGACATCATTCGGGCCTTGAAACTGCCCGCCAGAAAGATAGACGAACGGCTTCAAGGCGTCGAAGCTCACGTAATCGATGCCATCGATGACCTCAAATTTGCCCTGCGTAACAAATTTTGCATTCACGGGCGAAACGATTTGAACGTGGGGCAGCCGGCGCAGTGCGTCCGCAAATTTGATCGGCATGGGCGCGCCGCTGAGGCCCACCATAATGCTTGAGTTCGGAGCACGCATAGTCAGGTCTGCTCCGATGCCGTTCTGGCGCTCCTTGGCGTCGTTCAGCATGCCCATAAAAACGCCGGCGATGGACAGAATCATCATGACTTCAATGGCCACAGCAAGCACGCTGATGATCGAGCGGACAGGACGGTGCACGAGATTGGCAAAGACGAGCTTGTTCATTGTTCCTGTTGTCTGACTCCGCAGACGTGAGACCCCGTCTTCAGGGTATCAGCCGCTCCGCGTGGGGAATCTGGGGACGGGGCGATAGCCGGAGACCGGCTTCACTGGCGGGGATGTTACTTTCGACGCTGACCGGCCAAAACCGGGGTTGTATCGTTCGCAGATAGTTCCGAATTGGGTACATTTCTCCCAGATCGATGAAAATAAAGGATAATACGGTAAGTTTGCTTTGACTGAAAAGCGAACCGGGTTTATTGTGAACTTAAGAAACTTTAGGGTACGTTACTCGTTTTCTGGGCTTGAAGATGGGCAACTTTGGTGAAGACCTGCGCATGGAGCGGCTATCCCGCGGCGTTGCGCTGGAAGAAATCACGGCGGTGACCAAAATCAGCCAGCACCATCTGGTGGCGCTGGAGCAGGAGCGGTTTCGCCTGCTTCCGGGCGGCATTCTCTCTAAAGGCATCGTACGCGGCTACACCGGTGCTTTGGGCCTTGACCAGCATGACTGGACCGAGCGGTTCCTGAAAGCCTACAGCGCCTCCGGACAGTTAATGGACGACGATCGCAGCTGGACAGCGTTTGCCTCCAACGTGGGCAAGGCGCGCATGCTGCGCCGCGACGCGATGGAACAGCGGCTGCGCTGGGCCGGGGCGCTTGTTCTGCTGCTGATTGTGGCGGCTGCGGCTTTTCTTACCGTCCGTTATATGGGCATTCGCGAGGGCTGGTGGACGACCCTGCTTCCGCTGCACCAGGCCGCAGCAGTTGATAATGCGATGGCCTCCACGCACCGCGCCGTTTCGCGCGGGTTGAACTGGCTGGGCTACTAGACCCCGGTACCCCTCGAGGCGCAGAAATTAACCCCGAACGCTTGGTGCGGTTCAAAGCCGTTCCGATGCCATTAGCGGCCAGCCTTTCCCCATTCGCTGCTTGTCTTTGCCCCCGGTGCCCTCCTGCGATTACCATAGTAGAGATACACCCTCAGGCCCAGGCTTGCCGGTGCATGCTTGTTCCAAACATAGCGGACAGCGGCTGACGATGGAAAACAGAACGCTAACTTTCCAGGTCGCTTGCGGCCTGGTATAGGATCCATCGCGGCAGGCCAATCATTTGAGTCCCTTCAATGGGAAGGAGTTTGAAGTTGAGCGATCGTTTCTTGTTCACCTCTGAGTCGGTCACGGAAGGTCATCCCGACAAAATTGCAGACCAGGTATCTGACGCCATTCTGGACGCGTGCCTGGAGCAGGACCCCTACAGCCGCGTTGCCGCGGAAACCCTGACAGCCACCGGCCTGGTGGTGATTGCCGGCGAAATTACCACCAAGGCCTATGTCGATTTCCAGAGCCTGGTGCGTGGCGTGGTGGCCTCGATCGGCTACGACAACGCCCTGTACGGATTTGACTCCAACACCTGCGCGGTGATCTCGACGATCAACAAGCAGTCCGGTGACATTGCCCAGGGTGTGGATTCAGGGGGTGCCGGCGACCAGGGCATGATGTTTGGCTACGCGTCGAACGAGACGCCGGAGCTGATGCCGGCCGCCATCTCGCTGGCCCACAAGCTTACCCGCCAGTTGGCCAAGGTGCGCAAGTCGGGCAAGCTGCCCTACCTGCGGCCCGATGGCAAAAGCCAGGTGACGATCGAGTACGACGAGAACGGCAAGCCTGCGCGCATCGACGCGGTGGTGATTTCGAGCCAGCATGCGGAGAGCGTGAACAACGAAGATCTGCACGGAGACATTCTGAAGCATGTGATCCAGGCGGTTCTGCCGGCCGAGTGGCTGGACGAGAACACCAAGTACCACATCAACCCGACCGGCCGCTTCGTCATCGGCGGACCGATGGGCGACACGGGCCTGACCGGCCGCAAGATCATTGTGGACACTTACGGCGGCGCGGGCCGTCATGGCGGCGGCGCATTCAGCGGCAAGGACCCGACCAAGGTGGACCGCTCCGCGGCGTACGTTGCCCGCTACATTGCCAAGAACATCGTGGCAGCGGGACTGGCGGATCGGGCCGAAGTGCAGCTGGCCTACGCCATTGGCGTGGCTGAGCCGGTGAGCGTGCGCATTGAGACCTTCGGCACCGGCAAGGTGGGCGAGGCCAAGCTCACCGAACTGGTTCGCAAGAACTTCTCGCTGACCCCGAAGGGCATTATCGAGAGCCTGAACCTGCGCCGGCCCATTTACCAGAAGACGGCTGCCTATGGGCACTTTGGCCGGACCGAGCCTGAGTTCACCTGGGAAGCGACGAATAAGGCCGCGGCCCTGGCCGAACAGGCGGGGCTAGTGGCCGCAGCCAAGTAAGCCAAGCACAAGACAATTCGGAACCGAATGGGACTCAGCGGGAATGCCGGTTGGGTCCCTTTCCTTTTTAGGGCTGAGCCGTCCATGCCTTAGAATTCTTTCTGGCGCTTCAAGCGTACGTTCAATCACGGAGCACACAATGCGACCTGCTGAACTTGTTGCCTCTGTTTTTCTGGGCATGGCCACCTTGGCGGTGGCTCAAACCGCTGCGCATACCGACGCTCCCTGGGATTATGAAGGCAAGCGCGGTACGCTGACCTGGGGCAGGCTCGACCCCGAGTACGCGGCCTGTGGACATGGGCATGAGCAGTCGCCCATTGACATTCACGGCGCGCGTCTGAACAAGACGCTCGCGCCGATCGAATTTCACTACATGGCTGGGCCGGTCACCTTGGTGAATACGGGACATACCGTGCAGGTGATTCCCGGGCCCGGCAGCTATATTGTGGCGGGCGGAGTGCGCTACGACCTGGTGCAGTTCCACTTCCACCATCCGGGCGAGGAAGCGGTCAAGGGCAAGATCACGGACATGGATATCCACCTGGTACACAAGAGCGCGGACGGGAAGTTTGCCGTGGTGGCGATCCGGCTTACCGAAGACATCACCACTCCGCCGAATGCGGTGCTGGCTGCCCTGTGGCCCCATCTGCCGGCGAAGGTTGGGGCTCAGGAAAAAATCACCGACCCGGTGAACCCCGGCGGGCTGCTGCCGGCCGATCGGGGCTATTGGACGTATATGGGCTCGCTGACCGCGCCGCCCTGCACGGAAGGGGTTCAATGGTTCATTTTTGAGCAGGAGATGACGCTGAGCCGCGGGCAGCTGAAGGCGTTTGCAACGCTCTACAAGGTGAATTCTCGGCCTCTGCAAGATGCGCACGGGCGCAAGATTGAGGCCTACGAGCAGCACCCTTAATCCATTGGCCCACTACTCGATCGATGATGGAACGAATTTCAGTCCCAATCCATCGTTGCCGGGGAGGGTCGAGGCTTCTACGCCGGTCAGGTCCTTGATCAGGTAGTGCGCGGCGGCCAGTTCCTCAGAGGAATGGGAAAAGGTCGTCGCCACGACGGTCGCGCCGGCGGCGCGGCCTGCGGTGGCTCCGGACGGGGAGTCCTCGAAGACCACGCAGTCTTGGGGGGCGAGATTCAGCAGGGCGGAGCCGGCCAGGAAGGGCGCCGGATGCGGCTTGCCCTGGGTGACGCTGTCGGCGCTGATGAATTGGTCGGGAACGGGGATTCCGGCGAGTGCGAGCCGCTCACGGGCCAGGCGGTGGGTGGCCGAAGTGACGACTGTCCAGCGGTGAGCGGGGAGCGCGGCAAGCAGATCGAGCACGCCGGGCAGCACGGAAAGGCCTTCTCCATCCGCGATTTCGATCTCTTCAATGAGGCGAAGTTCCCGATCGCTGTCGAGGTCAGGCCGAAGCATCGCTGCCGTCTCGATGGCCCGGCGGCCGTGGGCGATGCGGCAGGCGAGCCCGGGGTCGATGCCACGCATGAGTGCCCACTTGGTCCAGCTGCGCTCGACCGAGCCAAGCGAGGAAATCAAGATGCCGTCCATGTCAAAGAGAATGCCCTGGCAGCGGATTTCTACCGGTGAAGAGACGTTCGACAAGGCCATTGCTTCATTGTAACGGGAGCCGGATCAGAGCCTGGCTTCGACTTACTTCGGCGCAGCGAAGGTGACTCTTGGCGGGTTGGCAAAGCTGAGCGTGCCTTCGAAGACCTGCTTGCGGGAGCCTTGCTGGGCCTGATTCTGCTGAAGGGTGATGGTTCCGTTGGCGATGGCTGCCTCGGCCGTCCAGCGTTCGAAGCGGGTGAGCGCCGGGGGCATAGGGCCGACTGAGGCTGCGGCGATGGTGCCGTGACGCCAGTCAAAATGCAGCGTCCCTTTGGCGGAGTTGGCCAGATCTTTTTCAGTAAAGCCGGAAAGATCCAGCTTGCCATTTGCCTGGAAGGGACCGCCGGACCATGTTTGGCCAAGGATTCTGCCCAAGGCCTGCGTGCTCAGCTTCTCAAAGTGGGCCTCCAGGGTGTAGACGGGTTGAGGCTGTCCAGCGGCAGGGGCCTCGAAGGTGCCGCTGCCGTGCATATGTCCGCCGAGCAGGTCGCCGTCGATGGTTGTGAACCGGGCTCCGGTGTCCTCAATGCGGACCGTGGCGGAGGCTCCAGAAAGGACCACCGGGCCGAGGAGGAACCACTGGGCTTTGACCGTACCCTGGAGCAGCGGCCAGGCGGGCGGTGCAGATTGACTCGCTGGGCGCAGTTTGTCGAGGAGCGAGGAGAGCAACGTGCCCGGTGCATGCGCGCCGAGCAAGGCGGCTTCGAGGGCAGAGGCATCGAGTTCGCCGAACTGGGCCTCAAATGTGGGCCGGCAGGGTTGGGCGGGTTCGCATTTACCGGGCAGGTCGAGGATCGCGGTTCCCTTCACCGGCCCGTATGTGAACAGGATCGGATCCCAGCGCAAAACGCCTTGGCCGAGGTGAAGCGTGGCCTGGGAGATTTTGACGGAATTGGCGAGGTAGGGGGCTTTCCAGTTGGCGTTGTGCAGGGTGATGACCCCACTGAGCGTGTCGGCAGGCGTCGGTCCGGCCGGATCCAGAGCCAGCCGGGCGCCCATGGCGATTTGGGCAGCGTGCGGAGTGGCGGGCGGGTTGCCCGCGAACGGCAGTGACTCGGGCGGAAGCCAGGGACCGGCGGCGGCGAGGTCCACGGTGGCCGGGTCGCCGGCCAGCACGTCCAGCGCGGGGACCTTGGCGATGCCGGCGATGCCGGCCAGTTCCCGGGCGCGGGAGATGCCGGCCTGGCCGTGGATGGAGATCTGATAGCCGGCGCGGGCCAGCCGGGCGGTGACGGCGAGCGGGACGGGACCTCCGGCGAGGAAGGTCAACCTTATCTCCAACATGGCTGAGGCGGGGGTCTGGAGGGCCGACAATCCGCGGTCCGGCGGCTGGCTGGGCAAGGAGGACGTTACCGGCTCGAGAATCAGACTGGAAGCTTGAATGGGCGTGGAGAGGCCGTCGCCGCTGAGTTCGAATCCGGCCACGGTGAAGCTGCCGGTGAGCCGGCCGGGAACGGGCGGATGGGCTTTGTCCTGGCGCGAGCCGCTGGGGCCGCGCCGTTCGGGCTGCCTGCGGGCGGCCGCGGCATCCGGAGCGGCGGGCGCGTAGTTGATTTTGCCGCTGATCGTTCCGCTGGCTTCGAGGCCGGGACCGAAGTCACTGCGGACGGTGCGCAGGGCATCAAGGCCGGCGGCTACGGGAATGCGGTCGAGCTCGACGGAGAGATGGGGAGCGGCACCGTTGGGCGGCATGTCTCCAGCGAAGTGGATACGGCCGTCACCGAGAGGCGAATCGCAGGTCGGGTTTTCCAGCGAGCGGGCAGAAAGACGGTAAATGAAGCTGCAGGTGGCGTCGAAATCCATGGGCGCGGCGGGGGCAAACTCGGCGCGATGGACGCCGGTGGCGCGGAGGCGGGTTTGGATTTTCGCCTCGTCGGGCGTGCCGTCGAGGTGCAACTCGCCGGTGAGGTCGCCGCGCCAGCCGGGATCCGAGCCGATGAGCAGGCGGCCGAGCTGGCCGAGCTGGGCTTCGCGCCATTCGAGATCGAGATGGACGGGCATCTGGCGCAGCTCGGGGGCGCGCTGGGCGCGAGCCTCAAGGCGCACCAGGCCGGTGTCGGCCAGGTCCAGGCTGAGGTCCGTGCGGGCCGGCTGGCCACGCAGGCGAAGGCGCCAATCGCCGGGCTGCTCCTGCCAGAAAGACAGATCGGTCTCGAGCAGTGAAAAGGGCAGCTTCTCATTGCCGCTCTTGAAGTTGATGCGCGAGTTGGTGGCTTCGAGATAAGGCAGCGGTGTGGCCTTTGTACCTGCGGCTCCATTCGGCTGCGCCTTGGCGGCGGAGCGAAAGAGCGGGTCGAGATTCCAGCGCCCTTCCGCCGAGCGAACGAGGTTGAGGCTGGCTTCATCGACGCTGATGGTGCCGATCTCCATGTGGCCGCGCCACAACGACCAGAGGCGAATGGAGGCGATGACCGTGTTGGCGTGGAGGACGGGCTCGGCGCCATAGGCAGGGTCGTCCTCCACGGTGAGGTCGGTCAGAATAAAGGCGGGTAAGGGGAGCAGGCGCAGCTCGACGGAGGAGAGCCGCACCGGCCGGCCCAGAGACTGGGCCATGAGATGGGTGATGCGGCCCTTGTAGCCGTTCATGCTGACCAGTGGCGGTACCACTGCGATGACGAGAAGCACCAGCGCGACCACGGCCAAACCGATGGCAGTGGGCTGGCGGTTCTTCTTCTTCTCTACTTGCACGTCTTCCGTCATTGTCATATCTATGGTATTCCGCTCAAGCGGGGCGGAGTCACCTAGTTGGATGGAGGGTCCGGTTCCAGCGCGTGTCGGCGACGAAGTGCAGCACGACGTGGCCCATCCAGGCAAGGTTGTCCGCCAGGCTGGTCTTGAATTCCTGGTCGTCAGGCGTCACAAAGGACCAGTAGTTGAGCAGAGGGCGGCCAAGAATGTTTTCGCGCGGGACGAAGCCCCAAAAACGAGAGTCGGCACTGTTGTGGCGGTTATCGCCCATCATGAAGTAGTTGCCGGGCGGGACGACCAGGTCGCCATCGACGATGTGGTTGGAGATATCGACGGTCCAGGCTTCCGTGATGAAGTTGCCCGGCCGAGGATGCGGGGGCACGGAGGGAAACTCGTCGAAGAAGTCGCGCCCGCCGGCGTAGGCGGGAGTGTCGTAGCCGTCTGAAGGCGGGCTCTCCGCGACACCGTTCAGGAAGACGATGCCATTGTGGAGATGAATATGGTCGCCGGGCACGCCGATAAGGCGCTTGACGAGGATCGGGTAGGTAGGAGAGCCGTCGACAGGATCGGGGTCGGCGGCAGGTTTGATGAAAACAGTGATGTCGCCGCGTTGGGGCTCACGGTAGTGGACCAGCGGCATCCATCGCGAGGGCGGGGCGAGCGTGATGCGTTCGACCATCAGATGGTCACCGATGAGCAGCGTGTTCTTCATCGAGCCGGAGGGGATTTCGAAGTTCTGGCCGAGGAAGGTAAAGATGAACAGGCCAACGACCAGCACCACGCAGAAGCCCGCTACGGTTTCAAAAGGGGTTTCCTGCGGAGTCGATTCGAGATCAGGCGGGGCGTCATTGCTGGTCATCGAGGTCTCATACCGTTTCAATCAAATGCGCGCCGGTCTCCAAGCCGGTTTTAGCGGACCGGATTGAAAGTGCGCTTCCAGCGAGTATCGGAGAAGAAGTGGAGTACGATGTGGCCCATCCAGGCAACGGAATTGCCGATGCCGGTTTGCTCGTATTGGTCTTCGGGAGTTTTGAAGGACCAATAGTTGAACAAGGGACGGCCAATGATGTTTTCGCGCGGCACAAACCCCCAATACCGCGAATCGAGGCTGTTATGGCGATTGTCGCCCATCATGAAGTAGTGGCCCGGAGGGACGACCAGGTCTCCGTTGACGATGTGGTTGGGCTCGTCGACGGCCCAGGCTTCGGTGGCGCTTGCGTCCTCGGCGGGCGGCGTGGAGGGAAACTCATCGAGAAATGCCTGCTCGCTGGGATTGGCGGGCGCTGCCTTGCCTTCTTTGGGCTGCGGCTGGGCAACGCCGTTGAGGATGACGACGCCGTCGTGGAGATGGATGTGGTCGCCGGGGACGCCGATGAGGCGCTTGACGAGAAAGGGATAGGTAGGCGAACCGTCAACGGGGTCAGGATCTGCAACTGGCTTGAGGAAGACAATGATGTCTCCGCGCTCGGGCTCGCGGTAGTGGACCAGCGGCATCCATTTGGCCACCGGGGCCAGGGTAATGCGGTCGACGACCAGGTGATCGCCGACCAGCAGAGTGTTCTCCATCGAGCCTGAGGGAATAACGAAATTCTGGCCGAGAAAGGTAAGGATGAACAGGCCCACAACGAGTACGGAACAGATGCTGGCGACGGCCTCAAAGGGCGTCTCTTCCACCCTGGCTTCTTCTACGTTCGCAGGGGATTCCGGGGCCGGGTTGGAGATCGGGGTGTTCTTTTTCGTCATCCTGTCGCTCTTTTGAAGTTGCTGCTCTCGAACCAAGTTCCTTGAGGGGCCCGAGCCCCCCTGCAATTTTTCCTACCATGCGGCATGACTGAGGTCAGGCCCGGTTACCAGGCTCAGACGGCTTGAACCCTGCTAGTGGACCACGTGGAAGATGCGTTTCCATCGGGCAAATCCGGTTAACTTGGCTGGAAGTTCTCTGTCGTGTCCGAGTCTATCATCCGCGGCCTGTTGCACATCCGTGGTAGAGGGGCGGACGAGGGAGAAGTAGATCACCAGCGGGCGGGCGACGATCTGGGAACGGGTGACGAATCCCCAGAAACGGGAATCGAGGCTGTGATTGCGATTGTCGCCCAGGACAAAATACTCACCAGGGGGAACGACCAGTTCGCCATTGCGGGTGAGGTTCTGCATCTGACGCCACCACAGAGGGTCCACCTCAGGATCGGTGTAGACCGTGGCGGGAAAATCATCGCGGAAGGGGTTGCTTGCGGCCGGTTCGAAGACGGCGTAGGGCTCGTCCTGTACCTGTCCGTTCACGAGGACTCGGCCATCCTCAATGCGCAGCCGGTCGCCGGGGACGCCGACGACGCGCTTGACCAGAAACGGCGGCCTGGGATGATGGAACACGATAATGTCGCCTCGAGAAACGTCGCGATAGGGGAGCAGCCAGCGGCTCAGCTTGTCGGCCGATGAGTAGACCTGCTTGTTCACCAGCAGGAAGTCACCGACGAGCAAGGTGTGCTCCATGCTTTCAGAGGGAATCAGGTAGGGCTCGAGGATAAACGTGAGCAGGAACAAGGCGACCACGATGGTCTGCAGCAGCGAAGCGAAAGCCTCGGGGACGGTAGGCAGATGAAGCCGCAGCCGGCCAATTGCATGCAGTGCGTGGCCGGGTTGTTGAGCGGGGGTGCTCATTCGAATGACGATTCCTCCCATTCGGCGAGGAGGTGGCCGTCGCCCATCGACGCTGCCTTCAAACCCTCCAGTGCGCGGCGCGCGGCGTCCTGCTCGGCCAGCTTTTTGGTGTTGCCCTTGCCGTCTGCCAGCGGCTCGCCAGCCATTCCATTCTCCGCTCTCAGACGAACTTCGACGACAAATCGCTTGCGGTGGTCGGGGCCGCTTTCGCTGCTGACCCGGTAGAACGGCGTGCCGAAGTGCCCCGCCTGCGCATACTCTTGCAACGCTGATTTATAGTTACCCAGCGCATCGCCGGCACGTATTTCCTCCGCCAGCTGCTCGGCTGCCCGACCCATGACATTTTTGCGCGCAAAAGCTCGCACCGGCTCCAGGCCGGCGTCGAGGAACATCGCACCCAGCACTGCTTCCATGGTATTCGAAAGCACCGTACTCTTGTTTCTCAACCCACCCCGTTCTTCGCCACGGCTGAGACGCAAGTAGTTGCCCAGGCCGATGGCCATGGCAACCTCGGCCAAGTGCTTGCGGCTGACGAGCTGGGCGCGGACCCGCGTCAATTCCCCTTCCTGCCACTCGGGATGGGCTTCAAACATGGCCTCGGCAACAACCAGACCCAGGACCGCATCGCCCAGAAACTCAAGGCGTTCGTTATGGGTTGGACGGAGCGAGTCTTCATGGGCCGACGCATTGGCACGGAGGTTGTGCACTTGATCATTGGCTGTGATTTCGTTGGCCAGCGAGCGATGCGTAAGCGCGCGCACCAGAAGTTCGGGCCTGTGAAAGCGATGCCCCAGTGCCTGTTTCAGTTCCGCCAGGGTTCCGTCCACCTACCCCTCGCTTCTGCCCCATGTTGCAAATCGCCTGCCTCGGAACGGGGCCAGATAGGGCATTCCCCTCCAGCCTGGTTCCCCACCTTCCTATTAGACAACAGCCGGCAAGCGCAGCATCGGTTAGACGACGGCTCGCGGCCCTAGAAACAGGTGCCTGGTTCACTCAGGCTTCTGCGAAGCCTGCGGAGGCCCTGAGCCGCCGGCCGGAGCTGCTGCGTTCGGCTTGGGCGGGGGGGGGGCGATGGGCTGATCGTCGTCGGCATCGTCATCGCAGCTGTGGCCTTTGACGGCGTAAGCCGATTTCACGCCACGCTCGGCGGCCAGCCGCGTGTCCTGCTGTCCGTCGCGGACGGTAAGCGCCAGCTGATATTCGGAGACCGCTTCATCGCGTTTGCAATCCAGGTCCAGCATGCGGCCGAGATAGATATGCGACCAGGCCAGCAGGCGCTGGTCCTTGCTGGTGGCCAGCGTCTTCTGGAAACGGTCAATAGCCTCGTCTGGTTTTCCGGTCATGACGGCGGCACGGGCCAGGATGAAGTTGGCCCGGGCGCCAGCGGCAACGGCCTCAAGGCTGTCGGATTTGTCAGTCAGTGCCTGCTGGGCGATCGCACTGGCCGAGGCGACGTCTCCGGATGCAAGGCGAGCTTCGGCCAGATCGAGACCGGTGAGCTTGCGCGGCCTGGTGCGACCCAGAACTTCGCCGTCCGACTGCTTGTCAAACTCGATGTTGCGGGCGCGATGCACCTGCTGATCGACGTCCATGCTGTAGACCATTTCGCCAATGGTATCGCTCAGGCTGGCGGGATCTTTTTCAAACTGAATGAGTTGCTCATAAAAATACTGGGTAAGCACGAAGCCCTGGGTCATATCGTGCTGCACGGCAGCCACGCGAACGGCATCGACCTTCTGCAGATAGAGCTGACGCTCGCGCTCATAGCGAGGGAATTCGGAACGATCTGCATTGGCGGGGATTTTGTACACCGGGATACCGGTATCCATGGTGCGCGCTTCGATGGCCTTGATCAGGCACTCGATGGTCAGTGGCACGGTGTCCGAACGGTAGCGGAACTCCATGGGGGCGTCGCGCACCTCTTTGAGGATGGGCTGCGTGCGGTCAATGGCGTTGGCGCGGGCGTTGAGCAGCGGCTCGATCACGTAATGCAGATAGGTGTGGCGCACGTCCGTCATGCGGATCTGACCATTGACGGGCGAAACTACGACCACGAAGTCCGTGCCATAGATGCGGGCATTGACCAGGCTGGGCGAGAGCATGGGCTCGATGACGACGATGAATCGACGGCCCTCGTAGGTGGAGGCCGGCATCTTCAAATAGAGATCGGTCGAAACGATCATCTTCGAGAGCGGATCGTGGAGCTGGTCAAGTTCCTTGTCGTAAACCGGACGCAGGGTGAGCCAGATTCCGTGCAGATCCAGAGCGGAGATGAAGCTGCGGAGGAGGGGCAAAATCTCGACCACTTGCGTGGAGTCCGGCGGCATCTGGGCGAGCTCTTCGGAAATCTCAAGCTCAGGCGGCGGGGTCAGATACAAGGCCAGCGAGATGTACTGCGCGATGTCGTGCTCAGTGCCGGTCATGCGGTGCTGGGCAATGTAGAGACAGACTTTGTCGCGGGCGTTACGGGCTTCTTCGCTTTTAGCGAGCGCCTGGTTGATTTCCTCGCGCACATGGCGGCGAACCGGCGCACTCTCTTCCAGGCCTTCGTCATAGCCGCAGGAGTTGAGAGCCGCGGCCATGAGAAAGACAGGCTCCGAAGGGACCAGAGAGATGGTGGGGCCAGCCGGATCGATGAGCGATGGCGCCTTTTCCTGGGGAGCGGGCTGGGACGATGAACTCTGGTTCCGCACCGACTGACTGACCGGGGATTGGGCCTGGACAGCGGACAGCGAAAGCGCCGCGAAAAGAGCGCCAAAGGCAGTCGCGAGCAGAACGGAAGTTCGAAATCGATGATGCGTCATGAAAGAAGCCCTGCCGTTCAGTCTAGTTAGACGCACCGGCAGGGTCAAACGGGAGGCGCGCGCAGGATCACAAACGTTCATGCCCCGCCCGGATCGCAGGCGGGCCATGAACTGCTCTCATCTTCGATTTTCTTGAGCGAATTCAGCGAGCCGCGAATTCCGTTCGCCTGCTGTCTCCGGCTTTATCCGCGCACCGAAACGCCGGAAAAGGACAGCACCGCCAGGCCGCGCACCGGCTGGCCGAAGAAGCGGGCCGGCTCAAAGCGGCTGGTCAGCAGCATATTCTCGATCTCTGAGCGCGTGGCCGCATCCGTAGGACCGGAAACGATGCGATAGTCGTACATTTTGCCCTGGCCGTTGACGTAGGCTTCGACGACGACGGGGCTGGAAAAGGCGCCGATCTGGTTGTCGCCTGCGCCACTCGAGAGACTGACCAGCCGCGGCGCCGTGGGATTGCCGAGCGGCTCGTCTTTGGAGGCCTGGGCAACCTGGGGCTGGGTAAACATGGTGACGAGAACGATGATGGAACCAAGCAGCAGCACGGCGCTGGCAAATCCGGCTCCTGCCTGAAGAAGGAACGGACCGACGGTATTCTTCCAGGTCACATTCCACCCATGAAAAACACCCCGGCGGCTGCGGGCGCGCTCCTGGCTGACAGCGACGCGAATCCGCAACAGCAGATCATCGGGTTCGGGAACAGGCCCCAGATCGGCCAGAGACGCCTGAGCCTGGCACAACGAGGACCACTCGCCAGCGCAATGTCCGCACTCATTGAGGTGAAAGGCAATGCGTTGCATCTCCAGCCCATTCAAACGGCCATCCAGATATTCTGAAAATTTTGCTTGTACTGAACCGCACCCGCTCATCGCGCCTCCTCTCCGAGAGGTACTTCGAATCGCGCGTTTTCCCGCGCGCGCTTGCCCGCGTGTTCATTGGCGACCGGGGCAGTCAGGATGGCCTTCAGACAGGCTCTCCCCCGCACCAGTCGCGACTTCACAGTTCCCAGGTTCACGCCCTGCATCTCTGCCACTTCTTCGTAGACAAATCCCTCAATGTCGCGCAGGATTAGCGTGGTGCGGAACGGCTCCGGCACCTGGCTCAAGGCTGCTTCCACGCGCGCCCGATTCTCAGAATGCACCGCGCTCTCATACGGCGATTCGGAGGGGTCGACAAGCATTTCCTTCAACCGTACCGGGGCCCCAAATTCGCTCTCGGTCATCTCCTGCTCAATGGGAACCTCACGCTGCTTGTGGCGCGACCACCAGCGGCGCTGGTTTGAGGCTTCATGGAGCGCGATGCGATAGATCCAGGTGCGCAGCGACGACTCGCCATGAAAATTGCCCACGCCGCGGAACACCTTCACGAAGACTTCCTGGGCCAAGTCAGCAGCCTCGGTGCGGTCTTGCACTGTGCGTGCCAACAGGGAATAAATCGGCTGGTGATAGCGTGCGATGAGCCACGCAAACGCTTCATCCGAGCCGGCACGCAACTCTGAGATCAGAGCCGCCTCTTCAGTTTGGAGCGTCAACGCGCCGGCTATGTTGCCCATGGTGAGGTCCGCCTGCAAATCAGTGTCCTCCCACCTTACCGCACCGCCCGGCATTCGGTCATCTCAAAACGCGCGCCTCGTTTCACCGGGCCAATTCCCTGCCCTTTGAACACGATTGCAGCGATCGGAGTGCCTGCTGCGCACACCCACCGAACGGCACTCAATCAGCAGCCCCAGCAACTCCAGAGCGGCCGAGTTGAGCGGGGCCGAGATCAGCGGCTTTGCCGGAGATTCTGTGCCCTTGTTCTCTTAGACACCGGAACACCCCTGCAGTGTTCCCAGTCGCGGATATTTTTCTTTTGATGAAAAAAAACTGGAGGCTTAGCCTGTCTGTCATTCGTCTCCCGTCAACCCGCCTCTTTTCTTGTGCGATGTGCTCCCCTGGGGTGCTGGAGAACACGCTTGGTTTCTTCAAGCCGTGGCCCGGTGCCTTGAGCGAACCCTGATCCTTGAATGGAAGCCACTTGAATAAACGTCCCAATGCTTGAGGGATCATTCGCTCCCATCCCGGAATAAGATTACTTTCCGGAAGGGGTATTCATGTTCCGTCATGGGTTTGACGAATCCGACCCTAACGGTGACAATAAGAGAGTTGCATCCCTGCAGCATGTGGGCCTGTGGCGCAGCTGGGAGCGCGCTTCCATGGCATGGAAGAGGTCATCGGTTCGATCCCGATCAGGTCCACCAAGTTATCCCTTCCCAAATCATCGACTTATATCAAAAAGTTTTCCACAGGCCTCCTGTGATTTGGTGTCAATTGGTGTCAATTTTGCTTCGACTTTTTTCCGACAGCGTGCCGGCAAGCACGATTGCATCCACTAATTGGTGATGAAGGTTCTAGCGGCGATTGCGGAGTTCGTCGTGCATCGAATTGATCATTTGCTTGACCCCCTCTGGAATCACTTGCATATAAACGTCCGTCGTTGTCGGAAGGCGGGCATGACGCAACATCCCTTGAGTGTCCTTGACCCCTCCTTTAGTCTGACTCAGCGTGGCCATGGTCCTGCGGATTACCTGAAACGACAGTTTAGATAGATTTAGTTTCTCCCGTAACTGACCAAGGACGCGCTTTCGGAAGTTGTTAGGATCTCGCACGCCTCCCTCCCGGTTCGGAAAAATGAACGCCTCGGGAGAAGAATCCGGGCAGATGATCTTCCAAGCCTGCAGATCGGAAACCATGAGTGCAGAGATGTGGATCTTTGCCAGGCTCTTCTTTGTCTTGCCGTGATTTCGGAGCTTGCCTCTATAAACCGTCTCTTGTAGATCAAGAGAAGATGTTTCGGGATCAAAGCACTTCCAGCGAAGGGCGAACAGCTCACTGGGACGGAGTGCGTCTGTCATATCCAATTCGAGAAGGATCCGGTCCTCGGCATCGACTGACTCAAGCGCGGCGCGCAGCTGTTCCCAGGTCAAGGTTGTCTTGTCTGTTTCTCGAAGTTGTGTCGGTACTCGAATCCTGGCTGCGGGATCCTTGATCAGGAAGTCCTGGTCCACTGCTTCTTCAAAGATGTCACGCAGATATGCGCGCATCTGGAGTGCTGTATCCCGAGCGCAGGTCTTCGCCAGTTTATTGACCTGCAACTGGAGCGCAAAACGATCGAAGTTCACGAGAGGAATCTCTCCAAGATCGTCGAGAAGATTGGTCTGAATCAGCGACTTCTTCGTCTTTGCTGTTTCGGCTTTCCAGTCGCATTCTTTGAGAGGAAAGTATCGATTGCAAACAAACCAGGCGAAGGTGACCGAACCATCATTCATCACCCGCCCATTGGATCTAAACCACCCTTTTCGTTTGGCGACCTCGCGAGCCAATGCCTCGCGGGCTTCCGTTTTAGTCATCTTGGATCGCAATCCAATAATGATTGGTTTTCGTTTGGACAGCATCTTACCGGTGATTGGATCGCGGAGAGGTATACGCGGATAGCCATACCACTTCTTTCCTCTCGGCGTCACATGCCCGGTTCCATATGTTGCTTTACCCATACTTCGCATTTCTGTGGCGGGAAAATCTAAATAGTTTCCTGCGCCGCTTACGGCGCAGGGAAGAAAGATGTTCTCTTTCTGCAATAAACGTGCGAATAGCGCTTCTCCTGAAGCGATGCGCTCCGTCCGAAAGTATGATCACTGGCAAGAATGGAGCCCTGCGCGTCGAGTGATCCCACACCCAGTCCTCGCTAACTTTCAGCCACACGGCAACGTCCTTCGCATCGAGCAGAGGTTCGTCGTCATCTTGGGGATTGGGCGTAGTATCGGTCATCTCATATCCAATAAATCCAAGCAAGGAACGGTCCCACGTGAGGCAATTCGATCAGTAGGAATGTGCCTCGGCTCAAATGCAGCGCCATCATGGAACAATCCGGATAGCTCTTGAATAGGTGCCCGACACATCTTGTACTTATCAATTCTCGCTGCATCGATCGCATTCACGGGCAACTTGTCAATGAACACTAGCGCGCTGGAAAGGTTCGTTTCGATCCTCTTACACGAATTGGGCTTTGAACGGTAGTGCACTTTGCCGATGGCAAGAACCTTTCCACTGCATCAAGGAAGGTAATCGTCTCCATCTGCAATGGCGGACGTCTTTTCCAACTTCAGCGCATGCGAAGCTTTTGTCTCGATCGCTTGCGCGTCTTTCTTGTTTTGTGGCGTGGCGACCAAATCGGTGTTGCCGGTGTATTCCTGTCCCTTGTACTTGAACCGGTAATGCCAATTGCAGCTCCTTATTTCTCAGCGCCATCTTTCTCTCCTTTCATTTGCTCATCTGCCCGGCGGTCGAAACCGTCTATTGAGTACAGATTCCGCCGAACTTGAAGTACGGTGGGCCTATTCCCCGCGAACGCAGATCCGCCAGGCGCTGCACGCTTATGCCAAACTCAGGCGCGAGTTCCTCTGGGGTCATGAGATTCTCACGCGCGTATTTCATTGCAGACATGGATCCTCAACTACTGCTAAACTCGCGACCGGCGCGATATCCTCTTGCCACAGACAAAGCAGATTTCGCCGTGTAAGAACGCAATGGTTTTGCAAGAAGCTAGGCATCTTGCTTGCAACACGACGGATTCCTCCTCATGTGGGATTTGAAACTTCAGTCGGCATGCTTTTGGGTGTGCAGGAAGTGTGCAGATAGCGCCGAACGTGCTCCAAATCGTCCATCTATACACATGCGCCTAAATAAAAGGACATGATGTTCAACAAAAAGGCGTTAGATACGACTGGATCAGTTGTGGATACGACTGCATCTCCGTAAAGACGCGTGTGAGCGTGGCAAACAGGGCATCCACTCCGCTGAAGAAACGGTTGTGCGTTCCG
>DATDLS010000395.1:0-16879 GCA_036519195.1 Occallatibacter sp. | reverse complement strand
ACGCTGCGTCCCAACCTGCACGATCTTGCCGCTCTTATGCACCGCCGCGCGGAAGTCCCTGGCGTCGTCCATAAAGTGCGCCGTCGGCTTCTCGACATACGCGTCGCGCCCAGCGTTCACCGCTTCAATCCCATGCCGGGCATGCTGGAAATCCGCCGTCGCAATGATCACCGCGTCAATATCCTTGCGCGCATACAGTTCGTCGTTGTTGCGAACCGTATCGACCTTGCTGCCGCACTTCATCTCTATGGCCGCAGCGCCACGTTCCCGCGCCACCTTCCAGATATCCGAGACCGCGACGATCTCGAAGTTCATCTCCTTCTGGTGCGTTGCAAAGGCCGGAATATCGCCGCTCAGCATGCGATCGCCGGCACCGATAACGCCGGTCCGAACACGATCATTCGCGCCGACGATGGCCCCATAGCTCTTTGCGTTCCAGGAGACGGCGGTTGCGGCCAGAGCCGCGCTTCCCAACTTCAAGAATTCTCTGCGGTCGTTACTCTCCAATGCCATGTTTTCTCCTTGTTAGAATGTGACGTTAGTCTCAACTCATGTGTTTCGTTCCCGGCCCAACGATCGTTCCGACCGTTGGGCCAGAGGCTTCCGGTAACTGCAGCAGGGGAGCAAATCCGTGGCTGTTGTTCAGGGAATACGATCTTTTTCGTCAACATGATCCTCCTGCAGAAATTGAACAGGAACCGATCCGCTAATCCCTATCGGCGTGTGGCACCGATGACCGGCCACGAACCATTGACTCACTCAAAACGAAACCGGAGCTGGATTGTGGCCAAAGTATGAAAGGCCGGCGTTCTCTATGCAGGTGCCACAAGTGGTTTGATCAAGCAACCCATTCTGATATGCCTGTCCCAAACTTCTGACCGAGGCTCCTACAAGGAAACCTTTTAAGAGGTTCAGCGCCCTTCGACCTCCCCCTGTGGCAGCAATAAAGGCTGCACCAAAAGCCCCATCCAGAAGATTCTCCAGCCGTAAGCGCGATCGAAGGTCCATGGTTGATTCCAGACGTAGCCTGGCCAGTGCAGTGGTTGACCGTTTTGACCTGATTGGGCGCTGTTTGGGTCCCATTCTTTGGGGCAAGATTGCTCTTGGACAGCCCGTCCCCACTTGTCAACCTCCGTGCCACAAACCGAGCATGTGTAACCTCTCCACAGCGCTTGCTGAACAGATTGCGGGTTTCCTGCTCTTGGAGCAGAATGCGGCAGGGTGGGCAGGAAAACTTCGCCCCATGAACATCCCCCGTTCACATCCAGCACGTGCCCGGTGATGTATCCAGCACCCTCCGATGCTTAAAAACGCCACCAACTCGGCGATCTCCACATCCGTCCCCGCGCGTCCCAGCGGAATCGTCGCCATGATCGCTGAACGCTGTTTCTCGTCCATCACCGCGGTCATCGCCGTTTCAATGTATCCCGGCGCCACCGCGTTCACCGTAATCCCGCGCGAGCCACTTCCCTGGCCGGCGACCGCGTCATCCCGATCAACCCCGCCTTCGAGGCAGCATAGTTCACCTGGCCACCCTGCCCCGTCCGTCCCACCACGCTCGTTATATTGTGCATAGATATGACACAACCAGCGGTTTGCCAAGAGTCGCCTCTGATCCGGACCGTGGTGCAGCCGGAGAACTTGGCACTGTCCTGAATGTGCGGGTTATACCCAAAATGCGGTCGAAAAGCCACGGGCCGGGTGCGCTCAGACTCATTATTGAGCAGAATGCAAATCAAGCTTCACGTCGCGTCAATGGTCTGCAATCCCTCTTTGCGGCCCCTTCAATTCTTTACCAAACATCGACGCCGATGACCATGGGGGGCCCAGCTACGGAGTCCCTCACCGTCGTGCCAACAAGGATTTGAACATTCTTTTGAGGCCAGTCTTTGGGTGCATCGCGAAGAAGTTTCTCCAAGGCGTCGGGTCGGACGATGAGGTCCGCGGCAGCATCGGAACCGCTGGCTTCCACCCCTGCGACGAGGACGACGAATTGACCGGTACTGGAATCAACCAAACGGGTAACCAGGCCATAATCCTCTCCAACCGACCCATGTTTTGTGTACCAGGATCGCCCGGAAGGACCCCGTTCTTGGATGCGAATTCCTTTGTCATCATCAACAAAAGTGAAATGCAGGCCCGACATGATCTCCATCGTCCAGGGGTTGCTGAAGGCACCGATCACTACGGCTGGTGAGTTTCGCAAATCCGCGGATGAGAAGCCGTCACCAATGCGGACTTCGCTGTCCTTGCCTTGGCGACCGAAGAGGCTTGACAACCTAACGGCTGCCTGCACATCACCCTGGCTGATGCCGTAGTCGTAATACTCAACCATATCGCTCCAATGCACTGAATCTTCGGGTCGCAGATGGGGGCGGTGAGTCATGCGATAAACTTCACGATCAAACTCGCCGGGAGATTGGGCAGTGCGTTTGTAGAGTTCTGCCGATGGCCGATACAAAATCGGCTTTGGTAAGCAGATCAGGAGCGGCTTTGAGGAAGCAAAGGCCGGCGACCAGAACAACGAGATCGCAGATTTGGGAGCTGCTCTGTGTGCAAGGCCCACTACCAGCCCAAGACCGAGCAAACATAGCAGTACTGCAACCGAAACAAAAAGCAGGTTTCTCGGCCTGAAACGCATCAACGACGGCGTCTCTAAAGGACGGGACACGGATGATTCAATTTGCGAATGGGGGACAGCGAACGACACCGAGCTCGGAAGATCGTTCTGGGCAGTTCCCGGAGAGACAACCCACTTGAATTCAGGGGAATAGGATCCGACTGGAAGGTCGATACGGATGGGACTGTCCTGAGGGCATGACCTGTAATACTGTTCGAGCCTCCGGCGTACCTCCCGGGCCTGCGCCCGAACCACCGAATCATCGCCGGTGGCATAATCGGCTGACCGGTTAAATAGCGCCACGCCAATCGTACGTTCCTTGAGTGGTTCCGGAGGATTATCCAGACGATACTGAACGACGAAATTCAGGAATTGCTGGCCGCGTTTACTCGTTCGGAAGAAAGGGCTCTCCAGGATGAGCTGGAGAGCTTCAGTCACAATTGCCGGTGATAATTCCGAATCCGGCGGCTCTGGATCGAGGATAGAGGGAAGATCGGAACTTGCGCCCGAATTAGGCGCTTGCATCCGCTTCCGGTTCCGCAACTGAAGACCCTCGTCCTTCATGACACACCGCATGACCCGCCGAACCAGCCCAGAACATGGTTTGGCACAACCGAAACTGCTTCGCTGAGGCAACGACCAGCAACCATTGTAGCGCGCGACAATGTCCAGCGGACCACGATCCTACTAACCTCTTATTAATCAAACACTTTCACATGTGAAACACCGTGTAAACCTTGCAAGTTCTCTCCGCGCTGCTCTCTAGTGGTGGACGGTTCAGGCACAGGCCAATTGATGACCCGATGCGAATGAGTGCATTCACTTTCCTCTGCCCCATCGCGAAGAATCACCGCGGATCTAGAGAGGAGATTGAGCGCCAAAGATCAATCCTTGCCTGACTAGCTGACGAGAAGACCGCAAACGACTTGGAAGGACTCCCCAGAGGGGGGAGGATCGATCGTTGGGAAAACGTATACCCAACCATCCCCAAAAATACCAGCTTTCTATTCGGAGGACAGATGAGAAAATCCAGAATGCCGCACTGCATTGCGGCGGTACTGTTCGTCGCTCTCTGGTCGTCGATGACCAGCGCACAACAAACGACAGCAATCACCGGGCAGGTGACGGACCAGACCGGAGCAGTGGTTCCGAAAATCTCCGTGATCGCGCACAACGAGCTAACCAACGAGAACACGTCTACGATCAGCACCTCCGCAGGCGACTTCACCTTTTCCGATCTGCGACCGGGCATGTATGACGTATCCGCCACGGCGCCTGGATTCGCAATCACTTCGGAAAAAGGTATCCATCTGGAATTGGACGCCACCGTCACTGTTCTCTTGAAGATGAAGGCGGGAAGCGCCACCGAGACGGTGACCGTGCAAGCCCAGGAAGAGCAACTTGATTTCACCCATGCGGACCGCGGTGTGGTCTTTACCCAGGATGAGTTAGAGCAGGCTCCCCTCAACAGCGGCAATCCGTTGATGCTTGCGAACACTGAACCCGGAGTCTACTTTAACGGCTGTGTTTCATGCGGCTATGTCCGCCCTTTCGATAACGGTGTAATCAACCAGTGGTCGACCAATGGGCAAGGCTCGGATACGAACGACTTCCAATTCGATGGCTCGCCCAACAACTCGAACTCGTTTGGCAGCCGCGACATCGGTTATGTGCCCCCGACAGCCAGCATTCAGGAGATGAAGTTCGTCGCCAATCCCTATGACGCGCAGTACGGTCATAGTGGTGGCGGCATTTTCGACATAGTAAGCAAGTACGGCACGAACACGCTTCATGGTCAGGTGTATGAAAATGCCCGGCGCACAGCGCTCGACGCCAACTCACATTATGACGATAACCCGGTAATCGACCTTCCAAAAACAAGCGACGTGCGCAACCAGTACGGATTTGAAGTCGACGGTCCGCTCCTGATCCCTCATTTCTACAACGGGCACAACAAGACCTTTTTTGAAGCTCAACTGGAAATCTACGCGATGAACACCCCGCTGTCGGGCATCGATTCGGTTCCCGAGCTAAGCCCTGGTTCCACAACTCAGACGGTGGCGCAGACAGGCAATTTCAGTCAGGATTACTACTGGACTGGAACCGCCAATGCACCGGTCACGATCTATGATCCGTTGACTGCAAACGCGAACAACAATTATCAGCGCCAGCAGTTTCCGAATAACCAGATTCCTGCTGCACGTCTGAACCCGACCGCCGAGGCGCTTCTTAGCTATTTGCCCCTCCCGAATCGCCCCGCTCCGGCGATGGAGTCCCCCAGCACCGATGACTATGCTTGGCAAGCCACGGGAACCGACCGGTTCAAGAATGTCGTGGCGCGCCTGGACCAGACCTTTGGCGCCAACGACAGAGCCTATCTGCGCTTTTCATGGAACAAGCGTGTTCAGAATTACGGCGACCCGGGCGAATTCAATGGATTCAACGGACCTCCCGAATCAGGCGTCTTTCCGCTGATCCGGCAAAACCACTTCTTTACCGCCGATTGGCAGCATACCTTCAGCGCCAGTTCACTGTTCGACCTCCACGCCTCTTACACGCGCTACGCATACGCACAAAACCAGGGCTACGTGCCGTTCGATCTCTCAAAAGTAGGTCTTAGCAGCCTCAACATGTCCGGCGTCACGCCGACGTTCCCCGAGATAGGTATCAGCGACGTGACCGGCTTCGGCAACAATGGCAACAATGGTGGAACCAAGACTTCGATCTCCAATACGATCGCCGCGATGCCGATGTGGACCTATGTTCATGGCACTCATACCATCAAAGCCGGCCTGGACTATCGCTGGCTGCGCGCTAGTAATTACACGCAGTGGCAGGGTTCGGGACAATTCTCTGTTGCGAACGGATGGACCCAGCTGTCCCCCTACGATGGGGGCCCTCAGTACGGCGACGGTATAGCATCGTTCGTGCTCGGCACCATGGACTCGGGCACGATCTTCGTTGGGCCCAATTCCTACTTCAGCTATCCCTACTTTGCGCCGTTTTTCCAGGACGACTGGAAGATCAGCCGCAAGTTGACTGTCAATCTTGGTGTGCGCTGGGATCTGCAGGGTCCGCCGTCGGAGGCCAACAACAAGCTGAACGGGGTCTTCGACACCACCACACCGAACCCGGTCGTATCAGAAATCTCTACCAGCCTGCCCAACGGCGTTGGATTGGCCGGCGGCATAACCTACGCCGGCGTCGATGGCCAGCCTCCTACGCTCTTCAGCTGGAATCTGCTTGCTTTTCAGCCGCGGCTTGGCTTTGCCTACATGCTCGACAACAAGACCGTTGTGCGTGGCGGGATTGGCAGCAGCTATGTGCAGTTTGCGGGCCAGGGCTATGACTATGGTTTCGGCGTGAACACGGCATACAACGGAAGCAATAGCAATGGCCAATTCCCGAATGGCAACTCGATCGACAATCCTTTCCCGACTATCGCCAGGCCGTCAGGTTCCAGCCTGGGACTGATGAACTCGCTGGGCAACTCTTTCGATGTTTCCAATCCGAATTTCAGGTTGCCCGGCGTAGTCAACTACTCTTTGGGAGTTGAGCGGGCGCTTGGCTCTCACACAACAGTCGACCTCAGTTATGTTGGCAGCACCGGCTTCCATCAGGATTCCGATGACGACATTAACCGCATAAGCCTGGCCTTCGCGGCCAGTTGCAATCTGGAGCTGGGAACAACGCCGGCTACGTATCAGGACTGCATCTCGGCTGGCACGAATTCCAAGTGGATCGCCAATCCATTTGAGGGCGTCGCTGGATTCTCAACCACGGCTACGGGCAACGGAAATGGCTACTACACCAACCCGTATCTTTCGGCCAGCACCTTCACCCGCGCCTTCCCCCAATTTGGAGATATTTACCAGACTGAGCAGAACAATGGCGAAACTCAGTTCAACTCGCTTGAGGTCGTGCTGAGGCACCAATGGAGCAATGCGCTGACCGCTCATGGTTCCTTTGTGTGGGCCAAGACGATCGACTCAGGAGGGTGGAACGATGTCACCTATCGCATTCGCCAGCACTTTCTCGATCTCGGGAACCGCAAGTGGCGCTTGACCGAATTTGCCGATTGGCACCTTCCGGTGGGCAAAGGACGCCGGTTCCTTGGCCATTCCAACCGTGTGGCCGATGGGTTTGCCGGTGGCTGGATCATGGGTACAACCTATTACTACGAGGCGGGTACCCCTGCAGGCATACCCGGCGGCCTGCAAGTGATGCATGTCCAGCACTACGGTGTGCATCGCACTGTCGAAGCCGGTGTTCCCCTGATCCGCGCTTCCACGAATTGTATCGGTTGGTACAACCCGAGCGACAACTATACCCTCGAACCTGAACCTGGGAGTAACACAGTTAACTGTACCGCGGAAGCCACGGCTCCGAACGCGATGAACAGCTACGATTACATCGTCCCGCCAAACTATGCAGCCGACTATAATGTGCCCGATCCTGGCGTCTACAATCCACGGGGGCAACAGCTCGATATGAGCTTGAGCAAGAGCTTCCCGGTGTGGGAGCGGATGAACCTAGAGTTCCGCTTCGAAGGTTACGACGTATTGAACCATCCGTCGTGGCAGGGGAGTGGGTACTGGGGAGACCCGACTGATCCGCACTTCGGCACCATCAATTTGATCTACAACGGGCAAACGAACGTCCCGAGAAACATTCAGCTCTCCGTGAAGCTCCTGTGGTGATTTCAGAGGAGTGCCAAAGCTGCCTTGAAGAGGGTGCCTGAAGCATCCTCTTTCATCGAATTCGGTATGCATACGATAGGGCCGCTGCACCCACGGCGCCGTTTTCTATCCACGCATTCGCCGATAGAGCTTCATCTCGAACAGTCAACCACCAGGGCGGAAATGCATTCTGCCTAGCCTCTCGGTCGTCCTCACTGGTACAAGCTATCAGCCGCTCAAAGACATGACGTCGAAATATAATCCAGCGCCGAACTCGATTGGGCCACACTCATTTCAATCGAGGACTGGGCCAGCCTTTTTGGGAGAACATCTCGTGATCATATCCCCGGACTCATTAACATACCGTGCACCTTGGTCGTATCGTGTTCGTTTCATGTCTTGTATCGTAATCGCGTTGCTAGGTTGGCTTGGAAGCGCCCAAGTTCCTGCACAGAACTCAAGTCTCGCCCCAACCCCGCCGATGGGATGGAACAGTTGGGATGCCTATGGCACCACCGTAAATGAAGCTGAAGTGAAAGCAAACGCCAATGCGATGGCATCCAGGCTGAAACGGTATGGATGGCGGTATATCGTCGTCGACATTCAATGGTATGAGCCGCTCGCCAAAGCCCACGGCTATCGTCCCAATGCACAACTTGCAATGGACAGCCATGGGCGCCTCATCCCTGCGGAGAATCGCTTTCCGCTGGCAGCCAACGGTCAGGGATTCAAGCCCCTCGCCGACTATGTGCATAGCAAAGGACTCAAATTCGGGATTCACATCCTACGCGGTATTCCCCGGCAGGCTGTTGCCCAGAATAGTCCGGTTCTCGGCACGAATGTTCATGCAAGAGACATCGCGGATGAGACGAACCTGTGCACATGGAACACCGATATGTATGGAATCGATATGTCCAAACCCGGCGCCCAAGACTACTACGATTCGATTGTTGCGCAATATGCGGCGTGGGGAGTCGACTTTATCAAGGCCGACGACATGACGAGACCGTATCACAAGACCGAGATCGAGGCTCTGCATCGCGCCATAGTGAAGACTGGGCGTCCGATGGTGTTGAGCCTTTCGCCGGGGCCAGCGCCCCTAGACGAAGTTCGAGACCTCCAAACAAATGCTCAAATGTGGCGCATAGAGGACGACCTTTGGGACAACTGGCACTCTGTCAAGAACATGTATTTTCGCGCCGAATCCTGGGCGCCCTTGGCTACTCCGGGTCATTGGCCTGATGCTGACATGCTCCCCCTTGGGCACATTGGGATTCGCGCAGAGCGTGGAGCGGATCGACTTTCCCGGCTGTCCCACGACGAGCAGGAAACCATGATGACGCTGTGGGCGATGTTGCGATCACCTCTCATGTTCGGCGGCGACCTTCCAACCGTTGATCCCTTCACGCTCTCTCTGCTGACCAATGCCGGGGTGCTGGCGATTGATCAATCGAGTTCGAATGCGGAGATTGCCTATAAGAAGGGCGATCTGCGCATCTGGACCGCGAAGGGTGGAAGGAGCGGTGATCAGTATGTGGCGGTCTTCAACCTTGGAGAGACGCCACAAGCGATTCACCTGGATTGGAATGGGATCGGAGTTTCAACCAGGCCCGCGGAGATTCGTGAGCTTTGGAGCGGGAAAGTGCTTCGGCGGCCTGAGGCGCTCGACGCGACGGTAGCCTCTCATGGAACGGTTCTCTATCGAGTTACGGTGCATTGATGTCGAATGCGCTTGTCGGGTTTAGAGATGCGAGTCAGGTATGTGACGCGAGATGTCAGAAATAAGAGTTATCGAGGAATCTTTATGAAAATCCGTGCTTCGATCACCGCTGTGTTCTTGTGCTGCTTATTCGTTCCGGCCTGGAGCGTTGAAGCTCCGAGGCTTGCCGAAAAGGATGGCAGACAAACTTTGTTGGTAGAGGGTCACCCCTTCCTGATTCTCGGCGGGCAAATTCATAACTCGAGCGCCTGGCCCAGTGAATTGCCGCAGGTATGGAAGTCGATGGCAGCGCTGAATGCGAACACTCTGGAAGCTCCAGTTTATTGGGAACAGCTGGAGAGCGTGCCCGGACACTTCGACTTTACAAACGTGGACCAGCTTATCGAAGGCGCTCGTGCTCACAATCTTTACGTGATACTCCTATGGTTCGGTACCTGGAAGAACGGCAACATGCATTACGTCCCGGCTTGGGTGAAAAGTGATACCAAGCGCTATCCACGCATTATCCGCAGCGACGGCGAGCCGATTGACGTACTGTCTCCTCTGTCGCAGAATACGCTCGATGCGGACAAGGCTGCGTTTACGACGCTGATGCGCCACTTGCGCCAGATCGATGGCGAGCAGCATACCGTCCTGATGGTTCAGGTGGAGAACGAGTCGGGGAACATCGGTGCTGTACGCGACTTTTCACCGGAGGCAAATCGCGAGTTCGCAGGCCTGGTGCCGACCGACCTTCTCAGTATCGTGGATAAGCAACCGGGAACCTGGAGCCAAGTATTCGGCTCGGATGCCGACGAGGTCTTCCAGATGTACCATCAGGCGAAGTACATCAATGAAATCGCAGCTGCCGGCAAGAAGGAGTTTGCGATTCCTTGTTACATCAATGTCTGGGTCAGCTATCCGCCTCCAGAATTGCCACAGCGCCAGATCCCAATACCCGGTATCCAATATCCCAGCGGCGGAGCCGTACAGAAGTTCGTCGCGATCTGGAAACGATTGGCGCCTGCTATCGATGTCATTGGCCCAGATGTTTATAGCGACGATTCGGGATTCTACAAGGAAGTGATTGACACCTATCACCGCCCGGACAATCCCTTATGGATTCCCGAAACTGGACGGAGCGACGGTTTTGCGAAATTGCTCTATTACGCGTTGGGTGAGGACGCGATCGGCTTTTCGCCCTTCGGCGTGGATGATTCAGGCTGGAATATTTTGGGAGACTCGCCGTGGAAAGCGCATGCGAGCAACTTTGCGCTTCTCGCCCCGATGAGCCGCGAAATAGCCCAGTGGGAGTTTGACGGCAAGTTGAAGACCAGCATCGAGGAACGCGGTCAAACACAACAACAACTGGACTTTGGAACTTGGCAGGCCGGCATCGCTTTCGGCTTTCCACAATCGGATGGACGCAAAGCTCCCGGAACCCATGATGTACATGGCGCAGCGTTGGTCGTCGAACTGGGGCCGGATGAGTTTCTGGTTACCGGTGTCGACACGAGTGTCACCTTTCATCTTCCTGGGAAGCAGCCGTGGATGCGCAGCGAGATTATTTCTGCCGAGGAGGGCCACTTTGAGAATGGCGTGTGGAAAGGGCTGCGCAACTTGAACGGCGACGAAACGGACCGGGGGCTTTGCTTTCACCAAAAACCGGAAGTCGTGCGAGTGCGCTTGGGAAGATTTTAGCAGGAGGAGCGTTTCACTCGACAGTGCTCAGTTCGCTCGATTGAATCGCTCCTCCTGCAAGGTGTGCGGCCCTACTCCAATGGTTGGCAGGCCTCGTTTCGAGCGCCCCAGACGCTGCCGCATTTTCCCATGATTCTGCCTCGCGACGGATTTCCCGACCGCAGCTGAAGGCGCCTCCTCTTCATCAATCACGTCCACGCGCTTTGACGGCCGCCGACCCCGCTCCGGGCGCCGCAACCTTCAACCCATGAACATCCCTCCGTTCACATCCAGCACGTGCCCGGTGATGTATCCAGCACCCTCCGAAGCTAAAAACGCCACCGACTCGGCGATCTCCACATCCGTCCCCGCGCGTCCCAGCGGAATCGTCGCCATGATCGCTGTGCGCTGTTTCTCGTCCATCACCGCGGTCATCGCCGTTTCAATGTATCCCGGTGCCACCGCGTTCACCGTAATCCCGCGCGAGGCCACTTCCCTGGCCAGCGACCGCGTCATCCCGATCAACCCCGCCTTCGAGGCAGCATAGTTCACCTGGCCACCCTGCCCCGTCCGTCCCACCACGCTCGTTATATTGATAATCCGCCCCCAGCGGTTCTTCAGCATCGGCCGCAACACAGCCTGCGTCAGCAGAAACGCTCCGGTCAAATTCGTCCCCAGCACATCGTCCCAGTCCGCCCGCTTCATGGCGATTATCACGCCGTCACGCGTAATTCCGGCGTTGTTCACCAGGATCTCCACCTTGGCAAATCGTTCCAGCACCGCCTTGGCCCCGGCCTTGATCGACTCCTCACTGGCCACATTCAGCGCAAACGCCACCGCCTGTCCGCCGGCGGCTTCAATCTCCGCCACCACCTCGGCCAGTTTGGCCTCATTCCGCGCCGCCACTGCCACCGTCGCCCCGGCGCGGGCCAGTTCGAGCGCCACCGCCCGACCAATCCCTTGAGAAGCCCCCGTCACCAGCGCAATCCGTCCCTGCAAATTCCCCATCTTCCTTCAACCTCCAACACGGCCGCGAGCGCATCCGTGCCGTCATCTTCCGAATGCCATTATAGGGATTTGCCCCTCGTCCCGGTGTCACCCTGGCTTCAATTGCCGTCCCCTCCCATCTCCCCAGCCCGCCCCTCCCGAGTTCCGCGCATTCCGGCAAAGAAGACCGGGACTGCAGTAAGCCCCCACCTGCACAGAGCCCCATCCTTCGCAGCCTGTCCGCTGGGAATCGAACTCATCGAGAGAGCAATGGCCGACGCATAGAGCTTGTCCCTCGACTGCACAATGCATGGAGTTTGAAATGGGCACCAAGGGGATCGCCATCTTCTGGGCGCCCCGGCCTTAGGCAGTCCGCGGGGCAGCGAGCAACCAGCTGGGGTGAGTTGCAATCTGCCCAGACGCCCCATCCCAGACGCCCCATCATCGAACGCGCGCTCGAGTGGCCCGTTCCGGAATTGTCTTCAGGGAGGTGAAGGGTTGTTCCGCGACGACTCGCAGCAACCTAATTTCATGGGTTTGCGGCCCACCCATGTCGATGAAAATTATTTCGAGCCGAGGCTCCTGATCCCTATCCCGCTAGCTCAACGGCGTCGCCGCCACTGTCACCGGTCTTCCCGCCAGGGCCGGCCGCACCAGTTCCGTAGGCCACACATACACCGCCAGCCGCCGCGAGTAATGCAGCACCGGTTCAATGTCCGGCAACTCGATCCCAATCGCTTTTGCCAGATCGTTGCGCTCGATCTCCGCATCTGCTTCTTCCAGCGGCCATGGCACATGATGCAGATTCGCCCGCACGGCCTGTCCGGCATGGTTACGCGTGTAAAGGCTCGAGCGCTCCATCAGGAAATATTCGAGCGTTCCGCTGCCGCCCTCGGCCAGCTTCTGCGTCGGGCCCAATCCGCGGTACCGCGCCTTGAAGATGACCGGCTCGTCCGTCAGTCGCCTCCGGCTGTAAAAGGAGAACTCCCGTTCCGAGCGCTGATCCAGGTGCATCTCCGCCCAGTGGTACGGCAGATGGAAGAACGTATGCGCCAAAACCACCGCCAGCAGGTTGGTCGCGTCCAGGGAGAAGAAATACATCCCCGGCGTATGCGTCCGTTCGTCACGCACATAGGTCCGCACATTCAGGTCAGGAAAATTGCGCATGCCCGGAATCGTCGGCACGCCGCGCACCTTGATCCGATCCAGCCAGAACGGCACCACGCCCAGCCACGAGGAGCCTTCGAACACATCCGGCTCCAGCCCTTCGGGCAGCAGCGGCGCAATCTCGGAAGCCGGCACCGGCCAGTGCACAAACAGCAGGTCGTTCCAGCGCTGCGTCATCTGCCAGCGGCCGGAGGGCAACGGCCTTGGAGTGTGCGACGTTCTGATCCGAAACTCTCGCATGGCCCGCTCCCCCAGAAAATCCTACGCCTAGATGGCCTGATCCTGCATCGCCAAAATAAAGCCCGGCGCAGGTGCACGCATTGGCTCTGTTTTAGACGTCCAAACCCGCCGGTCAGTTTACGCTCAAACCTCGGTCCTATACCGTATTCTGTTTCCGAGCCCTCATCCATGTCCAGCGATTTCCCTCTCCCCTCCGGCGCCCGCAATCAAACCGACGTCTTCGCCGTCCATGGCGCTGATCCCGAAGTCCTGGCCTATGCCATGGCCAAGTACTCCCGCTCGTCTCTTTCCCTGCGTGAGTCGCTGAGCGAAATCTCGACCCAACGCGCCGAGCAGTTTCTCAACACCTTTTATTTTCAATACGGACATCGCTCCATCGCCGACCTGGCCCACATCGCCTTCGCCGTCGAGCGCCTGTCGCTGCTGGCCGCCATCGTCCTCGTCGACGAGCAGCGCTGGGACGGTCAGGAGCGCTCCACCCGCTACCAGAACTTCCTCAAATCCGGCTGGTACTTTCCCAACTTCGGCCAGGACTCGGCATCGGCCAGGCTTTACGCCGGCACAATCGAAAATCTCTTCGCTGCGTATCAGCGCACCACCACCGCCATTCTGGAAGACCTCAGCCGCCGCATCCGCCGCCCGGAAACCCTCAAGCCGGACGCCTACGAGCGCACCCTCAAGGCCCGCGCCTTTGACGTTGCCCGCTACTTACTTCCGCTGGCCACCAACACCTCGCTCGGCCAGATCGTCAACGCCCGCACCCTGGAAACTCAGGTTTCGCGCCTGCTCTCCCATCCCCTGGCTGAACTGCGTGATCTCGGTCTAAAGCTTCGCGAAGCCGCCACCGGCCCCGCCTGGAATGTCAACGCTCAATCCGCCGCCGCCTTCATCGAGAAACTCGATCCCTCGCTCGCCGAACAAGCCGCCAGCCTCTTCACGCGCGAAGTCCGCACTGCGCCCACGCTGGTCAAATACGCCGAACCCAACGAATACTCGATCCTGACGCAAGCCGAACTGGCTCACGCTTCTGCCGACCTTCTCAAAGGTATGCCTCCCGCGGCGGCCGGACTCGTCGACCTGGTCGAACGCACCGAGACCCTCGAAGTGGAGCTGGCCTCCACGCTGGTCTACTCTGCCAGTCACCACCCCTATCGCCAGATCCGCGACCTGGTCGCCGCCCTTCCCGAGGCCCGCGTCAATGAGATCATCGAGCTCGGCCTGCGCCATCGCGGCCGCCACGATGAAGCCCTCCGCGCCTTTCACGCCGGCGCGGCCCTCCGCTTCGACATCCTCATGGACATCGGCGGCTTCCGCGACATGCACCGCCATCGCCGTTGCGTGCAAATCATCCAGGGATTCACCGCCCTGCACGGCTGTGAAATCCCCGACTCCGCCGACCTGCCCGCCGACGTCAACCTGCTCCAGGACGCCGGCGTCCTGGTTGAATTCAAGTCCGCTCTCGCCGCCGCCCTCGCCGCCAGCGCCACCATCGCCGCCGGTCCGGCACCGGAAGCCGCCCAGTCCGCCCTCTACCTGCTTCCACTGGCCACACGCCTCCGCTGCCTCTTCAAAATGGACTTCGCCGAGGCACAATACATCTCCGAACTCCGTTCCGGGCCCGCCGGTCATTTCAGCTATCGCCGCATCGCCTGGGAAATGTACAAAGCCCTCGAGCGCCAGCACCCCGCCCTGGCCAGGCACATCCGCGTCACCGACTTCACCCAACCCATCGACCTGCTCAAGCGCTAGCGACTCCTCCGCCGTCACTCCAGACCGCAGAACTCCAGGCGCCCCACTGGGTAGCCCGCCGCGCGCGACGTCTTGCTGGCTTGGCTCCGGGCTGGGACAGCTCGATCAGTGGAGAATTCCAATCGCCTGTATTTGATAGCTTTGCGTCCTTTCTGAAACGCCGGCCCATGCCCCCATTTGATGCAAAGACAACCAAATCCCCTTCCAACCCATTCCAACGCTCAGAGCAAGGTTTCAACGTTCAGGTGAAGCAATGCGAACCGCTTTCGTCATTCCGCTTCTCATCGCTGCCGCATCCCAAGCCCAGCACCCCTCCCTGCAGCCCGGCCTGGCTCCCAACGATCTGGTCCGCAAAGTCGTAGCCAGCGAGATCAAGGCCGACAACCAGGACCAGTCCCACTGGATGTTTCAGGTGGTCACCAACCTCCCCGCCCCCAGCAAAACCCAGGCCGTTGTCGAAACCACAAACGGCAACATCACCTACCTTGAAGACATCAACGGCCATCCCCTGACGCCGCAGCAGAAGACCAGGGAAGATCAACGCGTCCAGCAGTTCGTCACCGACCCCGATCAGCAGAGCAAGGCCCGCCGCGCCGGCGACGACGATGACAAAAAGACCGCGCAGATGTTCGCCATGCTGCCCGACGCCTTTATCTTTGAATACGCCCAGACCCATGGCGACACTGTCAGGCTCAACTTCCATCCCAACCCGGACTTCACCTCCCACTCCAGCGAGGCATACGTATTCCACAAGATGGATGGCTTCCTAATCGTCAACACCAGAGAGAATCGCCTCGTCGAAATCTCCGGCGTGCTCACGCACGGCGTCCAGTTCCTCGGCGGCCTCTTCGGACATCTCGACCCCGGCGGCACTTTTGACGTTCGCCGCCAGGAAATCGCCCCTGGTCACTGGGCCATCACCTCGCTCAAGGTCAACATGATCGGCAAAGCTCTCTTCTTCAAGAGCATCGCCGTCCAGCAGGACGAAGTCCACAGCCACTTCCAGCGCATCCCCGATTCGACAACCCTCGCCCAGGCCGAAGCCATCGTGTTCAAGCAACCGGCCCGCTCCTCCGCCGCGGAATAACGCGCCACGCCCTGATGTTCGCTTTCACGGATTTTTCGCCCTCCCCCAGCCAATCATCCCGCCAGGATCCTTCCTGTGGCAGCACCACATCGCCTGTGTCATACTTGTGTGGCATCAACACAGGAGCGGGAAATGGGCGATTCCAAACTCGATCTCTTGCAAGGCACCCTCGATCTGCTGGTCCTCAAAACCCTCGCCGCCATGGGCCCGCAGCACGGCTACGGCATAGCCCGCCGCATCGAGCAGGCCAGCAACGATGAAGTCCTGCTCAACCAGGGCACGATCTACGCTGCGCTCGTCCGCTTGCAGCAGCGCAACTGGATCGGAGCCGAGTGGGGCACCTCGGAAAATAACCGCAAGGCCAAGTTCTACTCCATCACCGGCAGCGGCCGAAAGCAGCTGGAGACAGACGCCGCTTACTGGCAGCGCCTGTCGGCGGTGATGGGCCGCGTGCTCGCCATGGCACCCGAAGGCGGCGCGTAGTGGATACGCCGCGCCGTTCCGTCAACCGGCTGCGCGCGTTTTTCTTCAAGCCTCCGCTCGACGCCGACCTCGAAGCCGAGATCCAGGCGCACATCGATCTGGCCGTCGAAGAAAACATCCGCCGCGGCCTCTCGCCTCCTGAAGCCCGTCGCCAGGCGCTCGTGCGCTTCGGCGGGATCGACCTGGCGAAATACCAGCAACGCGAAGCGCGAGGACTTTTGAAACTCGACATTCTTCTCCAGGATCTGCGCTACACCCTGCGCACCCTCAGCCGCGACCGCGGCTTCACCCTGGTCGCCATCCTCATCCTTGCTCTCGGCATCGGCGCCAACACTGCCGTGTTCAGCGTCGTCAACCATCTGCTGTTGCGCCCGCTGCCATTTCCCGACGCTGAGCGGCTCGTGTGGATCGCCCCGCCGCCTACCAAGTGCGGCCTCAGTTGCGCTACCTATTCGACCGACGCCTACGACCAGTTCCGGACCCATACG
>DATDLS010000394.1:0-11138 GCA_036519195.1 Occallatibacter sp. | reverse complement strand
AAGCCATTGACGCTGGGTGTAGCTCGCCGTTCGGGTTGGTTCCAATTTAGGAACGGCAAAAGAAACGGTGACGGGCTCCAGTTGCGGGACTGAAAGGGAACTCTGTTGTGCTGCTGTGGAGTAGTCGGATTTGGACCCATTTTCGTGGCGTGTATCGATTAGATTGACGACACCGCCGTGGTTAAAATGTTGATCGCGCGAGATTTCAGGAATGTACGAGCCCAGAGGAAGGCTGATACGGTACGCGGAGGGGGCGCCATATTTGCCATAATGCTGGAGCAAGCGCTTGCGCACATCGCTGGCCGTGACTCGGACAATCGCATCCTCGCCGGTGTCATAGGATGGGGATCGCCCGAAGAGCTCGACACCGATTACGCGCTCCTTTAAGGACTCGAAATTGCCGGCAATTGCTTGATCCACGATGTACTGCAGGAATTGGCCGCTGCGATGACTGCCCTTAAATGCTGTGCCTTCAATTATTTCCTTAAGGTGCAGGCGCAACGTGGCAACGTCTTCTTTCGATCCTGCGAGTTTAGCAATCTCCGCTTCTCGAGCGTCGATCGGGTCCATTGAGAGCATGTCGGGATTCTGCGACCTCAAAATAAGACATAATCAGTGCGGCCAATTGTAGCACTCCGCTTTCCCAAATACCGCCGCCGCACGGTAGAGCTAAGGATGCCCCGCCGCACTCGCCGCTACGGTCGAACAAAAGCCCGTCGACCGGCGCAACATGAAGAAAACATACGGGATACTCAGGCAAGAGATTTTTGACAGCGAAGGGTCAATTTTGCATTGAAGCAGCTACCGCAACCGAATGGCAAACACTCCCGTAACCGAAGCTTTCTTAAGGGTATCTACCGTTAGCGATTTTCGCCTCCAGCAAGTTACTTATTTTCAAGCACATACAATTCGGTTAGGAAAGCGGCTAACGTTGCTATCTGTTACGAGGCTCCATTAACGTGGTTCTCGCGAGCAACTATCATCTGGAGCGAGCACAGACGTGAATCGACAGAGCAATCAGTGTGAACGGCGGAGCATTAAGCAAGATCTGATCACGAGATTGGAAAGTCAGGATGAACGCTCGTCATGCCAAGCCAAGGTCAATGGCTTGTCCACAACGCCCAGGTTTGAGCATGATTGCCGAACACAACGAGAGCCTCCACTCAATCTCAAGCATCATGGCGAATATGCCGTGGTGCTGGGACTCGTATTGCTGTTTGCGCTGTGTCTGACATACGTCCAGGGACAGCAGGCTGTCCAAGTTACCGCCCCAAATGCTTTGTATAAACAACCCGACGCGCCCATCGAACGACGCATCGACGACTTGCTAGCCCGGATGACCTTGGAGGAGAAGGCGCGACAACTCGATCTATATGCAGCTGCCGGAACCCTGGAAGACAAGCATACTGGCAATGATCACGTTGCCCTTGATGCAGCCTTTCTCCCGGGTAAAGCGGAAGCGATGTGGGGAAGTCTCGGAGTGGGTGGCATTCACGACACTTATCCGACCTCGGCTCAGTCCAACGCAATCCAAAGCTGGATTATTGCACACAATCGTCTCGGCATTCCAGCGATCTTTGTCGAAGAGGGTCTGCACGGCTTTGACACGGGTACCGTGTTTCCCGCTCCTATCAATCTTGCCGCCACCTGGAATCCGGACATCGCGCGGCGGACCGGGGCTGCCATCGCAGCCGAGGCGCGCTCGACCGGGGTCGGCATGATCCTTGCTCCGGTTCTCGATCTCGCCCGCGAGCCGCGCTGGGGACGGGTGGAGGAGGACTTTGGAGAAGACACCTATCTGACCGGCCTGTTTGGCTTGGCGTATGTGCGAGGAGCGCAGGGCGAGAGCCTTAACACCGACCACACCTTGGTGGCTGAGCCTAAACACTTCGCCGGACATGGCTCGCCCGAGGGCGGGACCAACACCTCGCCTGTGCATATGGGAGAGCGGGAGTTGCGCACCGTGATGTTGCGCGGGTTTGAGCCGGCCTTTCGCGAGGGGCACGCCATGGCCGCCATGGCTGCCTACCATGAAATCGACGGCATCCCGGTTACGGCGGATCCATTTCTGCTCGAGAAGGTTCTGCGCCAGGAGTGGGGCTTCGAAGGGTTTGTTCTCTCAGACCTGGGCGCAATTCGACGTCTGTACGATGTCCATCACGTTGCCGCATCCCCCAAGGACGCCTCATGCATGGCTGTGCGGTCCGGAGTCGATATGCAGTTTTACGATTTTGACCATGCCGTTTTTCAGAGGGCGCTCGTCGACTGTGTGCACGAAGGTACGCTTTCCCAGGCGGACCTGGACCGGGCGGTCAGGTCAGTGCTTCGCGTGAAGTTTTCGCTCGGGCTCTTCGATCGTCCACTGGTAGACCCTGCGCTGAACGCTAAAGTGGCTCGCTCTGCGGAACACCTCGGCCTTTCCCTTGAATCGGCGCGTCAATCGATGACTCTGCTTCGCAACGAGGGAAATCTTCTGCCCCTGTCCCGTTCCATCCAGCGCATCGCCCTGATCGGACCCAACGGCAACATTGCCCGGTACGGGGACTACGAAAAAGAGGCGAACGGCCTGCATATCAGCATCCTTGACGGGATTCGCAAATTGGTTCCCCAGTCGACGGTCACCTTCAATGAAGGCAAGGATATCCCTACGGCAGTCGCCTCGGCGAAGATGGCGGACGTCGTGATCCTCGGTCTTGGAGAATGGCAGGGCATTTCCGGTGAAGGCTTCGACCGTTCCGATCTGAACCTGCCGGGAGATCAGGAACAACTGCTTGAGGCCATAGCGGCGACAAATAAGCCTGTTGTCCTGGTTCTGGAGAATGGACGCCCTCTGACGATCGGCTGGGCAAAGGAACATATTCCGGCCATTCTTGAGGCCTGGTATCCGGGGGAGTTCGGGGGGCAGGCCATTGCGGAAACTATCTTCGGCGACAATAACCCGGCCGGCCGCCTGACAATTACATTTCCGCGCAGCACCGGACAATTGCCGGACTTCTATAACTTCGACCCGTCGCGCATGCACAAGTATGAAGACGATGATGGCAAACCGCTGTTTCCCTTTGGATTTGGTCTCAGCTATACACAGTTCCGCTATGATCACCTGGCCGTGCAGGCTCCTGCTCCCGGCAGCGATGACGATATCCAGATCACCGTGGATGTGACAAATACAGGCGCGAAGGAAGGCGACGAGGTCGCTCAGCTTTATATGCGCGAGGATGTTGGAACCGTCGAGACACCGGACCGCGCACTGCAAGGATTCCTTCGAATACATCTTCCGCCGCAAGGGAAGCAGACGGTCACCTTCCGTGTGCCGCAAAAGCAACTCGCGGTTTGGAATGCGGAGCAACGATGGGCAGTGGAGCCGGGTAACTACACCGTATGGGTTGGCGGATCTTCACAGGCTTCGCTTACTACCGGAACCTTTTTGAGCAAATAAGTAAGTCGGCGACCTCCGGCTACCACCAATGACCGCTCTGCGGATCAGATCCGGCGAACAGAAGCACACAGAAAGAGAAGAATATGAGGAGTGCAACGACATTCGCTTTGTTGGTTATTCTGGGCGGCCGTGCTTTTTCCGCTATCGGGCAACATCCAAAAGAACCTGTAGAATATGTCTCCCCGAACATTGGAGGCATTGGGCAGCTGCTCACGGCGACGATTCCATATGTGCAATGCCCTCATGGCATGGCAAGGCTGGCCCCGATCACTACGCCCGGAATCGCCGACCGTTATCTCGCAGATAAAATATACGGCTTTCCCGCCGGTCCGGGAGTCCTGATGGCCTCGGTCGGGAAAGAGGGTACAAGTCCCGCGGACTACGCTTCGGAATTCGATCACGACCTCGAAGTGTCGACTCCCTATTACTACGAAGCTGATCTGCAGACATGGGGAATCCGTGCAGAATTCACTGCGACGTATCAGGCCGCCTATTACCGATTTACGCTTCCGGCAAGCGCCGACGCTCATTTGGTTCTCAGCCTTGGAGACAATGCTGAATTCGCGGTCATAACGAAGAACGCATTAGAAGGAAGCCAGAGAGTCGACGGGACGATCAGTAAAACCGCGGATACGCCGGGGGAAACAAGGCAGTATTTCTACATGGAGTTTTCGCGTCCTTTCAGTTCCTATCAGACCTGGCAGAATGGTCATCTGAGCCAGCAAGCAAAACAGACTGGCGATCAGATCGGATTTGTCACTGACTCTCCGTCGCAGGCTGGAGAGACGATCGAGGTCAGGGTTGGCCTGTCTTACATAAGTGCCGACCAAGCGCGGCGCAATCTGGAACGGGAGATTCCCAACTGGACATTTGAGCATGTGAAGTCGACCACACGCACACTCTGGAACGAAGCTCTGGGCCGGATCCGGACTCTGGGCGGAACGGAGCGGCAGCGCACTATCTTCTACACAGCACTGTATCGTTCCCTCGGCCGCATGACCAATATCACTGAAGAGGGCAGGTACTTCAGCGGATACGACCATACCGTCCACGATGCGCAGGGACACGACTTCTATGTAGACGATGGGATCTGGGACACGTATCGCTCGCTGCATCCCCTGCAGTTGCTATTGGAACCGCGACAGCAGGAAGATATGATTCGCTCGTATGTTCGGATGTATGAGCAAAGCGGCTGGATGCCGTCTTTCCCCTCTGTCGCCGGCGAGCAGGCGGTGATGATCGGTCATCATACGGCAGCCTTCATTCTGGATGCGTATGAGAAGGGATACCGCGATTTCGACGTAGAAAAGGCCTATGAGGCCATGCGAAAGAACGCGACAATGGCAACAATGCTTCCTTGGAGACGAGGTGCACTCACCAGCCTGGATCGGATTTATTTTGAGAAAGGTTTTTTCCCAGCCTTGGCAGTTGGAGAGGCGGAAACTGTGCCAGAAGTGACCCCGGAGCGTCGGCAGGCGGTGTCGGTAACACTTGAGACTAGCTACGACGATTGGTGTGTTGCACAGCTGGCGAAAGCTCTTGGAAAGGAGTCGGACGAAGCCTATTTCGGAAAGCTGGCACATAACTATGAAAAGGTCTTTAACTCTGCAACAGGCTTTATGGCTCCGAAGAGCGCTGAAGGGCAATGGGTCGAGCACTTCGACCCTAAATTGGGCGGCGGTCAGGGAGGCCGGGATTACTTCACCGAGATGAATGCGTGGGTTTACACCTTCAGTGTTCAGCATGACGTTGCGGGGCTGATCCATTCATTCGGGGGCCGCGATGCCTTCAACGAGAGGCTCGACCGACTTTTTGTAGAACAGTATGGGACCTCGAAGTATCAATTTCTCGATCAGTTTCCGGATGCAACGGGCCTGGTCGGACTCTATGCTCAGGGCAACGAACCGAGTTTTCACGTCCCATACCTTTATGACTTCTCCGGACAGCCTTGGAAGACGCAGCGGCGCGTGCGAGAACTGATGGATCTCTGGTATGGAGACGGACCTCTCGGCATTCCTGGTGACGACGATGGGGGCGCTACTTCGTCGTGGTATGTCTTCAGTGCGATAGGGTTTTATCCGGTGTGTCCCGGTAGCCCGGTCTTTGAGATTGGCAGCCCGATCTTCGCCAAGAGCACGATTCAATTGGAAGACGGGAAAGAATTTACGATCATCGCGAATCATGTTTCGGCACGCAACAAGTACATTCAGTCTGCTCAGTTGAACGGTAAGCCATTGGATAAGCCCTGGTTCCATCAGTCGGATATCACGGACGGGGGGACTCTGATTCTTGAAATGAACGATCAACCAAATGTGAAGTGGGGCAGTGCTCCAGAGGATGCCCCACCGTCGATGAGCAGTGAAGATACACAGTTGGCGCGAACCCCAAGGACAGGCGACGGCAATCAATCGGAAAGAACAAGGATCAGCAATGGACAGTAATCAGCGTAGCGCTCCCTCCCGCCGGGAACTTTTGTCCCTTGGAACTGCGGCCGGAGCGATGAAACTTCTGGGCATGCCGGAACCTGCACAGTCCACGGATGGTGCACATTCGGCAGCTCGCCGTGAAACGAATGTCAAAGATTTCGGCGCGGTCGGGGACGCGGTAACAGATGATACCCCAGCCTTCCAACGCGCATTGGATGCGGTCTCTGCCGGCGATGGAGGGACAGTCTATGCTCCAAAGGGCCGCTATCTGTTCAAGGGAACTCTCAACATTCCCAACGGTGTGACATTGCGCGGTTCCTTCTCTTGTGCTCCGTCTCATGCCGGTATTCGAGATCATGGACAGCCCAAGCCAGGAGACGACGGAACCGCACTCTACGTGACGGCAGGCCGGGGAACGGAAGACGCTACGCCCTTCCTAACGCTTAATACCAACAGCGCCCTTTGCGGCTTAACGATTTACTATCCGGAGCAGGTGATCGATGATGAGCCGGTCCCGTATCCATGGGCAATTGCGATGCGAGGAAAGAACCCTTCGGCATTCGACCTGGAACTGCTCAATCCCTATCAGGGCATCGATGCAAGCCAGAACGAACGTCACAACTTGCGGAATATAACAGGGCAGCCATTGCGCCGCGGGGTCTGGGTCGATGCGATCTACGACATTGGCCGCATTGAGAACGTGCACTTCAATCCCTGGTGGAACTCTCGCAGTAAAGTCTATCAATGGCAGACCGACCACGGCGAAGCGTTTATCTTTGGCAGAGCCGACTGGGAGTATGTACTCAATACCTTCTGTTTTGGCTATCACGTCGGATACAAGTTTGTAGAAACCTCTACAGGTGGATGCAATGGCAATTTCCTCGGAATTGGGGCCGACGATTGCAACCGCGCAATCCTGGTGGAGCAGTGTGCACCGTATGGGCTCCTCATCGCTAATGCAGAGTTCACTTCGTTCCATGGCCAAGATCCGACCATGATCGAAGTGCGTGCGACGAATCGCGGCGTGATTCGCATAAGCAACAGCGCATTTTGGGGCCCGTGTAACCAAATTGCCCGGCTCGAAGGCCTGGGCACCGTTGGCTTTAGTGATTGCACATTCGTGCAGTGGGGAAGTGAGGGAGATCGTGCCGCGATCCAGGCGTCTTCGGGCAGCATCCTCGTTCGGGGGTGCGAGTTCCGTCAGACAAAGCCGCACATCTGGCTCGGAGAGGCAGTGGACAGAGCGATCATCACAGGCAATCTCTTTTCGGGCCGAGCCCGGATTGAAAACTCCTCAAGGAAGGATGTGCAGATCGCGTCAAACGCCGCAACGCTTTGACGATATGAAAGCGCATGGGGCGTGGATGTTTTGCTCTGGGCATTCTGAGTCTTCCGGAGCAATTGCTCAGGGTGCTGGTTCGCGATCCGATACCGATGCGCTTTTGAGTCTACGGCTTGGCGAGAAGCGCGCGTGCATAGGCCGGACGATCTCTCTACTCGAGCCATTGTGCAGCTGGACACTGGCATTGACTCCGAGAGACAGGTCTAGAAGTCCCTGCCATAGTGCGCCAGCATTGCCCTCGAGAAGCAAGTGTCCAATTGTGCAGCGCACAAGAAGGTGCAAATGAAGAGGTTGTTCGTAAAGTTCGTTCCTCTGGTTCTGGTGTGTACGGCTCTTGCGGTCGGCGCTCAAGCTCAATCTGCGACGTCCGACATGACAACTGCCTGGCGGGATGGCAGATTTCACATTGATACCCAGGGTGTCATTGGCCGATCCAATATTATCCTGGGGCAACCGAATCTTCAGGCTGGGCAGGCAATGCCCCTCGGAAATGGCCGACTCGGCGTCGCCGTCTGGTCCGCAGACGGTCTTACTGCACAACTCAATCGCGCCGACACACTGCCCGGCCGCTTATCACCAGGGCAGGTCGTTCTTCCCGCTCTCGTGCCTCTCACGAAAGCAACGGATTATTCAGGGGTGCTTGACCTTTACAATGGTGAGTTTCAAGAGCACGGAGGCGGCATGACCGCGACAACCTATGTACAGCCCGATAGGGATTGTCTCGTTATCGATGTTACGGGCGCCAACCCCGATGAACCGCAGACCGCGCAACTCAAACTATGGGCGCCTCGTACACCTCAGGCGGCGGTCGACGCCCAAATGGGCATGCTGTCAGAGGCGTGGAAAGATGACAAGAACCCCGGTGCGTCCGGTCGGACTTTTGGGTCATTGTCTGCAATCACCGCGGCAGGGCGGGATGTAAAGGTTGCAGTGACCGATCCTGTGACCGTTACCGTCTCGTTCAGACCTTATGAAGACGGTCATTTTCAAATCATTGTCGCGTCGCCGCATTATGACGGCAAAATTGACCGACGAACTGCAGTTCACGCAGCGCTTTCTCCCAATACGTCGACTGCGCACAAGGACTGGTGGCATGCTTACTGGAGCCACACGGCCGCTCTAAAGGTTCATTCGAAGGATGGTGTCGGAGAGTACATGGAGAACCTGCGGGATATCTATCTGTTTGTCGCCGCAGCGGAGAAGGGCGTCGAATTCCCGGGTTCGCAGGCAGGAGTCGCCGATATGGTCTCTTCCGCGCGCGATGTGCATCACTGGGACTCATCAGCATTCTGGCATTGGAATCTGCGCATGCAGGTCGCTGCGAATATAGGCGCCGGGTCTGCCGAGTTGAATGCACCGTATTTCAATCTCTATCGGGAAAATCTGACAAAGATAGAGAATTGGACCAAGGAAAATATGAAAGGGCGCCCAGGAGCCTGCATACCGGAGACGATGCGCTTCAACGGACAAGGCATCGAATATGAATCCAGTTGGAGCACGACGGCAATTCCGGGAAAAATTGGGCGCGACTGCGACGCGGATTTTCCACCCTATTACAACGCAAGGACCCTCTCGACCGGAGCAGAAGTTTCGCTTTGGGTATGGGAGCAGTATCTGGCAACGAATGATCGCAAGTTTCTTGCCGATAACTATCCGCTCATGGCCTCCTCCGCGCGATTTCTGCTTGCCTATCAAAAAGTCGGCCGCGACGGGTTGCTGCACACCAGCCCTTCCAACGCGCATGAGACGCAATGGGATGTGAGTGATCCAACGACCGATATTGCCGCAATCATGGCACTCTATCCGGCGACCATGCAAGCAGCGCATTTGCTCGGTAAGGACACCGACCTCGTTCACCAGTTACAAGCGGCATTGCGAATGATTCCTTCGATTCCACGCACTCAGGAAAATGGGCAAAAAACCTTGTTGTCCTCCTCGGCGGATGCCGAGGGGAACGATGTTATCGCCGAGTCGTATCGGCCAGACGCGACCGGTCACAACGCGGAAAACATTGCTCTTGAAACAGTATGGCCGTATGACCTTATCGGAGACACTTCGCCTTTGTTCCTGCTTGCGCGGCGAACGTATGCACATCGACGCTTTTCCGCTGTTGCGGACTGGAGCTTCGATCCGATTCAGGCCGCGCGTCTGGGACTGGGCGATGAAGTTGCTTCAACGCTGGTCCGAGTTACTGAGAGTTCGCAGCACAGTGTCAATGGATTGGCGAATTGGGATGCTGACTATGGGGAATTCTATGTTGAGCAGGTCGGCGTGGTTGCCGACGCACTTCAGGAAGCCCTGATTCAGGATTACGACGGATTAATCCGGATTGCCCCTGCCATTCCGGCGGGATGGGATTTCGAGGGAAGTGCTTATGTGCGGGGAAATACCAAGGTCGACGTGCAGATAAGAAGTGGCGTAGCAACGACAGTTGTTTTTGAAGCAGGAACAACCGGAAGGCTCAAGTTTCGCAATCCATGGATAGGAGAGCCTGTCGACGTGATCTGTGGCAAGGCTGCTGCCACAATCGTCCAAGGTGCTATTGGCCCGGACATCGGGTTTCACGCCGCAGCTGGCACGAGTTGTCTCGTGCAGCGGCACGGCGAGCCCACAACCCTTCAACCCTTCGCGCCTCTCAGCGGCACTGCGGCGCGGTCTGCAAAGAAGCTCGGACAGGTTCAAATTGGGCTTCTTAACCGCGGGCAATAAACGCTAACTTGCTGACTTATTCAGGTCAAAAGCGAATCGAGGGATCGCCAAACATGGAAAGTTGTCAAACAGGGAGCAGAGTCCGTACCTCGATGGTGCTTTTGTTAGTAGGCAGTTTCTTGTCGCTCGTCGAAGCGCTAGGTCAAAGCTCGCCGTGGATTGGGACATGGGCGGTTTCACCCGTGCGCGACGAGTCGGGAAGAAGCTTCAATCAACAAACACTGCGGCAGATCGTCCATACCAGCGTCGGTGGACGTATGGCCCGCGTTCGGATCTCGAACCTGTTCGGAACGCAGCCCCTGATCATCGCAGATGTGCATCTGGCTCGACGGAGCTCTGCCTCTGCAATCGTCGCCGGTACGGATCGGCAAGTCTGGTTCAAAGGCAAGTCTGCGGTCAAGATTCAACCCGGGACTGTCGTTGTCAGCGATCCAGTCGACTTTCATGTTCCCAGTCTTGGCGACGTCTCGATTAGTATTTATCTGCCCGATCCGACCGGTAGGGCGACATATCATTCCTCAATATTTCAGACCAGCTATATGGCCGAGGGAGACGTGAGTGGAAGCGCCAGCCTTCCCAATTTCAAGACCTCCCAGAGCTGCTATTTCCTCACCAATCTCGATGTTCAGGACCGGTCAGCTCTTGGATCGATCGTGGCTTTGGGCGCTTCGATTACGGATGGATCGAACTCCACTCCAGAAGCGAATCGCCGCTGGACCAACGATTTGGCCGAAAAGCTTCTTGATGCAGGCCTCAACATTGGCGTGCTCAATCATGGAATTAGTGGGAACCGTCTGCTCTCGGCCGGAGCAGGCGACAGCGCCGAGACTCGCTTTGATCGCGATGTCCTCGCGCAGCCGGGCGTTCACTGGGTGATCTTTTCCGATGACCCCATTAATGATCTCGGGGCGACCAGGCCCGCGCCCAGTGCCGAGCAGCTGATTGCAGGTCTTGAGCGCCTGATCGCTCGAGCCCACAAGAACCACGTCAAATTCTTTTGTTCTACTCTGACACCGTTCCAGGGGGCAGTGGATTGGACTCCGTCCGGAGAGGCAGCCAGAGAACAGATCAATGCATTCATTCGCGGCAGAACAAGCGGTTGCGATGCCATCGTCGATCAGGACACGGCGACACACGATCCATCGCATCCTACTCAATTTCTTCCTGCATACGACAGTGGCGATCACCTTCATCCCAACGATGCCGGCTTTCTGTCCATTGTGAA
>DATDLS010000393.1:0-17638 GCA_036519195.1 Occallatibacter sp. | reverse complement strand
GCGCTGAGATCTGAGATCTGCGGGATTGTTGAAAGGCGAGCCTGAGTTACGCCAAATGCGGGAAGCAGATCGTTCGCCATATTGCGATTCAATTCCTGGTCTCTGTTCGAGACTTCGCTCGAAAATGCATACCCTTATTTCACTGAGCGCCTCGGCGGACATTTCCAGGCGAAAGCGCTTCCTTGCCAACTTGCGCCATCCGGTTCGGCTGACGAATGGACCCCACGTGATTGCCATCGAGTCTGTTCCGCCGGCTCCTCCTGCGAGTAGCCGCGCTCGTCGTGGATCTTGCCTGGCGCAGAGCCGAATCGGGACCTAACCGAGCGCCTTGCCCGAGTCCCAAACTTGGGTTCCGGCCTATAAAAAAAGTGTGCGCGCACCAACAGCGGCTGGCTCCAGGTACGCTGAGATGCATTCCTTTCGGCGGGCTGTTCCTTGGACTCGGCGTGGCCAAATCGTTCCGCGGCCTGGCGCGCGAAAAAGAGTATGCGCATTCCATCACGGTGCCACAGCGTTTGCCGCGATGACGGGGCGAAACCGCATTTACATTTTGCTGAAGGAGACAACAACACCCATATCGGGATCGACTGTGCCCGACATCAGGCCGTTTGATGGAGTCAAAACAGTGGTGTGTGCCGAAAGATACGGTGGCACAGATCCGGTGCTGCAGGCCGCGACTCTGAATGTCAACTTGTTGCGACGCTTATCGAGATTCCCAAACACTGTACAACGCTGATTTCCGCTGGAGTTCTGCACCGTGAGAACTCCGCTGATAAACAGGTCATTGGGATCGTTTCCGGGGCCTTCTGAAAGGTTGACGGTAGCGGCGGCCACGCTGTTGTCGGCGTAATTTGTGTAGCGCCCCTTCCAAAGCCCGGATACGATGCCCGGCGGGGCCTGAGGAGTGGGCGTGTTGGTCTTAGGGACCCGAGTCGCAAGCGGTTTCTTCGCAGCGGGCACAACGATGGGCAGGGAAATATCGCTACCGCCGCCACTGGTTTCCGCCGGGGCTTCGGGCTGAGGGAGGTGCAACGGGTCCTTGCCGGAGTCGCCGTGGCCCAGGTTTCCCACAGGCGAGCCCCCGCCGCCCATGGCGCTCTCATTCCGCGAAGATGGCGCGTCGCGTCTGAGCAGGATCATGAGCCCGAAGCCGCCGGCGGCCAGCAGCAGAAGCGCGGCGAAAGCGATTGCGGCCACGGCGAAAGGTGATCTGCCCTTGAACCCGGACCGTGTTTGCGTCTGACTCGCGGATGCGCTTTGCGGAGGGGGAAGGGATTGACCTTTGGGCACGGATCCAGAGTTCACTGGGCCGGCCGGAGAGTTGGTTGCGATGGTGCTAGCAGTTCGTCCAACGGACGCGGATCCCGCGGAAGCGGAAGAGTGGTTCGCCGCGCCGGATTGTGGAACAGCTGTCGCGGCCTGGTTCGTCAAGCCGGAGATTGAAGGGGTGAAAGCCGTAGACAAGCCGAGTTCCGGAGTCTCGAGCGTAACTTTGCAAAGCGCCTCGGCAAATTCTTCGGCTTTTTGAAAGCGATGCGCCGGATCCTTGGCCATGGCGCGCAGAACCGCATCGACGATGGGCGCTGGGATGTGCGGATAGTAGACGGTAGGAGGGACTGGCGCCTGTTCGAGATGGGCGCGCTGGATTGAGTACTCGGTTGCTCCTTTGAACGGAACCTCGCCGGCCAGAAGCTCGTAGAGAGTGACTCCCATCGAGTATATGTCGGTGCGGGCGTCGGCACGGGTGAGGCCGAATCGCTCCGGATCGATCTGCTCGGGGGCGATGTAAAACGGCGTTCCCATGGTGGTAGAGGTGCGGGTCAGTCCCGGCGAGCTTTCGATTTTGGCGATGCCGAAGTCCATGACCTTGACGATGCCGCTCTGGTTCAGCATCAGGTTGGCGGGCTTCAGGTCGCGATGGACGATGCCGCGGCGGTGGGCTTCCCCGACGCCGGCCAGTGCCAGCCTCACGAGCGGCACGCAGATGTTTGCGGGAATGGGCCCGCGGCGGTCAATCATGCGGTTGAGCGGCTCGCCTTCAAGAAGCTCCATCACCATGACCGGCCGGCTCTGCCAGGTGAAGCTGGTGTAAAGCATGGTGATGTTGGGATGGTTGAAGCTGGCCAGAACCTTGAGCTCGTCGCGAAAGCGCTTGATGAGAAGCTGATTGTCTCCGAACTCGGCCTTGAGGAACTTGAGGGCAACCAAGCGGTCAAGTTCCAGGTCAAGAGCCTTGTAGACGACGCCCATTCCGCCTTCGCCCAGGAGTTCGAGAACCCGATACTGCTCGTGGATGATGGTGCCAATCATTTCTCCCCCCGCCGGATGCCTAACATTTGCACGGTGATATTGTCGGGTCCACCGCGTACTTTGGCCAGAGCCACCAGTTCCTTGCACGCGTCCGCAAGTGGCTGGTGGTCGAGGATAAGAGCCATCTGCGCGCCGTCCACCAAGCCGTGCAGACCATCGGTACAGACCAGAACGACGTCTCCCAACTGGAGATCGAGCGGCGTGGCCGGAAAGTCGCCTGCAAGAGACTCGGAATTGACGCCGAGAGCCTGGGTAAGCACGTTGCGCTGCTCATGGCGCTCGGCCTGCTCGGGCGTAAGCACGCCCTCGCGCACCATGCGGGCCACCAGGCTGTGATCTTCGGTCAGCTGTTCGGCCTGGCCGTCACGAATCAGATAAATGCGGCTATCGCCCACATGGCCAAAATACATCTGGCCATGGCGAAAGATGGCGGCGCAGCAGGTGGTTCCCATCCCATTCAGCTCCGGCTCCTCGGCGGCAAGATCAACAACGGCCTGATGCGCTTTCGAGAACGCTTCAATCAGCAGCTGGCGCGGGTCGTCGTGATCGGCGCCGAGAAAGACGTCGCGCACGGTCTCGGCGACCAGCCGGCTTGCAACTTCGCCGCCGCTGCGCCCGCCCATGCCGTCGGTCACCACCAGGAGCCGTCCGCGGCGGGCAAACTCGTCGTCGTCATCGGGCTCAATATACAGGAAGTAGTCTTCGTTTCCGGTACGCACGCAACCCAAATCAGAAGCGTTGGCCAGTTCCACATCGGGACGTATTCTCATCCTATGCCTACAGGCACTTGAACTTCAGGGTTGTTTCGCCCACGCGGACGGTGTCGTTGTCCTGCAACTCGATCCTCGCTACGCTCTCCGGGCCATCATTGACGAATGTGCCGTTGGTCGAGTCCAGATCCGTGAGCTGGAACTTGCCGTCTTTGTAGCTGACGCTGGCATGCTTGCCACTGACGGCCGGATCCTGTAGCAGGACCTCGGAATCGCGCGCCGTGCCAAGCGCGTTTTTTCCTTCCCTGAGGCGGAAGTCCTCGCCCTTTTGCGCGCCGCTGAGCACCACCAGCCAACCCACCACGGGGGCGCGTTTGAGAGCGGTAAGCGGCACAGTCTTGCCGCCATCGAAGGCTGCTGCCGGCCGGTCGTCGGGCCGGGTCTCACCCATATCGGGTCTGGTTTTGCCCGCTTGCGCGGTTGAGGCAGACCGGTAGCCCGTCCTCACGCAGTACGGGCAATCTGTCCACGAGTCGTCCATCTGGTGGCCGTTATTGCAGAATTTAGCCATAATCCCTCGCTGTTGCTCCCTTGAAGGCTGTGCGGCACGCGCGGCAGAGATTCCCGTCCCTGCCGCCCGGTGCTAGGAGTTGAAATAGGTGATCTCGGTCGGGTTCTTACGCCCGATAAAGATGCGGTCGCCGTTTTTGAGCTGCATTTTGCCAATGCGCGGCGAATCGATTGAGTTGACATAGGTCCCATTGACAGAACTGCGATCGATCACCACCACTCCGTTGTCGAGAGGCACCACCCAGGCATGTTCCTTGGACACCGTGTCATCGGGCAGAATCACGGTGCAGAGCGACGGATCGCGGCCGATGAGCAGGCCCTTGGAAGGAATCTGGAAGCGGTTGCCGCTGAGCGGGCCGCTGGCGATGAAAAGCGAGCCAAAGATTTCCGGGCTGAGCAGAGCGGGCGGCGCGATGGGGGCAACGCCGTTGGGGGCGGGGGCGATTGGGCCGGCGGCGATTGGGCCTGCGGCGCGCGGCATAGCCACTGTGGAAGCCGCCGGAGGCAGGGAAGGCTTGCGCAGCAGAAACACCACTAGCACAATCAAAGACAACAGGACCACGCCAATGAAGGTCAAGAGCGAAGCCATTCCAACGCGATCAACCCAATAAGCAATGGGCCCTTCGGTGCGGATGTTCTCAGCCGCTTGCAGCTGAAGCTTCATGGCATCCGGCTCCTTGGGGATCATCTCCAGAACGCTGCCCATCAACTCGTGGGCCTGGTACCAGTGCTGCCCGGCGTAGGCGTCAAGCGCCCTGTGCCACATTTGATCGAAGGGGCCGCGCTCCGGATCGGCGCCGGCCTGGCGGACAAATTCCATGGCCGTGTTGATGGGGACGAAGAAATTCAGGCCGGCGACTGCGCCTTCGGACTTGTTCAGCGAATAGGTGGCGATGCCAATGACTTTGCCGTCGGCGTCGAATGCCGGGCCGCCGCTGTTTCCGTGGTTGATGGTTGTTTCCGACTGCAGAACCGGGGTCCCCTTATAGTCGGTCTTGTCGACTGCGGAGATGCGGCCGCTGGTGACGGTGGGAATCAGAGCCGATTGCTTGCTGAACAGGCCGGCCATCGTGGCATTGGTCGCCTCGCCCGGATAACCCACCACCGTCATTGAGTCGCCGACGTTCACCTCGTCGGAGTTGCCCAGGGCTACGGTGGGAAGGTTTCTGCCGTCGATTTTGATGATGGCGACGTCTTTGCCATTTTCCGTGATCGGGTCGCTATAGGCTTTGATCTCGCCTTGATAGGAGGAGCCGTTGCTGAGCAGGACGGTAAGGCTCATGTCTTCGATCTGCATCTTGCCGGCCTCGAAAAGCTTGTTCAGTTCCTCGAGAACCCCCTGCTTTTCCTCTGACGTAAGGGGACGCTTCAACTTCTGCTCTTCGGTCTGGAGAACAGCATCGGTCACCATCGGCGCGGCGGTCACAATCCGGTCATGGGCGGCCTTGGAGTCTTTCTCGTTGGCCATCTGCGCCACGTGGCCGTTGGTAATCAGGTAGCCGTCCGGGCGATAGAGAAAGCCGCTCCCTAGAAAACCGGGACTGACGCTCCAGGGCCCCAGGGTGGCTTTGAATTGCACGATGATCAATACCACGCCCGGTTGCAATTCCAGATCCTTGCGGCTCTCCGGCGTGAGCAGCGACTGGGCGGCGAAGCAGTTTGCGACGGACACCAGCAGTGCCGCGAGGAGCCCGAAAACTGCCGCCTTGCGAATGGCAACTTTAGAGTTGGGGCGCGCGCCTGGCTGAAACCGGACGCGATTCAAACCGGTGAGCAATCCGGTCAATAAGGTCTGCTTGTTGATCGATATATGCATGAAACTCTCCACTTTCAATCATTTGGTTCGAGCTTTTGGACTTCGGAGACTTTCCCGTTGATGAAGACAACTTTCAGTTGCGGATAGAAGTAGATGACGCTGGCCTCGAGATCGGCAATTCTCGATGGCGTTCCAAGAATGGCTTGGACCTGTTCCGGAGTTTGGCCCTTGGCAACTTCTCCGGACCTCGATGCCGGCTGGTCAGCAGGATCGGACGCGGCAGCGGGTTGACTCTGGTTCGCGTCGGGCGGCGCCTCGTTTGCCGGCGTCCCGGGAGGTACCGTTGTCTCAGAAGGCAGAGGGGCCAGGGGTGGGTCCGTCTGCTCGCTGGGCGGAGTCCGGGCCTGCGCCGGGTCAGAATCCCGGTCAGGGGGAGGAGACTGATCCGGGAGGCGCAGGGCACCCGAATCGGCGCTCGGCTCGAGTTGGGTCGCGGGCTCAGGCGCATCGGGGGACGACGACAGAATCGTTCCAATGGTGTCCTCGATGCGCGCGGCATTGGCGATGCGCACGAATCCTTTCGCAAAGCGCACGACCAACATTGCACTATAGGTGTGTGAAACAAGCGCCCTTTTGCCGCCGTCGCAGGCGATCAAATAAAGCGAGACGGAGTCGTTTCCCGGGGATGCTGTCAGCGAGGTGATGCAAACCGGGTCAGATACCTGAAAGGCTCTCCTGGTTTGCCGGGAAGATAAATTGCAGAGAGCGCCATTGTTCGGGTGCAACGCGCCGCCGCGATACTCGGTTGGACAAAGTTCCTCCATGTCCTGATCGGAATCGGCAAAGCCGACAATGCCTTCCTGACGTACGGTGAAAATCTCGCCGGGCGCGATTGCGGCAGCACCGTCGCGGGCGAGCCCGGCTGAGGCCAGCTTGTAATGCTGGCGGAGTTCAGCAGTAAGCTGGCTGGAATCTCCCGATGCGGCCTGGGCTGCCGCCCCCGGCACCAGCCCAACCGCCAAAGCTGCGAGCCCGAATGCCCACCGGCACCTCCGCCGCGTTAACATTCCTTCCTCCGGTTTTGTGGTGCGATTCCCCCTTTGCTCATTGGACGTCAGAGACCTTTCCAGCCTGGAAGACGACCTTCATGTCCTTGTACACGTAAATCTTCTTGGCCCCCAGGTCGATTAACTTTGTGGGTTGACCGAGGGCTGCGGTCACCTGGCCAATGGTTTGTCCGATGGCGATGTTAATGGTTCCAGCGGCGGGCTCGGCGGAAGAGGTGGACGTGTCCAGAGCGCCAATGGGTGTTGTCTGACTGGCGTCAAGATCGACCTGGTCGGCAACCTTAAGCTGCGCGTTCACCTCGGTGGCGCCGTTGACTTCCGGCGGAGGCGCATCCTGCGTAAAGGCGGATGGCGATGTGGAGGCCATGGCCGAGGCCGGTGCGGGGGGGATGCCGCCCTTGCCCTGGTTGGTTTTCAGTTCCTGCATTCCCTGGTCAACCGTGGCGCGAATGCCATTCTGCATCTCCTGCAAGTCGGCCAGTGCGATCATCACCGTGGCTCCCTGCCGGCATTCTTTGCCGCCCTTGCTCACCACCACGCTCACCCCGGCGTTGGTGGCGGCGGCAGCCGGTGGCGCGCTCAGGCGCAGCACGTCGCCATCGCTCAGGGCGCACTCGGCGCCGCCGGCGTCAACCACATCCATCGATGAACTGGCGATAAAGACGTGCGGTTTTCCGTCGCTGAACATGCGGTTGATGCTGCTCGAAGCCGGGTCAGGCTCCTGGCCCTGCTGATTCCCCTGTGCCTCGGAGTTTTCCAGGGCGATCTGAGCGCGTACCTCGTCGGCGATCTGCTGCTTGATCTCCGGGGTGATCATCGGCTGGCCAGTGTTGGGCGCAGTTACGCCTTCGGTGCCCGCCTCTTGCTGCGCGGCATAGCCTGCCGCCAGGGTGGTGGAAATGGTATAGTCGGCGAGCCAATCGGCGGGGCTGGCGTAGAACGGTGACGGAGCGAAGTAGAACCCGTAGTAGCCATACCAAGGATTTGCGCCCCAGCCCCAGCCGTAAACGACGGGCGCAGCCCAGGGGTTATAGGCCCAGCCATAGAAGCCGGGCGCAAAGTAAAACGGCGGCGCATAAACGCCGAGATAGACGCCGTGATAGTAGTATCCGCGGTAGAAGCGGTTGTACTCGTGCCCGTGCCAGTAATAGGCGCGCCGGCCGTATTCGTGTCCGTGGAAGGAGTAGCGGCGCTCGACGTAGCCCGGGCGCCCGCGCTCGGCCATGATATGAGAATGGTCGGGGCGATCTACCGATACCCGCCGGCTTCCATTCAGGCCGTGATGCACATCCATGCCGTGCGCGGTGTCATGCACGTCAGCGATTTTGCCGTTGGCGCGCTTGGTCACCGCCCCGTCTCTGGTCGGCATGGTCCTTGAGCCGGCAGGGGTGAGATGGCCCGATGGATTTCCAGCCGTTACCGGAGCCCTGCCGCCCGCGCCGCCGGTTGTGGTCGTGGTGCGCCCGGCTGGATTGCCGGTGGTGGGTCCGCCACGCCCGCTGGGATTGCTGGTGGTTGGCCCCGCGTGCCCGCTGGGGTTACCGGTGGTCGGGCCGGTATGGCCAGTGGTCGATGTGCCGGTGTGGGTACCGGAAGCTCCAGTCGTCGAGTGCCCGGCGTTTGTGCTGGCGGGTTTGGCAGCTGCGGGAGCAGCCGGTTTCACCGCGGCAGATTTGGTACTGCTCGTTGTTTTGGTGGATGAAGGGGAGGCAAGAATCGCGGCGGCAAAGACCAGGAGCGCGACCATTGTCAATGCAAGGCCCGTCGGACGCCGAAAAGCTAGCCGATTCATCGGATTCTCCATTCTTCCCCGACCCCGGGGTTAATCACGGATGAAAGCAACCGGGGCGCAGTCGCCGGATTTCCAGATTGCCTCAAGAGATTACTTGCGATCGCGGCATCTGCTTGCAAATACCGACGATTGCGTGACGGTTGGCTTGCGCTACTGGACGTCGGAGACTTTGCCGGCGACAAACGTCACTTTCATGTCCGGGTAAACAAAAATTTCCTTGCTGGCCAGCTTGATGACCTTCGACGGCTGGCCCCAGGTGGCTGTAACAATGTCCTTGGTTTGTCCCACGGCGATGGTCTTTGGCGCCGGCGCAGGTTGATCGGGTGGGGGTGGTGGAGGAGGGATGTCCTTGATCGGCTGCACCGGCTCTGATGCTGGTGCTGGGGGCGGCGCCGAGGCTTGTACGGCCGAAGAAGAATCCACATCCATCACATCCGAGATTTTCGCGATGGCTTCGTCGGCAGAGAACTGACCCTTGGGGAAAAGAACTTTGACCCATGCCGTGTATCGGACGTCGTCAACCGGATCGCTGAGGACCTGAAGGATCGCGCCGTCTTTGACGACCTCAACATCCACTATCCAGAATTTTTCGTCCGCCACAAAGACGCGCGACTGGTACGCATCCAGCGGCTTTCCCATCGATGTGGTTGAGAAGATGGTCATCCGGCTCATGCCGAGCTTGCCGTCCTTATAGTCGATTTCCGGCAGGCAGTGACCGTTGAGACCCACTCGAACCGTGGCGGTCGAATACATCGTCATCTTCTCTTTCTTGAAGACCATCACGGCTCCCGCACGGAGGATGTCTTTCATATCCCCGGTGGTGTGTGTGGGCGGAAATCTGGCTGTAATTGCTTGCTTGATGGGCAATAGAGCCGGATCCGTCTGCGCGCACTGCGCCGCCCCACGGATGGGGCAGACAGCAGCAATGAGAGCTGAACCAACGCACAATTTCACGATCAACCGCATATCGAAATGTCTCCTCGAACAGACGGTGGGTACGAACTGGGATCGTGCACCAGATTCTTGCGCTTTGCACAAAGAGTCTGGCACGGGTTTACGGTTCCATCATCCTGGCGAACTGCCGCTTTTGCTGGAGGGCCAAAGGCCGGAATCCTCTCGCGATTGCCGGCAACGCCGAGGCCGTGTGGAAATCTGCCGAAAAAGTCAGGCCGACTGTGGAACTTAGGGCGCGATGATTCTCTCTGCTGCCGGATTAGCAACGTTGACGGTCCCAGGGAACGCGGCAGTTTGCTTGTGGTTTGACACGACGACTGCTCTTGCGCCAAGCAACCACCTCCGCACCGTTTACCGGTCACTTATTCGAGGAATTCAACGTACCCACGTTAAGCTTTGAGGTTTCGATAATATCCAGGGGGAGAACGAAGTCTAGCATCGCTCGAGTCGCCTTAGCAACAACTTTGCTAACGAATATTGCGAATTCCGGGTTACTGATGAGCCCGATTGCTGGCCATTAAGATCTGGTCCGGGTGTCGCAACCGGTTGAGGCCAATCAGTTCGCCGCAGGTTTAGGCCAGAGGAGCAAATCGCGCCCGGGCGCTATTTGGAGTTGTGTTCTCATCGCCGGCCGAACGCCGTGGATGGCTTCTCCATTGCTTTGCCACCACCTTGCGCAGAGTCGAAAATCCACCATGGGGCTGCGCACCTTGGGAGACCTCAAAAATCCAAAATAGACATAGTGGCCAAACGAAGCTCTTTTCGCGATAAGAGTCGCGGGCTTTTTGGGAGGAAATTCGGACTCGGGCGGCCAGATGCAGGCTCTCGGAATTCGCCTGGCCAAACCATGAAAGCGGCTGGATGACTTACTCTAGTCATTGTCAATATCTTTCCATAATGGAACTATATTGACATTCTTAGCCTCGCCCCGCATCCTTGATCCATGCCGAGTACTCGCATGGACGAACTGTTTGCTCTTGCCGAAGTGCACGACGGTTTGTTTACGTCCAAGGAGGCTCGCTCTCTCGGAATTCAGGATTCGGTCCTGGTCCGATTGAGGCAGCGCGGCCGGTTAGAGAGAATGAGCAGAGGGGTCTACCGGATCGCGCACTATCCGGCAGAGCGGCTTGCCCAGTACCGTGAGGCGATCCTGTGGGGGCAGGCAAGTAACGGACCTGAATGTATCGCCTTGTCTCATGAGACAGCATTATTGCTGTACGGAATCTCGGACGTGAATCCTTCCCGTGTGAACCTCACTGTTCCTGTGTCGGCTCGGATGCGTCGGGTTCACCCAAAGTGGATCGCCATTCATCGCGCCAACCTCGCAACTGAGGACATCCAACAGTATGAAGGGATGCCCATCACCACGGCAGAACGCTCGATCCTGGATGTTCTGGCAACCACTCGCCGGGCGGACTTTGCACGCCAGGCAATCACCGATGCTCTCCGAAAAGGGCTGCTCACTCCGGCTCAGGCGAGCGGCCTTCGGCAGCAAATCAAACGTTCGTCAAACTCCGCATTCCTTTCAACAAATACAAGCAAGGTGAAGGCGAATGAATCCTCGATCACTTGAGCGCCTTGAAAAAACATTGGCGCGAGTCGCACGCGAGCAGGGATTGGCGCAAAAACGTCTTCGCAGACGGGTCTCCTTTCTGGCCCTATGTGGCGTGCTGGAAAGAGCAGTGCATGATGCCATCCTGGACAACTACTAACTCAAGGGCGGCGTTGCCATGGAACTCCGCTTCGGGGAGGGCGCGCAACAAAGGATGCAGACTTCGGCCTCGGCGGTAAACCGACAGAACGCCTTCAAACTTTCCGTGACGCGCTGGCGCTCGGATTCGATGAATTCATTTTTCAACTGAAGGGCAAGCCGCTGAACATGGACAATGCAGACGCGGTTCGCATTGAACTCGGTATTTTATACCGCATCGGATCGTAAGAATGGATTGCGAGTTTGGGTGAGGTTGTTACGGGTGAGATGCGTTCTGTGGCCCAGGTGGCGGTTGAGAAGATTTGCGCACATATTCGGCTAGCTGCCCGCATGTGGTGAACCAAACATCTGGTTTGGACTGCATGTAAGTAATGAGTTCATCAAGGTGTTGCATGGGGGAGCGGTGACCGCTGAGATAGGGGTGGAGGGTGAGAATGAAGGTGGTTCCCTCCTTGTACGCGCCGTCGAACTCCTGCTTGTAGAGATCAAAGAGGAGATCGGGCGATGGCATGTGTCCCATTGCGCCCAGATAAGGAGTCTCGGTGAGTGTCCAGTCGATCGGGATCTCGACGACACCCGTATCCTGACCCTTTACGAGGATCGAGTAGGGAACTTCAGAAGATTGGAGACTGGAGTCGTAAACGAAGCCTTTCTTCCTTATCAGTTCCATGGTGTAGGGGCTGAATGCCCATGAGGGGGCGCGATAGCCAGCAGGCTTTTTTCCAGTGATGGAACTGATGCGGGCGATTGCTTTGTCGAGGAGGCGTTCTTCCTCTTCTTCGCTATCGAGTCCTGGTGGATATTCATGAATCCAGCCATGAATGCCAATCTCATTGCGGCCACTCTTGAGCAGCGAGGCCACGAGTTCAGGATGGATGAGTGAGTCGACGCCGGTGACAAAAAAGGTAGCTGGAACCTGGTGCCGGTCGAGAATCTCAAGCAGGCGTGGGGTGCCGGTTTGAGCGCCGTAGTCAGGCGCTGAAAGTGCGGTCGCTTCGGTAGTACCGTCGCGCAGCAGGAAGGACTGGGTGTCGTCATCGAAGGTAAGCATCACAGCGACGCGAGCGCCATTCGGCCAGGTTTCAGGCAGCAGTTTCGGCCCCATGGCAACCGCGTTTACCGTGTCGAGAATCTTCTGGTCGGACCAAAAGGTGCCGGGTTGAGAGGTGGCCTGCGAAGGCCGGGCTGGACTCTGCTGGGCGGTCAAGCATGAGGCGCAGAGGAAAAGGAGGGCAACGAATACTGGCAATTGAGCAGAGGCATTTGTTGCGCTGTTTTTCATCTATGATCTCCAATTGACAAGGTGGCGGGAAGATGGCAAGGGTGATTATATGCCGGCGTTCGGAGTATGTCTTTGCATCGGCGAGCGGGCGAGCGTTCGATTTCGGGGAGGCGGCGGACCAGGAATTGAGTTGGCGGCAGCGGCTTTCATGTGCCGCGGGGGACCGGTTTGCCGATCCTGATCCTTAACTGCGTGGAATTGTCCATGCTATATTTTCTGCAATGATGCGTCGCGCCAACCACTACCGGCTTGGTCACGCTCTCGCTCTCGCTATGATTGCTTCCCAGATTCCTGCCTCTTCTTCGCAGGTCATCGCCCGCAACGGCATGGTCGCCACGCATCAACCCCTCGCCACGCAGGCGGGACTGCGTATTCTTCAGCAGGGCGGCAACGCCGCCGACGCGGCCGTTGCGTCAGCCGCTGTACTGGCTGTGACCAATCCCTTCATGTGCGGGCTCGGCGGGGTCGGCGGATACGCGCTGGTCTACGACGCCAAGACCGGCAGGACCGAAGCGCTCGACTTTGTCGGCGATGCTCCGCAGGCCGCGACGATCGACAAGTTCCGTGGCGACCGCCTCTGGGACTTCGCCAAGACCTCGACCGACGGTTACCTGGCCCCAGTGGTGCCGGGCATCCTCGCCGGATGGGCCGCCCTCCACGATCGTTATGGGTCGATGAGCTGGGCGCAGATCCTCGAGCCTGCTATCGACTACGCAGAAAATGGATTTCCCGTTACGCCGGCCCTCGCCGGCCAGATCGCTTCCACCGACTTCGGCAAGGTGACGACTTATCCCTACGGACGCAGCATCTTCACCAAGTCAGGAGACAAACTGCTTCAAGCCGGTGATATCTGGGTGCAGAAGGATCTGGCTGAGACGCTCAAGCAGATCGCTGCAAAGGGGCCGGCGGAGTTCTACAAGGGCGCGATCGCCAGCAAGATCGCTCGCCACATCCAGGAAAACGGTGGCCTGATGAGCGAAGCAGATTTGGCCGGCTATCAGGCCCGTTGGAGCGAGCCGATCGAGACCACCTACCGCGGCTATCGCGTAGTCACCGCTCGTCCCGGTTCAAGCGGCATGACGATCCTGCAGGATCTCAACATCCTTGAAGGATTCGATCTGGAGTCAATGGGCCGCAACTCGGCTGACTACATCCACACCGTGGCCGAAGTCGAGAAATTGGGATTCTTCGACGATGACCGATACAACACTGGACGGATCGGCGCGGCTGTCCCTCTCGACCGGTTGTTGTCCAAGGAGTATGCCGCGTCGCAGCGCGCGCGCATCAATCCGAAACAGGCTCAATACTATCCGCCGTACCGGCCTGAGTCCATCTCAACACTTGGTGAACACACCAACCATCACACCGTCATCGACAAGAACCACAACATTGTCACTATCACCCAAACCCTGATGTATCCTTCCGGCGTAGTGGTCCCCGATACCGGAATTATCCTGAACAATGGCATGTGCTACTTCAGCCTGGATCCCAAAGATCCCAATCATGTGGAGGGTGGTGCGCGGCCGCGCTTTGTAATGAGCCCGATTATCGTCTTTCGCTTCGATAAGCCTTACTTTGCTACGGGCGCCGCAGGCGGCTGGACGATTCCTCAAACCGTTCTGCAGACCATCTTGAACCTGATCGACTTCCGATTGCCGCCAGACCAGGCTGCCGCTCCGCCGCGCTTTATCCTGCGCTATCTGGCCAACTCCATCCCCTACGTTCCGGGCACCGACCTCACTGTCGACTCTGGCATTTCCGCCGAAGTGCGCAAGGAGCTTGAGGCCCGCGGCCATCGCATCATCGCGCCTGCAGACAACCCCAATGCGGGCTCAACCCCAGTGCTGAATACAATCCTGATCGATCCCAAGTCCGGCGCTTTGTGGAGCGGCGGTGGCGCCGCTGGCTGGTAACCCTCCCCTGAAGCACTGCCGCCTCACGTTCACTCATCGCTGTCCCGCGCATTCCAGCAGAGCGCATTCATCGGATGCGCGGGACAATGGCCTGCATCCCGGACGAGCGCCTTCAACCTGATTCATCTTCCCCGGTTTGCTCCTGCTTTTGCTCCGCCCTGCAAGCGTAGTTGGCTTGCCGAAGTGACGATTCATCAATCCCAGATCCCAAGTGTCATGATTCTGTCGAGATAACACGAATAGGAGATACGCATGTTGAACATCAAATCGTCTTCCGTTGCTCTATTGCTCGTCTTTGGCGTTCCTTCGGCCCTCGGAGTCTTTGCAGAGGAGCCTGCCCGGGGGAGCATCACGATCGATCGCATCGCCGATATTAAATATCCGACCGATGAAAAATGGTCCCCTGACGGACAGGCCATTGCATTCTTGTGGGATGCAGCAGGGAAACAGGACCTGTTCATGATCAAGCTGGGAGGGCAACCCGTCGCTCTGACGGACTTTGCCGTAAATCCGGACACATTGATCTCTGACATCGACCGGTTTGAATGGGCAGCATCCGACGAAATCATCCTGAGCAAAGACAATCAACTTTGGAGTGTTTCGACTGCCTCAGCCAAGCCACAGCCGATGGAGGGCTTTCTGGGCGTCAGCGTCTTCTGCCTTTCACCAGACAAGCGAACCATCGCTTTCGTTCAGAAAGGCGATATTTGGGTTGAATCGCTGAAAGCCAGGACCAGGCGCAGGCTGACGCACATGCCGGAGGGACTGCAGGCCTTCGGGCTGTCGTTCTCTCCCGACGGCAGTTACGTTGCATTCGACGCGGATCGCGAGGAGCAAACTCCGGAACCGCTTGCCTACAACGGAGATCTCGTGAAAGTCTACCGCAGCTTGAGTTGGGATGACAGGATTGGTGTTGTTTCGGTCTTCAGTTACGCCGCCGAGCCTATGTGGATTCCAGTCTCCGCGCGCAACTACGGCTCTACGGAGATGCAGTGGGCGGCAGGCCCATCGATCGTTCATGAAGAGTTTTCTGACGACCACAAAACAATGGAGATCAAGATCACCGATCTTTCCGGAGTCACACGTACCCTCTGGAAGGACCACGACCAGGCATGGATATCTCCGGCCGACGGAGCGATGGATGTCACTTCTCCGGACGGACGATGGCTGGCATTCATCAGCGATCGCAGCGGCTGGCCGCACCTCTATGTCATGCCCACCGACGCAACCTCTGAATCGCAAGCGAGGCAGATAAGCAAGGGGGCATTTGGCGATGGCTATGCTGCATGGTCTCGCGACAGCAAGCTGGTCGCATATACGCACAGCGCGGAGGGCAACCAGATGGAGCGATTCATCTCGATTGCTTCGCTTGCCACCGGGAGCGCAGAGGCGATTGTCCGAGATCGAGGAGTGAATCGTACCCCTCAATTCTCTCCCGATGGCTCCATGCTCGTTTATGAACGCAGCGCCGTCGAACATCCTCTCGAACTCTACTCGATTCCCGCGAAGCCCGGAGCTCAGGCGACACGGCTCACCAACTCGCTTCCCCCCGGACTGCTGCCGCAGGATCTGATTGCGCCAACCGCGGTCTACTATCCGAGCCGCGCCGATCAAAAACAAGTGCCGGCTACGCTGATCGTGGATAAGAACCTGGACCGCACTCAAAAGCACCCGGCCATCGTATGGATTCACGGCTCGGGACTCGACCAAAACTATCTGGCCTGGCATCCGGGCTACTATCGGATGTATTACGCGATGAGCCAGTATCTGGCCCAGCAGGGCTATGTGGTGCTCACCCCGGATTACCGCGGCAGTTCAGGATACAGCCGCGATTGGGCGACCGGCGTCTCGAGGGATCTGGGTGGTTCGGAAACCCAGGATGTAAATGCCGGTGCGGACTATCTCAAGACTCTTGGCTATGTCGATCCGGATCGCATCGGGATCTGGGGCCTGAGCTACGGCGGGTTCATGACACTTCAGTCCATGGTCACCGACCCGACGCTGTTTCGCTGCGCGATCGACGTAGCCGGTGTGGGCGACTGGGATACCTATACCACGGGAGGCATGATCCTTGGGCGGCTCGGCGAAACGCCAGTTACAGACCCCGAGTTATACGACCGATCGGCTCCGGTGAAGCACCTCGACAAGCTGGCTCGCCCCCTTCTTATCCTCCAGGGCACGAATGACGCGAATGTACCTTTCTGGGAAACGCTTAAAGTCATTGACAATCTTGAGAAGCTTGGTAAGCCATTCGACATGGCAATTTATCCTGGAGAAACGCACTTCTTTCGAAGGGCCTACGTTCTTCGCGACGCATGGAAGCGCAGCGAAGCATTCTTCAATAACTGCCTGATGCCGCAGGATTCTCGAGCCAAGAGCCATTGAACTGGTCACTCAAGTCTTTGCCGGCCCGCGCGGCGGTGATTTCCCAGGTCGCGTTCGAGTGCTATTAACCAGGCACCTTCCCGGTGCCTGGTTAGCGGAGTTTTTCCCTGGAGTCATCAGCTTGCCGCGCGATCTAAGACCGGGGTAAAGTGTCGTCCGCGTTCAGGCCGGCGCGCCAGCCGAACAGAAGGTTCGACTTGAGCTCTTTCATCCGCCCTTCAGCCGGCGCTGGCCAGGCGCAGTGCTTTTGAATCTGGTCACTCAACTTCGGCGAATTCAATAGTTTCCGAGTTACGGTGGCGTGGCTGAACTGGGGGAAGAAGCCCTGTTCGGTCGGTGGCGATTGGCGGCAATTAGCGTACAAGTTGCATACAGCATATCTGCATGCGAATTCAAAAATCTCAAAAACGCAAGAAATAGTGAGATAAATCCGGAAAATAACAGGAAAATGGCGATTCAAAATATTTTTTACTTAGAACTTGACATATTGAGTTTATGGAGATATAACCGCTCTACATCTATCGATTCATCAGCCGTCAATAATCCGGGCCCCACGGTTTACAGATCGCAATTAGTCCAATCCTCAGGTAACGCCAAATGGAGGCCGCATGACATTTCGAAAGCTTAGTACAAGTGTCGTTGTAATGCTCGTTGTCCTTCTTGGTCTTTGCAGGGGCTTCGCGCAATCGGGCCAGGCCGATGTTGCGGGAAGCGTGAAGGACGGTTCCGGTGCAACTGTGCCCAACGCCAAAGTCACGTTAACCAATACCGATAGCGGCACGATTCGCAGTTTGACGACGCAGTCGGATGGGCAATATAACTTCCCCGATGTAGCGCCGGGCCACTATTCCATTACGGTTGTGGCGACGAGCTTTGTCTCCGAGACGGTGAAGGGCCTGACGATCGAGCTGGGCGCGCACGTCGAGCAGGATATTGCGCTGCGCGTGGGCAATGCGGAGCAGATTGTTGTGACCGGAGAGGTATCAACAATCGACCCCACAGCGGCCGACGTAGGCGGCGTGATTACCGGCGCGCAGATGGAGACCTTGCCCATCTTCGATCGCCAGTACCTCAATCTCTCGCTCTTGCTGCCTGGCACATCGCAGGATGCGACCCGCACGTTTTATAACAATGTGCAGTCGGGCGGCGGCGGGTACTACTATGCCAACGGGTTCTACCTGGACGGCG
>DATDLS010000392.1:0-8620 GCA_036519195.1 Occallatibacter sp. | reverse complement strand
CTGCCCTGCCCCTGTGGAAGCTGCGCTCAGTATCGCGGCCGTCACGAGAAGACCTTCGAAAGCGTACTGGGGCCATTGAGACTTGAGCGCGCTTACTATTACTGTGAGCAATGCCAGAGCGGATTTTGCCCGCGCGACGGGTGTCATCGACTGAGGGGCAACCGGGATCGACATCGATCCAATTGTGGTCGTGAACCAGGCAGCCTCCGATTGTCACCGATCGGAAAAACCACCCGGCAGGAGTGAACCGGAAAGAGAGTAGAACGCGATTGATACTCTTCAATGGTTCCTGCTTTCTCGACGTCAAAGATTGGGAGAAGGGAATCTTCAGTCCGAGTGGGTGAACGGTTGGCGGGTAGCTGCATAGGCCCGATGGGCGCTCCGACTCAAAGCTTCCTCGACCAGGGCTCGACCGATGCCGCCGTTGGAACCGGTGATCAGAACTCAGCTGTTTTCGGTCTTCAGGTACTCTCGAATTCTTGTTTCGTTCTCGAACTATCCTGCTGGTTGGTACATTAGTATCGAAGCAACGAAGGGTGGGAGTGACACGTGTGGCGGGATTTCGATGGACTCATTATTCACAGCCGCAGCACATGCTCTCGCCGCGGGTGATCCCCTCGGCGCGTTGAAGCGAGTCGCCCTGCGCGACGATGCGCCAGCACTCGCTCTTCGCGGCATTGCGATGGCCCAGCTCGGAGAGTTCGTAAGAGCGAAAGAGCTCCTTCGACAGGCCAGACGCGCCTTCAGTCCGAAAAACGCCTTGGCACGCGCGAGGTGCATCGTCGCCGAGGCCGAGATCGCGCTCGCTTCGCGCGAACTGAATTGGCCTGCAGAAGCGCTCGATGCGGCACGCGGAACGCTCGAAGAATACGGTGACCGGTTGAATGCCGCGTATGCGCGCTATCTTCAAGTTCGGCGTCTGGTTCTCATCGGGCGGCTGGACGAGGCAGAGCGCAAGCTCGCCGATTTTGATCCGGCTCTCTTTCCGCCCGCATCGAGGACTGTCTACGAACTCGTGATTGCCGGGATTGCGATGCGGCGCGTACAAACGAAATCGGCGCGCGCTGCGCTCGCCCGGGCCAAAAGCGCCGCGCGGCAGGCAGGCATTCCTGCTCTGATGGCGGAGGTAGAGAGCGCATACCGCGTTCTGAACACACCGGCAGCGCGCCTGATTGCACAGGGCAAAGAGCGATCACTCCTTCTGGAAGAAGTCGAAGCATTGCTGGCTTCGCAAGCACTCCTCGTGGACGCGTGTCGGAATGTCGTCTGTGATCCACACACAACGGTTTCGCTCGTGACACGGCCGGTGCTGTTCGCGCTTGCGCGCGCGCTCGGTGAGGCATGGCCCGGTGAGGTTCCACGGGACCAGCTTCTTGCTCGGGCCTTCGGCGCCAGATTCGTCGACGAATCGCACCGCATGCGGCTGCGGGTTGAAATCGGGCGGCTTCGCAAGATGCTCCGGCCGCTGGTAGCTGTGAGTGCGACCAAGCGAGGGTTTGTGCTGGCGCCTTTTCGCGCACGGGAGGTCGTCGTGCTGGCGCGACCGGTCGAAGATGAGAATGGGACCGTTCTCGCCTTCCTCGCCGATGGTGAGTCGTGGTCGAGTTCCGCTCTGGCAATTGCGATTGGTACAAGCCAGCGTACAGTGCAGCGGGCGCTTGATACACTCGCGGCAGCGGGAAAGGTGCAGTCGTACGGTCGAGCGCGAGCTCGCCGTTGGATTACGCCGCCCGTGCCGGGATTTTCGACAACTTTATTACTTCCGGCTCCGCTGCCAATTGACTAAGGTGAGAATATGACGCGATCAACTGCCGAAATCGTCCGTGAGTATGGCCCATTTCCAGGCGCCGACCGGGTAAACGGAGTCAGCTATGACGGAGCGAATGTCTGGTTCGCGTCTGGAGATAAGTTGAACGCCTTCGATCCTGCAAGCGGAAAACAGGTACGCTCGATCGATGTCGCTGCGCATGCGGGAACGGCCTTCGACGGCCAGCACCTATTTCAGATTGCCGAAGGCCGCATCCAGAAAATTGATCCAAAAACCGGAAATGTGCTCACCACAATCCCGGCGCCCGGCGGCGGCCGCGATTCGGGGCTGGCGTGGGCCGAAGGGACGCTCTGGGTGGGGCAATATCTCGACCGGACGATCCATCAAATCGATCCCGGCACAGGAGCTATCCTTCGCACCATTGAATCGAACCGTTTCGTCACCGGCGTCACCTGGGTTGATGGCGATCTCTGGCATGCGACCTCTGAGGGGGACGAGAGTGAATTGCGTCGCGTCGATCCCCACACAGGAGAGGTCTTTGAGACGCTGGAAATGCCGCAGGGAGCGCTCATTTCAGGGCTCGAGTCCGACGGCGGTGAGCGATTTTTCTGCGGAGGACAAGGCAGCGGGAAGGTGAGAGCCGTCCGCAGGCCCAGTCGAGTCTCCGCGGCGGAGACCGGCAATGCGAAGCGTTAAGGCATGGATCAGGGAGCCGGAAACTCCCGATACCCCATTCGGATTACGCGAGCGCTTCCCGGTTCGCGTCAAATCGGAATTCTGCGTTTCGAGCAGGAGTTGGCCATAGAAACCTGCATTGGCCTCGCAATCCATCTCATAGACCAGTTCAACATCCGACGTCCTGCTCAATCGGCCGTGGTTGTCTGACTGCTCCCGCACGATGTTCCATGGAACGCCCGATCTTTTGGAGCATCGCGCGATTGCTCACCAAAAGCAACCCTCATTCGTATCGCAATGCAACCATCGGATCCACCTTCGTTGCCCGCCGGGCAGGAATGAAGATGGCCAGCAAAGCTGCGCTCATGAGCAGCAGCGCGGCTCCGCCGAGCGCCAGCGGATCGTATGCTTGGACGGCGAACAGCAGACCGCTCATTAAGCGGGTAAGAGAGAGCGCCAGGATCACTCCGAGGCCCAGCCCAATGGCGATGGTCGCCATGCCGCTGCCGAGCATCATGCGCAGCACCCGGCCGCGGTCGGCGCCCAGTGCCATTCGTAAACCGATCTCCGCCTGGCGCTGCGCGACTCCATAGGAAGTAACGCCATAAATTCCGATGGTCGCTAGCAACAGAGCCAAACTTGCGAAGACTGCGAGCAAAATCAACGCGAGTCGTCGGCGCTCTAGCGAATCACCCATCACCTCGGTCATCGTACGAACACGGTAGATAGGCAGATCAGGATCGACTGCGGCCACTTCTCTCTGAATCGTTGGTACCAGGTTCATCGGGTTCCCTGAGGTCAAAATCGCCAGCGCCATTGCGCCAAATGGCCTCTGATTCTCTGGCCAATAGACCTCCACGCGCGAGCGGGCTTCGAGGGTCCGGTTTCGTACGTGTCTTACCACACCGATCACCGTAACCCAGGGCGCATTGGATTGACGGCCGCCGGAATGCAGGCGTTTGCCGATGGGGTCCTGGTTTGGCCAGTAGGTCTGCGCGAGGCTTTCGTCCACAATGGCTACAAGTGGCGCGCTGTCAGTATCGCGGGCCTCGAAAAAGCGCCCACGAACCACGGAAATGCCCATCGTTTTGAAGTAGTCCGGTGTGACGATCCTCTGATCCGCCTCCGGAGTCGTATCTTCCAGCGGCACCGATTGAGTGTCGATTGTGGTGGTGCCTGAGCTCCCCTGGCCGCTCAACGGCAGAGCGGAGACTGCTCCTGCCGATTGGACCCCTGGCAACCTCTGCACCCGGTCGAGCAAATTTTGGTAGAAAGCGCGAACCTGTTCCGGCTTGCTGTAGATCGAATCGGGCAAAGCAAGCCGCAATGTCAGAACCCCCTCTGGGCGGAAGCCGGGGTCGACCTTCAGAATTTGCGCGAAGCTCCTCAGGAGGAGTCCGGCCCCGGCCACCAGCAGCAGCGAGAAGGCCGTTTCACCAATCACAAGCGCGTTCCGCAGACGCCTGGGTTGGCGTCCCTCCGTGCTTCTTCCACCTTTAAGTCTGTCGAAATGCCTCTTGCGACCCGCCTGCACCGCGGGTGCCAGGCCAAATAGGATTCCGGTAGCAAGGGAGACGGCCGCGGTGAGAACGAGTACCCTGGCATCAATCGCCGTATTTACGGCTCGGGGCAGGGACTTGACCGCAATGGCAACCAGCCCGCGAAGAATCCATGGGGTGATGGCCAATCCCACAAATCCTCCCGCAAAAGCCAGAACAACGCTTTCTGTGAGCAGTTGCCGGGCGAGACGAGCGCCGCTGGCTCCCAAAGCGAGCCGGGTCTCCATCTCTTGCTGGCGCTCGGTGGAGCGCGTAAGCAGCAGATTGGCGATGTTAGCGCAGGCGATCAGCAGCACCAGCCCCACTGCCGCCATCAGCACAAACAGCGATGGCTTCACGTCTCCGACAGTCTCTTCCAAAAGCGGATGCAGGATGACTCCGAAGCCATACTGCTGATAGGGGTACGACGCATGCTGTTCGATCATGGTTTTCGCCACGCGATCCATGTCGGACTGCACCTGCGCGTAAGAAATGCCAGGTTTGATGCGGCCCAGCACCTCCAACCCGTGGTTGCCTCGGCTGTTTTCGCTAAGGTCATCGGGGGAGAAAGCGAGCGGTCCCCAGATTTCGGATTCGTCCGGATACGCGAATCCACGGGGCATCACTCCCACGATCGACATCGGCACACCGTCAATGTCGATCGTTCTTCCAATCACATTCGGATTCGCGGCAAAGACGCGCCGCCACAGAGCGTAGCTGAGGACCACAACGTGCTCGCGCCCCGGCTGTGCTTCTTCTGGCAGAAATGCCCGGCCAAGCAACGGCTGCGCTCCCAGCATGCGGAATAGGTTTGGAGAGACTGCTGCGCCCACCACCCGTTGAGGACTGCCCTTGACCCCTAGATTGAATGAGCCGGTATTGATCCCCGCCAGATCGCTGAAGCTGCGATTCAACTGCTGGTAGTCGCGAAACTCCGGTGCCGAAACCCAGTTCTGGTCATTCGGCATGCCAATTCCAGTAAAACGTGACCAGATCTTGATCAGGCGTTCAGGTTGACTGTACGGTAAAGGTCGCAGGAGCACCGCATCAAGCACGCTGAAGATGGCAGCGTTAGCCCCGATTCCAAGAGCCATGGTCAGAACGACTACGGCCGCGAAACCCGGCTTGTTTCCCATTTGACGAACAGCGAAACGCAGATCCTGCAGCAGGATACTCATCGTTGACCTCAAGGTAGGGAGTTGGGCTTCGATTCCTGGAATCCAACCTGTGAATTCCGCAAATCTGCAACCCAGATGGCCCATTGAGGGGAAAGCAGTTTTCCAGCCAAACACCTAGCGGCTAAGACATTGATATCGCTGGAGCAGAAGTTCAACAGGGCAAGCGTCGTGTCCGCCCGTGGACTAACGTGTACGAAATCGAACAGTGAGCCGAGCGATGGGGGACGCGACTTCGCGGTCAGACTGAGGCCGCAATGGTCGATTGCGAACGCTGATCAGCAATACTACATCTGGTTTATCGCCGCGATCATGCTCGAAGCACGGTGCAAACATCGAGACCAACGCCTTCGCCCCCCCCGTTCGACGTAGGAATCTCGGGATTCTCACATGCGCAGGAGCTCAGAATCGACGGTCAGATCTCTCTTCATGCGATTCTGCTTTTGCTGATACATCAGACCGTCAGCTTTGGCCATCAGATCATCAATGGATAGGGCTCTCAGCGATTCGGCACACGTCAGGACGCCGACACTCAAGCAAAGTGGCGGTGTCCCACTCGCTCTCTCGTTGTGATCTTTAAGCGCCTTGTCCAGCCTACGTTCCAACATGCCTTGCGTATGCGGCGGGCTATCCACGGCAACCACCGCGAACTCATCGCCGCCAATCCGCCCGATGATGTCAGTCTTGCGGAAGCTCTCCCGCAACAGACCGGCCACAGCCTGCAGCACCAGATCACCCTCCTTGTGGCCCAGGGTGTCGTTAATCTCCTTGAACTTGTCAATGTCGATATAGAAGAGCAGGAACCATCTCTTTCTTCGGCAGGCGAGAAGCCACTGGTGCTCGGTGAGCAAAAGAAAACCCCGCCGGTTATAAAGTCCCGTCAGAGGATCCGTCATAGCCATCGTCCGCAGTCTGGAGTGTCGTCGAGCCACCGCCATCGACCCTGCCATCGCGAGAACCAGAGCTCCCAGCAGAGCGGCAATCCACGTCGCGTGAAATCCAGTCCACCACGACGCTCTTCGAAGCACAACGACATCGTCGGGGGAACGAAGAACGATTTCAAACGAGCGCGCCACATGGGTCTCATCTGCGTTTGCCACGCAGATGCCGGTGACGCTTAGCAGGCTCCCGGGGGGCAAAACAGGGTGAGTCGGCGATGAATGCGGAAGTTTGGCGGTATAGAGCGTCGATCCGTCCCTGAGCAACAGCAGATCTTCCTCAGCCCCTGGAACCTGTTCGACCAGCAGACCCTTAAGTTGAACCAGGACCGAGTCGAAGGGCGCTGCAGGCCATCCGAGGTTGTCCACAATCATTGCGGAGCCTGCCTCCGGCAGAGCAGCCACCGGAGCCCCAGCGCCGACCACTCGAAAAACGGCGTCATCCAGCTGCGGAGAATACCGCCCTGCGGCCGGATAACCTACCACTTCTAGTCTTGACCCCAGAGCGACAGCGGTTGTCTGCCGGCTCTGCACCAAGATTCCCTCAGATCCATCCTGCAGATAAAGCCCGTGACCGGGGCGAGAGGAGGTTACTATTCCACGCACTTTGACCCGGACGATGGCAGACGTCTGATCTCCGAACTGCTGCAGGCTGCTGAGAGACCGCACCGGTATCTTGAACGGGTCGCCGGCGCCCCACCTTTCTATCGTTACGTCCGCCATGCTCGAGACGTGCATCCGGGCCCCGAGAAACTGCCTCTTATCATTGAAGACCGTCCCGCAGACGCCGCGAACAAGAATCGTGGAGTCCGGCAGCCTGTTCAGATCAACCCCGGAGAAGTCGTGGACCTGCGCGGTGACAATCTTGCCCTCGCCGACGTCAATCGCAAGCGCCAGCACCAAATGCGCCCAGATCGTTTCGACCACCGCAGAGCGCACGATTCCCCGCATGGAGATAAACTGGCTGTCCTGGTTCCCTCCGGCGAGGTCCTGCAGGCGAAAAAATGGGGACGCGGGCAATCTTCCCTCGCCGGTTACGGTCACCTTCTCGGGGATCACAACCGGTGCGAAGCTGCCTGGACCCGTGACCCCGTCTATCTCCACCGCCTGCCCCGAATGGAGTTGTGGAGAACTGTTCGTCCTGTCGACAAAGATGCCGGCAGTCTCGTCCTGTATATAGAAAGTAGACTTCCAGCCGCTGATAGCAGTGACCACGCCGCGCAGGTGCACCGGCCGTGCCTTAGCCGCTTCACTCTTATCCAGGGCGCGAACTTCGCGCACGGTCGTCAGTGTACGCAGAACCTGTCCTCGGAGCACTCCTGGCATACTCGCAAATGTCAACAGTAGCGCGACGAGAAACGACAGGCGCAGGGGCGATGAGTCGACCCTCGATCTCTCCCGGTAGGCCTTCAAACACTCGCCTGATCTCCACGCTTGTGCGACGAGGATACAATCGCGACACCGGTCGTCGCCTTCGGTGCGCCTGACGATCTTCATAGCGCCCTCGGTACTATTCCACTTCGAGCTCCGCGCTTTGCAGGATCGATCACTTGTACCAGCGACTGGAAGTAAGGGACTATTTCACCGTTGTTGAGAGCTTGTCGCAGCTCAACAACTGCTTCAGTCTCGTTTGGTGCCATCTGGGCAGTCCTTATACGTCGATACGGCGTCTTTGCCTATACAAGACCATCTAACTCCAGACAGGGCACCGTTGGCGATGGCACCAATGGGTGATAAAGGCCAGTTAAAACGCATCGATGGTCATGAATGCCCAACGCCCCGAATATGCTGTGCTCAGCATATTCGGGGCGTTGGGCAAAAAATTGCCCATTTTCTCCAGGCGTGCGATTTTTCCCGTTTCGTGGAGCTGGCCCCTATCTGCGGGTATCGACCACAGACAGAAGCCGGACCTGCAATATGGCAGCCGTCGAGCATCCGGTGTTGCATCTCATTTGGCCCAGGATCTCCTCCGGGCAACGGCGTTGAGATATACCCTGCTCAATGGCTGATCCTGTGATATTGGTTTGGCGCCCCCGGCGTTGGAAGGTCGTTGGAAATCTGCGCTCCATTGGCATGTGCCCGGGCCAACGCACTTGTGAGGTTGATCCCGCTGCCGGAAATCTGCACGCCAGCCGCGTGCTCTCGAGCCAGTGGCGCGGCGACTGTAATTGTTCCGCCGCCGAAGCCCCGAACCGAAGAGACAACGGCCGTCTCCGCGTTCGCCCCACTGTCAATCGTGATCGCCTCACCCTTGCTGAAACCGGTAACGTTGCCCGCCGGAAGAACAGTCGCTCCCACGTCAGTGGCATTGCGCACTGTAGTTGCACCTGCTGTCCCGACTGTAGCGATGATGGCATCTTCGAGATTCGCACCCGAATCAACGAGGATCTTCTGGCCGGCACTGAAACCTTCCACGCTATCGACCTTGATGTTCGTTGCACCGGCGGGCGAAGCGGTCGATAGGCTGGCTGCGGCCTGCGTCAGGAAGTCATTGCAGTTGCTGTCGGTATCAGCGCCATCGGGGAA
>DATDLS010000391.1:0-10942 GCA_036519195.1 Occallatibacter sp. | reverse complement strand
CGACCACCGAGACCAATCCGGTCAAGTTCGCAATTGGCGCTCTAGCCCTCGGTGCGGTCATGGGTCTTGTTGCCGCCGGGATGAGTCGTATGATGTACGCGTTCGAAGATATGTTCGAACGACTGCCGATCCATTGGATGTGGTGGCCTGCGCTCGGTGGGCTTGGTGTCGGGATTGGAGGGCTCTTGTTCCCGCGCGGCCTGGGGGTTGGCTACGACAACATATCTCAGTTGCTTCAGGGCAGAGCTCCGCTCGCGCTGATTCTGGGCATCCTTGTTGCAAAATCACTGATGTGGGCCTTTTCTCTCGGATCCGGAACGTCCGGAGGCGTTCTCGCTCCCTTGTTGATGATTGGGGGTGCAGTGGGTGCTCTCGCCGGACATCTCGCCCAGACATCAGCACAGGAGCAGGCTTTCTGGGCTCTGCTTGGCATGGGAGCTATGCTCGCCGGCTCTCTTGGGGTGCCTTTGACAGCGATCCTATTCAGTTTGGAGGTCACTCACTGTCTTCCGGCCCTCCTGCCGCTGACGCTGGGCTGCATCTCGGCCTATCTTGTCACTGCTTTGCTCATGCCACGCTCGATCCTGACAGAAAAACTGAGCCGACGTGGATACCATTTGACGCGGGAGTACGGAGTTGATCCGTTGGAGACTGTTATCGTCGAGGAATTGATGTCGCCAGCCCGAATAGCCGCATCTTCGATTCCGCCGGAGCTTTTTATCTATGCAGACTGCACTTGCCGGAGCGCGGCGGAGTTGATGGCAACTGAGGGCCTTTCCACCCTTCCAGTCGTGGATCGAAATTCGAATAAGGTGACCGGGGAGATTACCCTCTTCGGCCTGCTTCAAGGCCGGAATAGATCGGTCATTCGGGAACAGGAGCGCGTTAGGCTTTTTGGATAATGGGATGGGACAGTTAAGGGGCAATTCTGGCGAAGCGCCGAAGCCGCAGCCGTGTAAAACCAAAGCAGGGAAGCAGCAACTACTTGAGGCCAATCGTCGTTACCAGCGCAGCGAGACTGGGCGACGAACTGAGCAGCTGAGACGATAACGAAAGCATCGCTTCCGCTGTTCTGCCGTTCGCAACCCTCCCAATGGAGCGCGGATCGGAGAACCGGGTCCTCCCCGGCTGTGGTTATTTGCTGAAGCCGGGCAGATCGACGCGGCGGGCAATGTGATCCTGGATCCAGTGCGCGTCCCACCACTCCTTGGGGTCGATCTGGACCCCGTCCAGCTGCATGGCGAAGTGGACGTGGTCGCCTCCGGCCATGCCAGTCATTCCGCTAAGGCCCATCACCTGTCCGCGCTTGACGATGTCACCCTCGTGCACATCGATCCGGCTTAGATGACCGTAGATGGTTTGCAGGCCATAGCCGTGGTCGACCACGATGCAGTTGCCGTAGATGCCGAGCGGAGCGGCCCAGACGACACGGCCGTCGTTGGAGGACTCGACGCCCACATGCTGGGTGGCGGCGAGATCGTAGCCGAGGTGCACCTGCTGGTCGATCTTGGTGCCGTGGTAGATGTAGTCGCGCACGTCTGCGAAGGTGGCCTCGGCCTGCGAGTGCGACTGACGCGTGAACGGCTGGGACCAAAGGAACCGATCGGCGGTCTTGAAGCGCAGGTCGGCCAGGGTCTTGTTGTTGGCCTTGCGCATCTCGCTGTTGATCTTCACAAAGCGGGCGACGGGATCGCCGGTGCCGTTCGGATCAAGCTCGCCCAGGACCTTCTGCATAAACTGGTCGGAGATCTGGAGTTCGTGCTTGGTGTAGACCGGTTGCTCCTTCTTCGGGAAGATGACGGTCAGTGGCGTAGTCACGTCGTTACCGGAACCGTTGGCGGCATAGACCAGGGGCGTGGTGCCGGCAGGCATGTTCCAGGCAAAGGCAAACAGGGAGAAAAGGCCGGGCTTGCCGCCGGGCATTGGCCACGCGCGGAAGGTCTGGTCGCCGACTCGGATGCCGGCCGCCGAATAAGAACCGGTGACGTTCATAGTGGCGAGATCGGCCATGCCGAGGTACAGGTAGTGCTGATCCGAATCGGCGCTGACCAGGGGCGGCTGGGTAACCACGTTAACCTCACGTTCCCAGCGGGCCGTGCTATGGAACAGCCCGCCGCGCGAGGCTTCAATGATCAGGCGGGCATGGCCGTCCCGCAACTGGGGCGTGGTCTTGACGCCTACATCGAAGTTGAAGGTGGCCTCAGCGCCTGTGGAGCCAGCGGTAGCTTGCCAGGCCTGGTACTGGGCGCCGTTCTGCTCCCAGGTCGCGGCAAGCTTGGTGACGCCGTGAGCATTGTGGATGTGAACGGTTATGGGCGTCGACTGGCCGACGGTATTCAGGGAGCCGGGCACATCCAGGGATGGTTTGCCGCAGCCGGTGAAAGCCAGCAAGAGCGGTAAGGAGAGGAGATTTCGAGCAATGATGGTGTCTCGCACAGATCAATTCTAGCTCGATAGCTTGTCCACACCCTTTCTGAGCTTCCGAAGACCTTGCGGCCATCATGGTGACATCCTTCTTCTGATCCGGTTGGGATGGCTCCTATGGAACTGCTCCCGTGTACGGCCGATCGGGCGTGCTAACGCCAACTTACCCTGCCCTTCGCCGATCCACTCCTCTACGCACTGGCTCAACGAACTTTTGGCGCCGTCGGGATATACGCGCGAGTCCATGATCTTGACTGTGCCGTCCTTCTGCCGCATGGAGCGGGCAAGTTGATCATCACCCGCAGGGTGCTTGTCGCCACCGCTCTCAACCGATCGAAAGGAGCATGCAGCATGGAAACCTCGCTCTTCAATCCCACCAAGCACCGCAACCTGCCACTTGCTTTCCTCGCCGCATCCATCACGACCTGCGCCCCAGTTTCGATGAAGCAGCCTGAAGAGAACTGGCAGTTAATCTGCGTGGGCACATGAGTCGCCCGTTTGTGCTGTTGATCATTTTGTGGGCGGGGCCGCGGAGATCGGCATGAGAGCAGGCGACCCGGATTTCGTGAGCACATAACGCGTGAACCATGCTGTCGAATACGGGCGAGTCCGTCGGGCTCAACTTCAGGATTGCCCGTCTGCGGTCAAAATCGCGCATCTGAGCGCTTAAACTCTGTTTCTCCGGGCACAGCGCTCTGAGCATATATGAGTGCAATCGCGTGCTAAGGTAACCCATAGAAGGCAGGATGCCCTCATTGCTCACAGGAGATTTTATGGCGAGGCGAAGCCGATGAACGGGAAGGTTGTCCTCATAACGGGCGGGAGCTCCGGAATCGGCAGAGCGGCGGCATTACTTTTTGCGAGGGCGGGGGCCAGCGTTGTTGTTGCCGCCCGTGGGGCAGAACGAGGCGAGAAAGTTGAGCAGGAAATCACCGCAACCGGTGCGAAGGCCCTTTTTGTTCAAGCCGATGTGTCCGACAGCAATCAGGTTCAGTTCCTCATAGCACAGGCGGTCGGAAGATTTGGACGGCTCGATTTCGCATTCAATAACGCCGCAGTTCTGAACAAAACTGTTCGTACGGGAGACTACGACGAACGCGACTTCGACGCCGAAGTCTCCTCCAATTTGAAAAGCGTCTGGCTGTCGATGAAGTACGAACTTGGACAGATGCAGAAACAACAACCAGCCGGGGGAGCAATCGTCAACACCTCCTCGGTGAACGGACTCGGCGGTGTTGCCAATGCAGCTCTTTACGCCATGTCCAAAGCTGGGATTTTAGCGCTCACCAAGTCCGCGGCTCAGGAGTATGCCGCGCATGGCATCCGGGTCAATGCTCTTGTCGCCGGTGGATTCGATACGGAGATGCTTCAAACTGTTGTGAGTCGGATGGCAGGCGGCGACCCCGCGAAGGTCGAAGAGGCTTTCAAACGATACGCGGCTTTAGTTCCGGTGGGGCGCATTGGCAGGCCCGAGGAGGCCGCCGAAGCTGTCTTGTGGCTCTGTAGCGATGCGGCGTCCTATGTTACAGGGCAGTCCATGATCGTGGATGGTGGCCTTACGGCTTGGGCGCGCTAACAACGACATTCTGTCCCGTCCCCGGACAGTCGCCAAACTGGAAGTGATCCGGTTTTTTCTGTCTGCCGGTCATTCGACCGGGATTTGTGTCCGGCCTGAATTGAAAAGAGAAAGAAGACCGTTCACGGCAACTGTGCGCAGCGCTGGCGGACCGATTGCGCCAATCATGTAATCGATCACCATTCGGAGAAGTCCCTGCGCATTCGCTCGAATTGATCATGCTCGTTGATCATGCTCGGATTCTCCCCCCACGAACGTGACCAGACCGCCAAGTGCTGCAGTCCCAAGCCCCGGCGCCCTCAGCAGCGTGTTGCCACCGATAGGCACCCATTTGCTGCACGTAGACTGGAGTCGGCGTCGGCTCAGAATGGTCCGAATCGATAAAAAAGACGAACCCGTTTTCGACGCAGAATGCCGCGTCTCGGCAGACTGTGTTCCAATCTGCACCTCGATCTCGTCATGAAGCGGTGCGTAATGTAATGTAGCCTTTGAGCACGGATCTTGACCCGGGGCAGAGGCAACAGAACAGCAGATGGTAAGGATTGCCCATGCTATTTTCACGCTGGCACTTTACCGGCAACGGCGGGTCTAGAAATTCCGCGAATCTGCGCGCCTTCTCCGGCATCTGACGTTGTGTATGGTGCGCTTCAGGCTGGTGCCTTATATTCTCTTGTTCTTGTTAGTCTGCGCGGCGGTGCAAGGAGGAGCGGAGGCACAGGATGTTTCTGCGCCGGCGCCGCAGCCAGCAACAATCATTGGCACGGCGATGGACACCAACAGCGGTACGATTCCGAACGCTTCGGTCGTTCTCCAGGGCATCGTGTCGGGTGATCGTTATACGGCTCAGACCAACAGTTACGGCTTTTTTCAGCTTTCCGGTGTGAAGTCAGGGGTCTCCTATCGGCTTACTGTGAGCGCAAAGGGCTTTGGAGACTGGAGTTTGCCGAGCGTCTCGCTCGCGCCAGGTCAGTACCTGGACGTGACCGGCATTACGCTCGCGGTGACCGATATGGTTACCGTGCAGGCTGCCGGCTCAACGGAAGAGATCGCCGCGCAACAGGTGGATTTGGAGACAAAGCAACGAGCCTTTGGTGTTCTGCCAATGTTCTACGCAGTCTACGATCCGAACCCTGTGCCGCTAGGCTCGAAACTGAAGTTCAAGCTTGCCTTCCGCACGGCGATCGATCCATTTTCCATCGGCGCAGACTTTTTCCTGGCGGGGATCAAGCAGGCCGATAATAGTCCTCGGTACGGACAGGGGTTTCAGGGCTATGCCAAGCGGGTGGGCGCTGACTATGCCAACGGCTTTACGGATATCATGATCGGTGGGGCTGTGCTGCCCGCGGTCCTGCATCAGGATCCAAGGTACTTCTACCAGGGCACCGGCTCGAAGAAATCGCGTGTGCTGCATGCGCTTTCGGGTCCGTTCATCGCCAAGGGGGACAACGGGCACTGGCAGCCAAACTACTCCAGTGTGGGCGGGTACCTGAGTTCGGGCGCGATCGCGAACACCTACTATCCAGAGAGGAATCGCGGGACCGCCGTGGTGTTCAGCATTGCTCTGGTCGATGCCGGGGCGACCATGGTTGCCGATGTGATCCAGGAGTTTATTCCGCGCAACATGGGAGCGAAGGCCAAAGGGCAATAAGGACCTTTGCGGGAGAGCGGAGATGTCGGTCAGCTGCGGGAGCGATGCTCGTTCCGCATCCGCCTGTTACCGAGCCGCCTGAACATTTTTCACGCGCTCGTTCAGCATCTCGACGGCTTTGTCGAAGGTCTTTTGCTTGAACGCCTCTGCCTTGGATTCGGCGAGCCGGCGAATGCGCGCCCTCCAGTGCAACTTGAAAAAATCGATGCAAATTCAAGGAAAATATTGACTTGCGTTGTTCGTGAACTCCATTCTGATTGCTGCCTGATCAACGTTCTCTCGAAAGGATCGAGCAACTTATAACGTCCGGGTTTGGGGCCAACTGAGCGGAGAATCACTTTGCTTTTTGACAAGCTGACGAGGACTGCCATCGGGAAGAATCGCATCTGCCTTGATGGCCGGCTTATGGATTCCGGTGCTTCCACTCTTCATAGGAAATGCGCGGGATGGTCATGAACGCATCGCGCGTGCGGACGTAATTTCCCAGTCCGTTCATCCGGCCGATGGCATGCAGATCCTCAGCCTTAATGTACGGGCCCTCAGGATCCACGAAACGATCCTCAACGTAGACCGCAACAACGCGTCCGAGGATGATGCGGGAGCGACCAATCTCCATCGTCGTATATTCGCGACACTCAAGAGCCGCATGAGCCTCGGCCAGTCGCGGCGGCTTCACAATCTGCGAAGGCGCGGTGGTAAACCCGGCAAGCGCCACTTCGCTCATCCCAGCCGGAAAATCGGTCGCGCACAAGTTCATCTTACGGGCAATATCCTCCGTAACGACATTGACGACGAACTCGCCGGTGCGGCGAATGTTACGTGCCGTGTCTTTAGGCACAAAGTGCTCGCCTGGTCGATTGGTCACGCCCACACCCACGATCGGTGGGTCGGTACAAAGATAGTTGTAGGCGCTGAAAGGCGCCGCATTAAGCATGCCATTTTCATCCATGCTCGTGATCAGCGCAATGGGCCTCGGCGCCACCAGACCCACCAGTAGCTTATAGGCGTCGCCGGGGGCTTTTTCGAGATCAAAATTCATCGCCTGTAGTTCTCCTCAGGTTTTAGTGATAGTCCGACGATTCCTGTCCTAGTCGATTGGGAAGCGCCCAATCAATTCCGCTAGCGCAGTGGCTCGACGGGAACGCTCGACTCAAACGGATTTAGAGCTGAACTCGAGCAAAGATGACGGGTCAACATGATATAAGACGTGCCGCTTCCAGGCAGGCGCTTCTATTGCAGGATGATCGAAGAAGGCTGGTTTGTGTGGCTTCATTCCCAGCTTCTCCATCACCCGAATCGATTGGCGATTTTCCGGTATAGCGAAAGCAAATACCTCTGGCAGCAAAAGTGTGCTGAATGCCATGGATAAAACCGCTTTCGCGGCTTCAGGGGCAAGCCCCTTGCCCCAAAAGCAAGTCTGGAGCCGCCACAGAATCTCTACGCAGGGCGTAAACCAGCTTTGGAATGACGGAATCGAAAGTCCCACAACACCAGCGAATTGTGACTCAAATTCGACAGCGTAAATGCCGAAACCTCTTTCATCAAAACTGGAATTGATCATTTGATGCGCTGCGCGACTTTCATCAAACGTCATCGGATTGGGGAAAAACCGCATGACACCGGCATCTGCATTCATCTTCGCAAATTGAGCCAAGTCACCCGTATTCAGACGACGCAAGCGGGCTCTTGCGGTCGAAATCTCTGCTGGTGCCGCTCTCATCACTCTTATTTTAACGATCTCCGCCGGGAATTCCCCTGCCTTCTGGCCGGGGATCAAAGACGGGAAGTTTATCCGCAACGTACTGCCATTCAGTTCTCGGTCACCGATTGCCGCATTGTATTCGGGGGCCGTGAGAGCGGCCGAACCGTAGAGTCAATGTCTGGCCAGCCCATTTCCCGACAGCAAATACCAGGTCATCGTCAGTGGGCTGGTGGCGGCCTTTCGGTGATCATGCGGTGTAGGGAGGGCGGGGAAGTCAGGTCACAAAATCCTGCGATAACCCCACGCTGACCATAGCTCAAGATTCCCTATGGTTTCTTGTCAACACTCGAGGCAGCCATTCCGCGTCCGTCGTTGATATGGTTCCTTGAGGCGAGGGGGATCGATTCGAAGTCTGCCTGATGAGCCAATAAAATCAATAGCTTAGCAAAACGAAGCCAAGAAAAAATCAGTGAAAATGTGCCCACTGTTGATCCTCACCTTATCCGACTCCCCAGCCTCCAATCTGATGCCTCAGGACAAGTCTTTCCTCTGGCTTGCCGGCATTGTGATTCTGATCGAATTTCAATCTTCCCCTCGCGCTCCAGAGCACGGCGCGCCGCACCGAGAGACAGGCCTGTTATGGGCATTTTCAGGAAAATAAATCGACTCTTCGTTCTAGATCCGTTGGTTAAGTCAAAATAACGATCATTTTTAATCAAAATAATCATTGCCTCTTTTTACGCGCCGGCCTATACTCCGCCAATCTGAACTTCCATATCTAGGAGCGCTGCCAATGTCTAAACGGTCTACCATCGACTTTTGCCTACCAGTGTTGACCACTCTTCTGGTGGTCTTCGCATCCGCATGTCCCTCGCATGCGCAACCCGGTAAACAGGACAAGATTCTGGGCGGTTACTACGAAGAGTGGAGTATTTACTACGCTGGATACAACATCGCCAACATGCAGCAGAACGGCGTGGCGGACAAACTGACGCATCTCATCTACGCCTTTGCCAATGTCTCCACGACCCCGGCTCCGGCCTGCGCCTTCGCCGACACCTGGGCCGACTATCAGTCGCCCTCTCTGCCCAGCGTCAGCGGCACCGCGTACACCGGCCCGCTCTTTGGGAACTTTGCCGCGATTCAACAACTCAAACAGCTCCATCCAAACCTGAAAGTACTGATGTCGATCGGCGGCGCGTCGTCAACGAACCTTGCCGCCTTTGTGAGCGCGTCCAGTACAGAAGCCGGACGCCAGGCGTTGGCCTCCTCCTGCATCAACTTGTTTGTCCAGGGAAACATCGCCCCGGGCATCTCCGCTCCCGGCCTGTTCGACGGCTTCAATATCGACTGGGAGTTTCCCACCGCCACTGACACAGAGAACTTTACTGCCTTGCTGACCGAGTTCCGTAAACAGTTGGACGCCCTTTCAACAACGACACATAAGAAATATGTCATGTCGTTCGATGGCCCCGCGGGCGCGCAGAACTATGTGAACATCAACCTGAAACAGGCGGCCGCGCAGGTGGATTTCATCACCATCGATGGCTACAACTACGCCGGATCGTGGGACACCCAAACCAACGACGCGTCGCCGCTGTTCGATTCCCGGCAGGACCCGCTCAATGGTCAAGGCCTGGACATCGACTCAACGGTAGACGCCTATCTCAAAGCCGGCGTTCCGCCATCGAAGTACACCATGGGCGTGCCTCTCTATGGCGCCGGTTGGACCGGCGTTCCCAATGTGAACCATGGCCTCTATCAGGAGTCAACCGGCCCCTCCGCCGTACCCCTTGCCAATGGGACAGGCCTGTGTGCCGATCTGAGCGGCGGCACGCCAGGATGCGACCTGCTCCTGACCCCTGGGACGGCGACCTATGCATCGCTTGAGAATCTGACCGCCAACGGATACAAAACCTGGTTCGATGCGCAAAGGATCGCTGTATCGCTTTACGATCCGGCGTCGGAAACCTTCTTCACGTACGACAACCCCGACACGGCGTTACTGAAGATGCTTTACATCGACCTGAAAGTTCCCGGCGGTCTTGGCGGAGCCTACGCGTGGGCCGTGAAAGACGATGATGCGAACGGCACCATGGTAAAGACCATGGCCAAGGGCCTGGGATGGTAACTCCAGCGCCGGGCAACTGACGATCTGAAACAGAACGGGGCCGTGGGTCAAGCAGTTTGCAAGTCGGTGACCACTCAAGCTTCACAGAGGCAAGGCACCGACCGATCCGATGTCGTCCGATGAGTGAGTTGGGCTGTGGGTGTTGAAAGACTCGAAATCTCTGAAAAGTCAGCGCAATTTCGTGGATGGAAAATGTCTGTGCGGCCACGGCAAATGGTATGTGGGGCATCGTGACGTGATCTATTCTCTGCGGTATTTTGGAGAGGGGTTTTTCAACAGCCACGGCTGTTAGCCAAGAATTGTTTGCCGAGCTTTTTGCGATCAAATCATGGATCACAGGTTGCCGGCCGTTTACAACGCCCTGCTTCAACATCGACGTGCCGACTGCCCGCAAGGCGAAACCGCGGGGGGAGCTACCCCGACAATTGTGAAGGCATGGTGGTTGATGGAAGGTCTGCACACCCCCGGCCGACCCGTTCACGATATTGCGCACTTCGCATTTGTTTGATCACCACTGTCTGGAAGAAGATCCCAACTCATATGCAGGCCTCATTCATCCCCGAGAGCATTCGGTTTTCATGCGAATCGGGAGTATCGGGGTCTGACTACTGATGCGACGAGGTCGACTTGATACAAAAAAAAGAATTGAGGTACATGCGGTGGTTCAGCCGAAGCCCGTTCGGATTTTGCACGGGAAGGCCGTCCCGGGTTCCGTGAATGGACTCATCGCGATCATTCGATCGCATAAAAATAGGTTCATGGTGGCACGGTCCATCGATCTGGCCGAGACTCCGGCAGAGCTTTCCAGCGATCACCATGCCGTCAGGCAGAAGTAGGCAGGCCGCAAATTGCGTTATTCTGCGATGAAGAGACACCCGTATTTTAAGTGCCGGATGCGCATCTGATGTCATCGATATTTGTGTCTCGCTGCTGGAACAAGATGTGACGGCACTCGTGTTCGTGCGATCATCTTCGGCAGCGGGAACCCGGTCTTCACGCGACGGAACAAGTGGTAATACCGTCTGTAACCGAGGCTGCAAAGTTGACCAACTTGCTGTCCATTCCGCTCTGCTTGCTCCTGCTCTTGGCTGGAGAGTCATGCCTCGCAGTCGATTCCAGCAAGCAGATTACCCAATTTGCACATACCGCCTGGAGAATGCAGGACGGCTATTTCAGCGGCACGGCGACTGCCATTGTCCAGACGAATGATGGCTATATATGGATTGGAACCGAGGGTGGACTTTTGCGATTTGACGGAACGCATTTTGTTGAATGGAATCCGCCCGATGCAAAGCAATTATCAGGAGGCATCTATTCGCTTTTAGCAGGAAGTGATGGAAGCTTATGGATCGGGACCGGAACTCATTTGGCCCGCCTGAAAGACGGGCATCTGATCAATTATCTGGACAACCTCGGGCGCATCAATTCAATTCTAGAAGATCGCACTGGGACAGTGTGGAG
>DATDLS010000390.1:0-8474 GCA_036519195.1 Occallatibacter sp. | reverse complement strand
CAAAGCCGCTGGGATGGCCCCGGCGAATGGGATAGCCACATGGCACAGTTCACCCGTCTCGCCGGCCAGCAGTGCAAGCCATACATCGCCGGCATCCCGGAAACCGACGCTCCGAGCGGCGAAATCCTCTGTCCTGCTTCTCCCACCCATCCTGACCTTGTGGTCTGGCCCGAGTCGCCCGCACCCTTTGAAGAGAACGATCCCCCCTTCCGCCACTCTCTGGCCAACATCGCCCACACCGTCGGCGCACCACTCATTGTCGGCAACATCGGCTGGTCGTTTGACACTCCCACCCAGGACTGGAACTACTTCAACTCCGCCTTAGTCATCGGCGCAAACGGGGAGCGCGTCGGCCGCTACGACAAGATCCATCTGGTCCCCTTCGGCGAATACGTCCCCTTCGCAAAGCTGCTCACGTTCGCACGCAAGCTCACCGGCCGCGTCTCCAGGTTCACCCGCGGCGACGAGCGCAAGGTCTTCCACCTGCCCACCGCCAACGGTCAAGTCCACGGCTACGGCGTCTTCATCTGCTACGAGTCGGTTTTCGCCGATGAAATCCGCCAGTTCTCCCAGCTCGGCGCCGAAGTCCTGGTCAACATCAGTGACGATGGCTGGTACGGCGACACCAGCGCTCCCTGGCAGCATCTCAACATGGTCCGCATGCGCGCCATCGAAAACCGCCGCTGGATCCTGCGCGACACCAACAACGGCGTTACCGCGGTCATCGACCCCGAAGGCCGTGTCCGCCAGAGCATTCCCCGCCATCAGGTCGACGCCCTGCCTGCCCAGTTCGCCTTCCGCGACGACGTCACTTTTTACACAGCCCACGGGGACCTTTTCGCCTGGCTCTGTGCCATACTTGGACTAGGCGTTCTTGTCTGGGCCTTCCGTGCCAGCCCTGTCGTCAAGGCTCAAATCAAAGTCAGGTCATAAGAGCAAACATATGTCGTCCTTGAACGATCTCGAATTCGCATATGCTCCCGTGCGCAACCAAACGCGCGACCTGCGGGAGTATCTTTGACCCCGCTCGTATCCGCCGCGAACTCGCCGAAATAGAAACCAGACTCGCCGATCCAGCCCTCTGGAACGACCCCGCTGCGTCCAAACCTCTCATGCGCGACCGCAAGCGCCTCGAAATGATGGTCGCCGACGATGAGGAGATGCTCCGCCGCACCGGCGACATCGAAGCTTACTTCGAGCTAGCCAAAGAAGGCGAAGACGTCCTCGCCGACCTTGAGCAGAACATCAAAGCTCTCGCCACCTTCAATGAAGCCTTGGAAGCAAGGACTATGTTGAACGGCGAAGCCGATCCGCTGAATGCAATTCTCACCGTCCACCCCGGCGCCGGCGGCACCGAGTCCCAGGACTGGGCCGAGATGCTCATGCGCATGTACCTGCGCTGGGCTGAGCAGCAGGGCTTCAAAACCGAAATGAACGACTACCAGGATGGCGAAGAAGCCGGCATCAAGTCCGCTACCTTCACCATCATCGGCGAGTTCGCCTTCGGCCAACTGGCCGGCGAAAGCGGCGTCCACCGCCTGGTCCGCATCTCGCCCTTTGACTCGGCCAAGCGTCGCCACACCTCCTTCGCCTCGGTCTACGTCTCACCTGAAATCGACGACTCCATCCAGGTCGACATCAAGGTGGAAGACCTGCGCATTGACACCTACCGCTCCGGCGGCAAGGGAGGCCAGCACGTCAACACTACGGACTCGGCCGTCCGCATGACCCACCTTCCCACCGGAATCGTCGTCCAGTGCCAGAACGAACGCTCCCAGCACAAGAATCGCGAGAAGGCCATGAAGATGCTCCGCTCGCGCCTCTACGAGTACGAGCTCGACAAGAAGAAAGCCATCAGCAAAAAGCTCGAAGACTCCAAGCTCGAAATCAACTTCGGCTCACAGATCCGGTCCTATGTCTTGCAGCCCTACCGCATCGCCAAGGACCACCGCACCAAGGTCGAAGTCGGCGACGTCGACAAGGTTCTTGACGGCTACCTCGAGCCCTTCCTGCGCGGTTATCTCTTGGCCAAACGCCGCGGCACCGAAGTAGCTCCCGAGGTTGCCGAGGATCTCGACCTTTAGCCCGCCAACCTGGAAGCCGCACCCTCGTCTGAGTTTGACGGTACGGGCTTTGAACCAACACATCAATTTCTTCTCGACAAGTATTTGATTCCGTGATGGATAGCTTGTTTAAAACTAATCCAGCTACCAGCCAGGCAGGGCAATTGCCCAATCCTACCGCCCAGTCTGCTAGCCTGAAATCGTCAACCTGGAAGCAGGGAACTGCGCCCCCTATCTGGAAGAAATGATCAAGAGCGCGCAAAAAAAAGGTGAACCATGAGGAACGATCCGGCAGTCATCGACGCCATGCTCCGCACCTCCAAAAACATCGCCGTCGTCGGCATGAGCGACAAGAGCTGGCGCGCCAGCCATAACATCGGCCGTTACTTAGCCGGCAATGGCTACCTCATCCTCCCCGTCAACCCCGCTCTCTCCAAAGTCCTCGAAATGAAGTGCTATCCCGACCTTGACGCCGCCCAGAACGCCTCGTTGCTCGAGACTGGCGAGCCGATCGACCTGGTCGATGTCTTCCGCGCCTCGGAGTTTGTCCCCGCCATCGTTGATGATGTTATTCGTCTAAAAATCAGATATTTATGGCTTCAAGATGAAGTCGTGCACGAAGAAGCGGTCGACCGCGCCCGAGCCGCTGGCGTCGAGTGTGTCCAGAATGATTGCATCTTCCGCGAGCACGCCGCACGCCCCGATCTAGCTCGCCAGCCGTGAATCCTTTTGCGGATCGTGAAACCTTCTGCCTTCCGAGTCCATCCTTCTGTAGACTGAGTCCAACGGTCAGGAGACTTCTCGTCAGAAATATGCGCCGCCTTGCCTCGATTTTCGTGTTGCCGCTCCTCCTCGTGGCCTCCGGCCAATTCGCCCACGCCGTCTCCAGTGCCGCCGCCGACGCCCCGCATGTCCACGTGCAGCTGGTTGTTCCCGCTTCGGCAATCAATCGCGGGGCGGCGGCCGACGCCGGCCTCTACTTCAAGATTGATCCCGGCTGGCACGTCTATTGGAAGAACGCTGGAGACGCCGGCGAACCGCCCCACATGAAGTGGACCCTCCCCGAAGGCATCACCGCCGGCCCACTCCAGTTTCCCGCCCCCAAGCGCCTCCCGCTCGGCCCCCTCATGGATTTTGGTTATGAAGACGAAGTCCTGTTTCCCTTCAAAGTCACAGTCGCCGATTCCGCGAAACCCGGCTGGGCTATCCTCCACGCCAAAGTCGACTGGCTGGTCTGCCAGGCCAGCTGCATCCCCGGCAAAGCCGAACTCGAGGTCACCCGCGGCATTGCCAGCCCGCCCGCCAAATCCGCTTTTGTTCCTCAGGACACCGACCTCTTCAAGCGCCTAAGTAGTCGTCTTCCCAAGCCTTTACCGGGAGAAATGAAAGCGATCTTTCAACCGACGAAGGAAGGCTTCCGGCTCGCAGTCGACACCGGCCGCAAGGAAACATCCGCCACCTTCTTCCCGGCCGATCAGGACGTAATCGACAATCCCGCCCCGCAGACGTTGACGCCGACCCCGAACGGCCTGACTCTGGATTTAAAGAAAGACGTCAATTTAACTGCTAATCCAGCAGAATTAAAAGGAGTTCTGGAGCTCTCCGGTGGCCGCGCCTACGACATCGCGGCCTCGGTCGGAACCCCGGCCCAGGCCGCATCACCCTCCGCTGTGGCATCGCCGGCCGCATCGCCGGCAGCGTCCCCGGCTCAGTCCAAGTCACCCGCCCCGATCAGTTCTCCGCAGGCAGCCAGCGCCCTTCCGGCCGCTCCCGCCCCTCAGCCTGCCCCAAGCCCGATCGCGACCCCGGCTTCGGTGCCATCTTCACCCGCGCAGGCCTCCGGCCCCGGCTTTTTCGAGGCCGTCGGTCTCGCCTTCCTCGGCGGGCTGATCCTCAACCTCATGCCCTGCGTCTTCCCAGTGCTTTTCCTGAAGGGCCTCTCGCTGGTCAACTCCGGCAATGAGGAGCGCCACCAGCTCCGCACCCACGGCCTGGTTTATACGGCCGGCATTCTGGCTTCCTTCTGGGCCCTGGTCGCCGTACTGCTCGCTCTCCGCGGCGCCGGCTCCAAGCTCGGGTGGGGATTCCAGTTCCAATCTCCCGTCTTTCTCGCCCTCATGGCCGGCCTGCTGTTTTTCCTCGGCCTCTCGCTCGCCGGACAGTTCGAAATCGGCCTCACGTTCACCAGTGCCGGCGGCTCGCTTGCCGCCCGGCAGGGCTACTCCGGCAGCTTCTTTACCGGAGTTCTCGCCGTCGTGGTCGCCACGCCCTGCACCGCTCCCTTTATGGGAGCAGCTCTGGGCTATGCTCTCGAGCAAAGCGCCGCGGTCACTTTCGCCGTCTTTACGGCGCTCGCGCTGGGCCTGGCCGTGCCGTATTTGGCGCTCACATTCCAGCCCGCCTGGACCCGTCTGCTCCCCCGTCCCGGCGTCTGGATGGAGGTCCTCAAGCAGGCCGTCGCCATTCCCATCTTCGCTACCGTTATCGGGCTCGCCTGGGTGCTTGCCCGCGGCTACGGTGCAGACACACTGCTCGCCCTCTTGCCCAGCTTCCTTCTCCTCGCCATCGCCGGCTGGTTCCTCGGCCGCTGGCCTGCCAGGCGTTGGGCATCGCTGGTGGCCAGCCTCATCGTCCTCGCCGCCGCCGCCGTCAGCGTCATTGCCCCAGGCAGACTGGCCCGCGCCTCGGAAGAGGCAACCACCGCCCAGGCTTCCGGCGTATGGCAGCCCTGGTCGGCCGAAGCTGTCGCCCGCTACCAGGCGCAGGGCCGTCCCGTCATGGTCGACTTCACCGCCAGCTGGTGCCTGAGCTGCCAGGTCAACGAGCGTGTCGCTCTCAACCAGCCCTCTGTCCAAAAAGCCTTCCAGAATGGCAACGTAGCCCTCCTGAAAGCCGACTGGACCCGCGGAGACGACGCCATCACCCAAACCCTCGCCGCCCTCGGCCGCAGCGGCGTTCCCGCGTATGCGCTCTATGTGCCCGGAGACAAGACCCCCACGCTGTTGCCCGAGGCGCTCACCCCCAGCATCGTCCTTGACGCCCTCAACAAGCTGCCGCGCAGCGCAACCCCAACGGTCGCGTTGACGTCCAATCTGAAGTAAGCAGCTGGCAACGGAAGGCAGCTGAAACTTGCAGGGAATGGCCGCAGGTTCCCTCCGGACATTCCCCTTCATGATCGACCATCCCGGATTTCCTTTGGGAGGAGGTTGATTTTCATGACCTCTGGCAGATTTTCTCTCCCACGCCTGGTCGCCCACGAACTGGTTCTGGGATCCGCTTTGGCGATCCTCAGCCTTGTGATCTCAGGCTTCGCCACCGGCGCCCACGCGCAAGCCCGAGTCGGAGATCAGGCGCCTGCATTCACCGTCCATGACTCGCGCGGCCAAAGCCAGTCTCTTGTTCAATTTCGTGGAAAATATGTGGTCCTCGAATGGCACAACCAGGGCTGCCCATACACCCGCAAGCACTATGTATCCGGGAACATGCAAGCCTTGCAGAAAGAGTGGACCGCCCAAGGCGTCGTCTGGTTCACTGTCATCTCTTCAGCTCCCGGCAGTCAGGGCTATGTAACGCCGTTCCAGGAAAATGAATATCTGGCCCAGATGCACGCCGCTCCGACCGCGGTTCTGATGGATTCGGATGGCAAAATTGGCCGCCTCTACAATGCCAAAACCACCCCGCAGATGATCGTCATTAACCCCGCCGGCAAAGTCATCTACGACGGCGCCATCGACAACCGCCCCACCCCCGATCCGGAAGACATCAAAGGCGCTGACAACTACTTCTCCGACGCTCTGACCGCATCCATGGCGGGCAGGCCGGTCAACCCGGCCTTGACCCGGCCTTACGGCTGCTCAGTAAAGTACAGAGAGTAAGGGAGGGGAATCGAGCGACTGAGGGACCGGGGCTCAAAGAGCAGGCGAGTCAAGGAAGGAGCAAGGGGCGATGGACCGCGAGCGCCCGCGATCGTGGTCCATGTCGAAGGTCCTCTGAAAGCCCGTCTCCAGGCCCCGCGCCATGCGCAGCATGGAAGCAGAAGCCCCGAAATCCTCCGCGCCTCCCATGTCGAAAAGGACACTCCAGCAGTCGGATTTGGCACAACCTCTGTTGCCTTCTTTCGCGGCCGAGGAGCCACCATCGATGAGCCGACCCAGGAATGGCGGGGCTTCCCGGTCGAACCAATCAAATTCGGGCGATGATCGTCCTCGACACAAACGTCCTCGATACCAGCGAACAAAATGCGCTTGACTGCCCGAACCCGACGTGTAATCGCTTGGTTGAAGGATACGGTTCCAATCACATCGAGCATGTTTTTTCTCTCGACCTGGCTTCATCAATTCCAGTTTTGTCATCGATCAATAGAATGCCCTTGGGTAAACCAAAAGATTGGGCCAAAACGTCGGTGTACTTGTTTCCTGAACCGGTGTTGAACAATACAACTCGATCAGATGGCTTAAGAAACCCGGTCTCAATCAGATGATCGTATGCCGCTGTAGACGCCGCCCCTTCCGGGGAAAGTAGAAGGCCTTCCTTGGATGCCCAGTCACGCAACGATGCGAGGAGTTGTTGGTCACTTAAGGCCACCACAGTCCCCTGGGATTTCCTCACATCATCGAGAATGATGTAGTCGCCATAGGGTTTTGGCACACGAAGACCGGAAGCGAAGGTTGCTGCATTCTGGAACATCTCGCTCGTGGCCGCACCTTCGTCATACGCCTTGGCGACGGGGGCGCATCCGGCTGCCTGCACCGCGATCATCTTCGGCCGCTTCCCCTTCACCCATCCAAGTTCTTCCATCTCTGCAAACGCCTTCCACATGCCAATCAGACCAACACCCCCGCCGGTTGGATAGAAGACGGCATCCGGGTACTCCCATCCGAGTTGCTCCACCAGTTCGTAGCCCATGGTCTTTTTTCCTTCGACGCGAAAAGGTTCCTTTAAGGTCGACAGGTCGAACCAGCCTTCGTCCCCCTTTCTTTCACTCACAATGCGCGCACAGTCTGAGATCAACCCATCGACGAGCGTCAGATTTGCGCCATAGGCTATGCACTCCACCTGATTGGCGAGCGGCACATCCTTGGGCATGAAGATGTGCGCTTCGATTCCCGCTGCTGCCGAGTATGCCGCAACAGCTCCCCCGGCATTGCCGGCGGAAGGAACGGCGACCTTTTTCACGCCATAGAAGCGAAGCATGCTGATTGCTGTGGAAAGTCCGCGCGCCTTGAACGTTCCGGTGGGGTTCGCTCCTTCCTCCTTCAGAAAGACGTTTCGATAGCGTCGACTCGGCAACATCGGTGTCCAGCCTTCGCCGAGCGTCACAGGTTCTACTGCGGGCAACACATCGCGATAACGCCACATTCCTCGCCAGCGATGATGGTTGTTTTTTTCAATGGAATTACGCGCCTCGAGACCCTTCAGCTTCGCGAGCTCATATCGGACGTAGAGGGTACCTGCACATTTTTCACATACCGTGGGTATGGATATGGGTTGAAAGGTTGAGCTGCAACGGGAGCATTCGAAGTAAGCAATATTGGTCATTTGCATTGAATGGCGGGGCCGTACCTCAGAAATCATGATGGTGTTGGGATACTTCTGAACACTCACGCGGCCGGACGTCAGGGCAAAGGAACGGCACTCGCCTCTTCGGCTCATACCGAGGAGGCAAACTTTTTGCCCGGTGAGCCGGCCAAACGGCTATTTCTCGTCATTGTGAGAATTCGCCTGCTTGTCCGAACCGGGAAAAACCACTTCTTCGGTCGAAGTTGTTGTCGTCCCATACTTCGGATTGATGTACTGCTCGAGAAAGGCAAGCTGCTTCTGCCAGGCATCCAGACGATGTGCCGGCTGAGAAAAGCCATGCAGTTCGCCTGGATAGGTGAAGTAAAAGACAGTCTTGTGATGCTCTCTGAGTGCCTTTACGAACAGAGCTGAGTTTGCGGGAGGTACCTGGGGATCGTCTTGTCCATGCATCACCAGGAGTGGCGTCTTGATCTTGTCAACCTGCAACAATACGTTTGCCTTGCGATAAACCTCAGGCTTTTCGCTTGGCGAGCCGCCCATCTTCATCATCCAACGAACCGCAGAAGGCGGATTGGTCCGTTCGACGAAGAGTTGTCGATCGACAACGCCATAGAGCTCGATGGCAGCTGCGAACAAATCCGGATAGTGGACAACCATGTAGGCTGTCATCGTTCCTCCATGGCTGCCTCCACCGATCGCCAGCCGGGCTGGATCCGCCAGCCCGCGCGAAACCAGATACTGTGCGCCCAGGGCTACATCGTCGACCTCGCCGCCATTGGAATCTTCGACGTTGAGGTTCCGGAAGGATTCTCCATAACCGCTGCTGCCGCGATAGTTCGGCTCGAGCACTACATACCCTGCCTGTGCCAGATATTGCGCCCACACATCTGC